>NZ_BPET01000004.1 GCF_019654915.1 Shewanella sp. MBTL60-007 | reverse complement strand
ATTTCTATCCTTAATTTTGATCTTTCTGGGCGAAGATGATTATTCATTAAACCTTAGTTTCGATAATTTGTTAGAGGTGGCTGCTCATGCGACTGGAATATCTCTAATATTTAGCTTTATTATCTGGTTAATAGCAAAGTGGGGATGGAAAGGTATTTGGTTGATACCCAAGGTTGATAATTTGCTTAATAAGCATGTTTGTCCAAACTTGAATGGAAAGTGGGTTGGACAGATTACATCTACATTCAAAGATGAGAACGGAGACAGTGTTTCCAAAACTGTAGAGATGTCAATTTCAGCAGATTTTATCGGTTTCGATATACGCTTAAAATCCTTAGATGAATATCAAAGGAGTACAGTCGTACAAAGTGAAATTTTTAAAGACACTAGAGATGGAAATTTCTATGTATCATACCTTTTTGAATCTGTAGTAGACCAACCTTTGCCCACAGATGACAGTAAATTTGATGGTGCGGCAAAGCTAGCTGTGCGTTTTGAAGAAAATCATATTCTTTTAGTCGGAACTTACTGGACTAATAGAGCATGGCAGAGAGGTCAAAATACGGCAGGAAAAATTGAGTTACGCAGAGAATAAAGGAATAATTGGAGTCAAAGCAAACTTCGCCAACCCCAACAAAAAGCGAACTCTCCAGTTCGCTTTTTCATCTCTATAACCACCAGAAACCACTACCTCAAACTCAATAACCTGCGCCCTCTTGCCACAGACTTAGCAACCTCATTAGCTACCGCCACCAACCGTGCCTTAATAGCCTGCTCAATCCCCACACCAGATTCAAGCAAGTCAGCAACAGCAATAAACGCAGTGGTCTTTAAGCTCGCGCTGTCATAGCAATAAGCGTAACCATCCTCCACGATCCAGCTTTGATTCTTAGAGTCGAGAGCTTTCTCTTCCAAGCTTCTAACCAAGGTAAAATCGAAAGCCAAGATACAGGATTCATCGCCATACCAATCGGCTTTTAAGGCTTGAAAGTTGAGCCACATTTCAAGCTGCACTAATAACGGCTTAAGCGAACTGGAAAAGCCACTATCGGCACTAATCGTAATCGGAAGTTGTTCTTGCATAGCCACTGTAGCTTTAGTCATTTCAGTTCTATTTCTTTTGTTGAAACTGTGGGTAATTATGTCTCAGTTTGTTTAGTTCTTTGTCGATTGAAAAATAGTATGTTTTGCTGTTAACGCATTAGTTACCACGATACTTAACAGGGCATAAATGATAGCCCATGAAATTAATATACCGACAGCTCCAATAAGCAACGGTATAACCGCATAAAAGTCAGCACCTTCCTTTCCAAGTTTTATTAAAAACAACGCCAATACTATCAACAAAAATCCGTGCAATATTGAGCTTGCAGAGCTAAGAGATGAGCCTATTTTAACTGCGTTTTGCGCTGAATCTAAGTCACCTTGAAATCTATGAATCTTCTTTTCAGGCTTTATATCCACCTGAAACTGCTGCTTTATAACCTCTAGATTCTCACTCTCATCTAACGGCTTTATTTTTTGCTCTAAAATATCCATATTGCATACTCATCCATAATTAACTGGGTGCCACTTTACCAAAAGATCACACCAACTTCCCCTCGGAATCTTTCGCTTCTCAGAAAATTTCGTCGGGGCGTTATGGAGGTTGCAAGGAGGATAAGGACGAGCAGTCCTCCTTGCCCGAGTGTGAGCTGGAAGCTCACGACTTTAGTGGCCGTAGGCCATAAAAACCCCAATAAAAAACGCACCATTGATGGTGCGTTTTACATAATGGCGTTACTGCCGATGATAAGACAATGAAGCCGATGGTTTTTGCCGCGGAGTTGACTCCAGTCAATGAGCAGTAAAAACCTGAGGCTGAAGCCGTATTATCGAGGCTAAGTAGCCATTACAAATTACTCGTAGTCACTCATTGGCACACACGCACAGAATAGATTACGGTCGCCGTACACATCATCAATACGATTAACCGTTGGCCAGAACTTATTCGCCTTAACCGCTGCCGTTGGGAACACGGCTTCTTCACGGCTGTAAGGACGTGAATCAAACGCTGGGTCCATGATGTCGGCCATGGTATGCGGTGCATTGTGTAGCGGGTTATTGTCCGCTGGCCACTCGCCAGACTCTACCTTGGCGATTTCACCGCGAATAGAAACCATAGCTTCGATGAATCTGTCTAGCTCAACCTTAGACTCTGATTCCGTTGGCTCAATCATTAAGGTTCCCGCAACAGGGAAGCTCATGGTTGGCGCGTGGAAACCATAGTCGTTTAGACGCTTAGCGATGTCCATCTCAGTAACGCCAGACGCTTCTTTAAGCGGACGTAGGTCGATGATGCACTCATGCGCCACACGGTCGTTACGGCCTGTGTATAGCACTGGGTAGTGTGTAGACAGCTTCTTCATCACGTAGTTGGCATTAAGCAGTGCTACCTGAGTCGACTGACGAAGACCTTGGAAGCCCAGTAACTTGATGTACATCCAAGTGATTGGCAAGATGCTTGCGCTGCCATATGGCGCTGCTGAAAGTGCACCGTTATTGTCTGACTCGCGACCATGCTTAACCACTGAGTGACCCGCAACAAATGGCGCTAGGTGTGACTTAACACCGATTGGGCCCATACCTGGACCACCGCCGCCATGTGGAATGGCAAAGGTCTTGTGTAGGTTAAGGTGCGATACGTCAGCACCAATTGAACCCGGTGTTGTAAGACCAACCTGCGCGTTCATGTTGGCGCCATCAAGGTAAACCTGACCACCATGTTGATGAATGATGTCACAGATCTCGCTAACTGTTTCTTCGTACACGCCGTGGGTCGACGGGTAAGTGATCATGATGCAAGATAGGTTGTCGGCTACTTCTGCAGCCTTCGCCTTAAGATCTTCCATATCCACGTTACCGGCTTTATCACACGCAGTAACCACAATCTTCATGCCTGCAAGCTGGGCAGAAGCTGGGTTAGTACCGTGCGCAGATTGTGGGATCAGACAGATATTTCTGTGAGCATCACCGCGAGACTCGTGATACTTCTTAATCGCTAATAGACCTGCGTACTCACCCTGTGCGCCCGAGTTTGGTTGCATACAAACGGCGTCGTAACCGGTGATTTCAACTAACCATGCCGATAGCTCTTCAATTAACTGAGTGTAACCTTCAGCTTGATCGAGTGGGCAGAATGGGTGCATGTTGCCAAACTCAGCCCAGCTCACTGGCATCATCTCTGTTGCCGCGTTGAGCTTCATGGTGCACGAACCAAGCGAGATCATAGAGTGGTTTAACGCCAGATCTTTGTTCTCTAAGCGCTTGATATAGCGCATCATCTCAGTTTCGCTGTGATAGTTGTTGAACGTTGGATGAGTCAAGATAGCATCAGTACGTACCAAGTCTGCTGGAATAGACTGACTACCAGCATTGATGATCTGCTCATCAAGCGTGGCAACATCTTGGCCGTGCCCTTCACCTAAAATAACGTCAAATAGCTGAGCAACGTCGCTACGAGTCGTGGTTTCGTCAAGGCTGATACCAAAGCTACCATCAGTATCGATACGCAGGTTGATTTGTGCAGCTAGTGCACGTGCATTAATGGCTGCTACATCACAGCCTTTAACGGTAATTGTGTCAAACCAAGTGCTGTTAACTAGCTCAAGACCTTTAGCTGTAAGACCTGCCGCTAGAATGTCAGTTAGACGATTGATGCGTGAGGCAATTGTCTTTAGACCTTGTGGGCCGTGGAATACCGCGTAGAACGACGCCATGTTGGCCAACAACACCTGTGCAGTACAGATGTTTGAGTTAGCTTTTTCACGGCGAATATGTTGCTCGCGAGTTTGCATCGCCATACGCAGTGCACGGTTACCGCGTGTATCTTGTGATACACCAATAATACGGCCCGGTAGCGAACGCTTGTACTCGTCACGCGTCACAAAGAATGCAGCGTGTGGACCACCAAAGCCCATTGGCACACCAAAGCGCTGTGAGTTACCAAACACCACATCTGCACCCATTGAGCCTGGCGACTTAAGTAGCACAAGTGACATGATATCAGCGGCAACACTGACAACGGCTTTCTTGGCTTTTAGCTCGGCAAACAGTGCGCTGTGATCGCTAATTTCACCAAAGCGGTTGGTGTACTGGAATAATGCGCCAAATAGCTCATGGTTTACGGCATCTGCCGCAGGGCCAACGATAACTTCAAAACCAAAACACTCGGCGCGGGTTTTAACTACGTCGATAGTTTGTGGGAACACGTCGTCTGCAACGAAGAAGATGTTGGCTTTCTTGGCTTTAGAAACACGCTTAGCCAGTGCCATCGCTTCCGCTGCTGCAGTTGCTTCATCGAGCAGTGATGCAGAAGCTAGGTCTAGCCCAGTTAAGTCCATAGACACTTGCTGGAAGTTAAGGATAGCTTCTAGGCGGCCCTGAGCGATCTCAGGCTGGTATGGCGTGTACGCCGTGTACCAACCTGGGTTTTCAAATACATTACGCTGGATAACGCTTGGTACGTCAGTACCGTAGTAACCCATACCGATATAGCTTTTAAACACCTTATTTTTATCTGCAATTTCGCGGATATAAGCGGTACCTTCGGCTTCGCCACAGGCACTGCCTACGGCTAAATCACGGTTAAGACGAATCGAACCTGGCACGATCTGCTGAGTAAGGTCTTCTAGTGACTCCGCGCCAACAAAGTTCAGCATCTCTTGCTGCTGTGTGCTTTCTGGGCCGATGTGGCGACGAATAAATGATTCGTGCTGCTCTAATTGTGTAAGGGTTTCTTTGGTCATGAGTAACCTAGTTCCTATGTGCCTGTATCCTGCCTGTAGGGGGGCGGTGCTACGGGTCTCTTTAGTTTTAGAATGCTTGTTATTTTTGGACTGGGCTTGGCTTGTCTATTTCAGCCATTTGTTTCAGCCATTTTTTCAGTCATCTTTTCCAGCCATTATTGCCTTAATACCCCGACAAAATTCAGGGGCATAAGCCATATAACGAACAAAGCCCCAATCAGCGATGAGTTGGGGCTTTGTCAGTCATCGACGCTTATTCTTCGTCGATAACTGCTTGATAACCTTCGGCATCAAGCAAGTTGTCTAGTTCTGCAAGGTCTGTTGGCATCACGCGGAAGAACCAACCGTCACCGAATGCATCGCTGTTGACTAGCTCTGGAGAATCTTCCAGTGCTTCGTTAACTGCAACAACTTCACCTGATAGTGGTGCGTAGATGTCTGATGCTGCTTTTACAGACTCTGCAACTGCGCAGTCTTCACCAGCGCTAACGTCGTCACCCACTTCTGGCAACTCAACGAACACCATGTCACCCAAAAGCTCTTGAGCGTGCTCACTGATACCGACTGTGTAGCTACCGTCTTCTTCTTTACGGATCCACTCGTGAGAAGAAGCATATTTAAGTTCAGCTGGGATATTGCTCATTGGTCTAAATCCTTATTCGATGTTCTAATTCTGTATTTAATAAGACGTTACACTGACTTGCCTATAAGGCTTATATCAATTTTGGCACCATTTTTACATCATAAGTGCAGCGATTTCATCTAGTTTTTGACGTTTGCCACATTGATCATGTTCAAGTAGGCAAATTTAGCTCTTTCCACTTTATATCAGTGTTTGATGAAACCATAAACTTTAGCCTATTGGCCAAGTCCCTCAACTAAGAGTATCAACTTGACCAATAGATAACGCTATCTTGATAAAGCGAATAAGCTTTATATTCGCCAAACCATTTTCTGAGCTGAATACGCAGAGATTTAGTGCTAATTTTAGGAGCCAGCGCGCAGTTGATAAGCATCAATGAGCACTGGCAACAACAAAGTAGGACTAAATAGCCAGTATTAAGCCAGAAAA
This sequence comes from Shewanella sp. MBTL60-007, assembly GCF_019654915.1. Classification (GTDB taxonomy): domain Bacteria; phylum Pseudomonadota; class Gammaproteobacteria; order Enterobacterales; family Shewanellaceae; genus Shewanella. The sequence goes on along the minus strand of NZ_BPET01000004.1, from coordinate 123,147 downwards.
ATTAGAATGCTTGTTTACCATTGCGCACAAACGACGGTGCGATGACCTTAACTGGTACACGCTTCTTACGCATCTCTACTTCAGCCACCTCACCAATGCTGCTAGGTACGCGAGCCATAGCGATTGAGTAACCTAGTGTAGGCGAGAATGTGCCGCTAGTAATGGTACCTTGCTGCTCAACGCCATCACTGTCGGTAAAAAATACTGACATGCCGTGACGGATAACGCCTTTGGCGTCCATGATGAGGCCAACTAGCTTGTCGGTACCTTCCGCTTTAATCTTTTCTAGTGCTTGGCGTCCGTTAAAGTCACGATCCGCTGGCTCCCATGCTACCGTCCACCCCATGTTCGCAGCCAATGGGTTAACGCTTTCGTCCATATCTAGGCCGTAAAGGTTCATGCCCGCTTCTAGGCGTAGGGTGTCACGTGCACCTAGGCCACATGGACGGATGCCGGCTTCAAGGAAGGCTTGCCACAATGCTTCGGCCTCTGCTTCTGGCACGATAACTTCATAGCCAGTCTCACCTGTGTAACCTGTAGTTGCGATAAATAGCGAGCCTGATTGCACGCCGAAGAATGGCTTCATGCCTTCTACTGCAGCATTTTGTTCGGCGTTAAATACGGTGGCCGCTTTTGCCTTGGCATTTGGACCTTGAACGGCGATCATCGCCAGCTCAGGACGCTCGGTTACTTCAACGCTGAAGCCTTTAACTTGCTCGTTGATCCAAGCTAGGTCTTTTTCACGGGTTGCTGAGTTAACAACAATGCGGTATTCGGTATCTGATAGGTAATAGGTGATAAGGTCGTCGATCACGCCGCCGTTATGGTCAAGCATGCCGCCGTATAGGGCCTTACCTGGAACTTTAAGCTTAGCGACGTCGTTGGCTAGCAGTTTGCGTAAAAAGGCACAAGCGTCATCACCAATCACATCGACAACAGTCATGTGAGACACGTCGAACATACCGGCGTCTTGGCGCACTGCGTGATGTTCTTCGATTTGTGAACCGTAGTTAAGTGGCATATCCCAACCATGGAAGTCTACCATCTTGCCGTTCGATTCTAGATGCTTGTTAAAAAGTACAGTTTTGTTAGCCATTTTTATCCCTTCTTTGGGGTCTTCTAGTCTTCGACTGATCCCAGCACTTTATAAAGGTACTGTGTAGGGTACTCACGTAAGCTACTGGCACCAGATTCATGTCGTGGTATTAAAATGCGGCGAAATTATACCTTGAGACGCTACTTTGTATACAAAAGAATTTTCTAATCCGAACAGTTTTGTCATTAGTTTTTCTCATTATCAATTTGTAAATTTTTCACACAAAAAGATCGCAAACCTTAGTCATGCGAACAAATATATGAAACCAAAGGCTTATTTAGACTTGACTAATGAGTATTAATTGTTAATTTTCACTCCGCCGACACAACTTAGGTAGGTTGCTCTTGTTACCTAGCGCCTGTTGAATAAACAGTGTTTTCAATGGCGCAAAATTATCGACGATATTTAACCCCAGATCGCGTATCGCCTTTTTAAGTGGATTACTGCCTTGGAAGAGTCGTTTAAAGCCTTCCATCGCGGTGATCATCTCTAACGCTTCGGCCTTACGCCAGCGTTCAAGGTCGCGCAGATTACGGTAATCACCGATATCTTTACCCTGCTGCTTAAGCTCACTCACCACTTCCACAATGCTGGCGGCGTCGAGAAAGCCTAGGTTAACCCCCTGTCCTGCTAGTGGGTGGATGGTGTGCGCCGCATCGCCTGCTAGCACTAAACGTGACTGAGCAAAATGGCGGGCATAACGCATGCGTAGCGGGAACGACTGACGTTCACTCTCAAGACTACACATACCGAGGCGACCATCAAATGCTGCGGTTAAGGCGCGCTCGAAGCCTATCTTATCTAATGCCAGTAGCTCGTCTGCTTTCTCTGGCGACACCGACCAGACGATTGAGCAGAGATCTTTTTCATATAGAGGTAGGAAGGCCAGTGGCCCTTCGCTGTCGAACACTTGCCTTGCCGTGCTACCATGGGGAAGCTCGGTGCGAATGGTTGCAACGATAGCGTGATGGTTATAATCCCAGAAGGTCATTGGAATTTTGCACTGCTCGCGCACCCAAGAGTTGGCGCCATCGGCAGCGACCACCAGCGCAGCACTTAAGCTATCGCCATTGTCTAATGATAACCAAGCTTCACGCTCGCCGAAGGCGATACGCTCTAGACGCTGGTTTTCAATATAAGTTAACTCGCTAAACTCACCTGCGCGCTCGGCCAGTGCAAAGGCGATGGCATCGTTCTCGATAATCGAACCTAGATGAGTTTCACTCAATGAGTGGGCATCGAAATCAATTTTGCCTAGGCTGTCTTTATCCCAGACCTGCATCTTTTGGTATGGACTCACTCTCGATGCAGCCAAGTACGGCCAAGCGCCTAAGTTTGTAATAAGCTGTTGGCTGGCCTTGTTGATAGCGCTGACCCTGAGCTTTGGCGCCCCCGATACCGCTTGGGTTTGACCCGCATCGATCACCACCACTTTAATGCCTTCCATCGCTAAACCAATAGCCGTTGCGAGGCCAACCATGCCCCCACCAACAATTGCGACATCATAAGTTTGTGTGCTTAACATCTTCTACCCTTACTCAAAAAACGGCTTAATTTCTATAATTGAATTATGCGGTTAACAGCTTACTGAATGCTAACTTTTTACCCAGCCCATCGCCTTTTGCGCCACTGGCGTCTTTAACGGCGGGAACCAAGAGAGTAGCCGCAGCCCGAGGTTTCGGCCAATCACCAGCGGCCAATAGTCATTGGAAAACCCGCGAACTAAGAATTCGATATTGTTCATGGTGCTTTGCCTATCGGCCTTACGACGCTCAAGATAGGCATGAGTTAATGCTGCGCTTCCCACATCAACGGCCGATTGTGGTTCGCCATCAACATTAGTGAGCGCTTGCTTACTTAGTTGCGCTTTTGCTAGCTCTTGCTGGATCACATCTATCAAGCACATGACATCACGCAGACCTAAGTTAAACCCCTGACCTGCAATCGGGTGCAGAGTTTGCGCCGCATTGCCTAAAAACACGGTGCGATGATAGATAGGCCGCGGCATATACGACAGCAATAGCGGGTAACTAAAGCGGTTACCGATATCGATAAAGCGCCCGGCTCGGTAGCCAAAGGCTTGCTGCAGCTTGTCGATAAATTCACGCTTTGGTGCGCTTAGTAGGTGCTCAGCTTCATCGGGCGGTAGTGCCCACACTAAAGAGAGGCGCGACTCACCGTTACAGTCAGCCATCGGCAGTAATGCCAGAGGCCCCGTTTGAGTAAAGCGCTCATAGGCCCAACCTTCATGGGGCTGCTCAGTGTGAATGTTGGCGATAATTGCGCTCTGGCCAAAATCAACCTGCTCTAATGGCTGCTTAAAGGCTTGGCGCACCTTCGAGTTAACCCCATCGGCGGCAACCACTAGCTTAGCGGCAATCTGCTGACCATCTTCGAGGGTCAGCAATTGTGAGTCCCTGCATGCCTCGATGCTTTGCAACTTATTGGGGCAATAAAGCGCAATATCACTTTTTTCTAGCAGGCTAAACAATTTATTACCCACAGCTTCAAGCTCGACCACTTGGCCGAGATACGGTAGATGGAATGACTCGCTGTTAAGCTCAGTCATACCAAAGTGGCCGCGGTCAGAAACATGGATATTGCTAATTGGTGTTGCTAAGGATTCGAGCTGCTGCCAAAGACCTAGCTGCTCTAGCTGAAAGATTGAGCCATGGGAGATAGCGATGGAGCGGGCATCGAAGCCTGGGTGCTCATTGCTTGGCTTATGGGTCTCGATAAGAGCGATCTTAAGGGGAAGCGAGCCCTTGCTAGTCGCTAATTTAAGCTCTTCGACCTGCTTTTGTACAAGCTGGGCCAGTCCTAGGGCTAAAGTCGCCCCTGCCATCGCACCACCAACAATGGCGATATCAACTTCATTAACCTCTGCGGTAGTTGCAAGGCCAGCGCATTCGTTAGGATTAACCATGGGATCTATGAACTCAACAACAAAATAAATTTAGGTATTACTGATACAAAAACCGCCATGCCTAGAGGCGATGGCGGTATTTAGTTATCAACGAGTTAGTGAAGCACGCCCACATCGATTGGTTCGTTGTCATCGACGGCTGGACCAAACTCGGCGTAACACATCAGCGCCGCCATACGAGTGAACTCCATCAACTCAATCAGCGCCGCCTCTGACTCTTCGTCTTCGGCAACGTCAAACTCCACCTGAGCGATCTCAGACAAGTCTTGGATCACCTCACGCACATCCAGTGATGCTTCGTTAAGTTTAGGCTGAATAATCGCAATGCCCGTAAGGAAGCTTTGTACCCATAAGGATAGCGCTTCGACGCGCTTAGGCAGTGACTCTTCCTCTTGCGGTAGCATAGGGCTAAAGCCGAAGTCAGTATCTGACAAACGGGTAACCGCATCTTGATACAGTTCCTCAATCAACGCTTGCAGCTCATTAGGTAATGCCTGACCGTCATTCATCAGCTCAAGTAGCGGTTGAGTCCAACCCGAGGCGTTTTGCTCTACCCCGCCACAAATGAGTCCAACGAGTGCGCCATGAACTTCGACAGGGTGCTGACCAATCTCAGCGGCGTTGAGTGCTGCAAGTAACTTATCTATGCGCAATGTAGGTAGGCTAGCCATAAGGTGTTATCCAATCACAAAATATACTCGCTTCATGCTAGCAGAAGTGGGGGTTTCGACCAAGAGTCGACTCGATAAAGTCGGTAAAAGTTTGCGGGCTTAGCCACAAAAGCAGCAATCCCTAACCTCGCTTAATTAGCTAAAGGTTAACAGTTTAGTTAGCGCTTAATTACTTTATTAGTACAAAGTGGTTTATGTTTATACGCCAATGGCGATCTAAACAACAATTAATCTAAACAGTGCCAGTTTGCACGCCGATCGTGTTGCACTTTGCTATGTAGACCGATATAGTCCGCTCAAGTGCATGGTTTAAGGATTCTTCTCGGGATGAGTAGCAAGGCGATTGACATAACCCTTTTGGGTCGTACCTACTCTATTGCTTGTCCACAAGGACAAGAGGCTGCGCTTAGGCATGTGGCCAACAACCTTGAAAAGCAGTTAAGCTCGCTTAAAGCGCGTACTAACAATATTAGCCGTGAAGAAATAGCCATTATGGCAGCGTTAAATATCGGCTACGAGCTGTTAGAAGAACAGCAAAAGAATCAAGATTATATTAGGCAAATGGATAATAAAATCGGTTTGCTGCAGTCGACACTTGAAGATGCGCTCGTTGAACGCTCTACAAAACCCGACGAGAATTCGTTATAATAGAGCTTGCTTAATCAGCAGCCTTTAACAGATTTATCGTAAGCCCATTTAGGTCACCCGACTGGTTTACGAACACAAGTTTTGCTCCCTGGGATATGCGCTAGCTGGTAATGTCCCTGTGCCGATACTTACAAACCCAGGGTGAATGTTTTACTGACATTGTGCAAGCTCGGCTCGTACCGAGAAGCCTTAGGAGGTACTCATTTACCCGCCTTGAACCTACGGTTCAAGGGCTACACCAGCGGTCGGTATTCTGGGGAGCATCTACTCTTGCTAATAAAAGCAGCAATAAGCCATCTCGACAGAGGTGGCTTTTTTGTTTATTAAAGGTCATAGATTCTAGAGCGCTTCGCTTCGAGAACGGACTTCGTCCTGCTAGAAAAATCAAAAGCATGACGGGCTAAAGCCCGACCTACAAAGAAAGATTAAAACCGCTTTTCCGTCTTAGCATGTACCGTCTCAGCTTGTACCGTCTCAGCTCTTCCTAGAACCTAGAACCTAGGACCTTTCTTAGCTTTAAACAAGATCCTAGAGCGCTTCGCTGCGAGGACGGACTTTGTCCTGCTAGAAAAATCAAAAGCATGACGGGCTAAAGCCCGACCTACAAAGAAAGATTAAAACCGCTTTATCGTCTTTGCTTTAACCGTCTTAGCTTTAACCGTCTTAGCTTTAACCGTCTTAGCTTTAACCGTCTTAGCTTTAACCGTCTTAGCTTTCACCGCCTCAGCTTTAACCGTCTCAGCTTGTACCGTCTTAGCTCTTCCTAGAACCTAGGACCTAGAACCTAGGACCTTTCTTAGCTTTAAACAAGATCCTAGGGCGCTGCGCTTCGAGAACGGACTTCGTCCTGCTAGAAAAATCAAAAGCATGACGGGCTAAAGCCCGACCTACAAAGTAAAATTAAAACCGCTTTTCCGTCTTAGCTTTCACCGCCTTAGCCTTAATCGTCTTTGCTTTAACCGTCTTAGCTTGTACCGTCTCAGCTTTAACCGTCTCAGCTCTTCCTAGAACCTAGAACCTTCTCTTCCTTCTTGACCAATTGAGATTATGCATATATCACAATCTGCAAAAGTCATTAATTAAGCACCTCACCCAAAATAGCTACAAATCAGGAGCTTAATATAAAACCAACTTTTGACCGATTATTGTTTTCAACCTAAGTTTCGAGTATAAAGCCGCTAATTATTAATAACTTGCTACTTAAGGACTATGACAAGTTACCTACGGAAAGCCCGTCGTTGTTACGCGGTACTGCTCATTACACTCTTCGCTCTTATTGGTTGTCAATCTACTCCCGAGACACCACCTGCACCAGCGAAGGTTATCCCCCATGCATTAAGCCACCTGCCTTTCGATGTGAAAGTTGATGGCGAAGATATTATCGATATTCAATTAGCACTAGGCGATCGCAACTTATACCTAAGCGATAATGGCCATATCAAAATGGTGTCAATTGCTCAGTGCCCACTGGATATCTCGGCGCACCGTGGTGACTTTCGCATGCCAGAAAGTAGCGACCTAGCTATCGCGGCGGCACTTATCGATAACTATAACAGCGTTGAAATTGACGTTATGCAGCTTAAAGATGGCACTTGGGTTAACCATCATGATAGCCAAACTGGGCGGGCAACGGTTTATTACACCGGCGAGCGCTACAAACTTGAACGCATGAACCGTAAACAATATGCCAACCTAAAGCTACGCCAAAAAGGCTCGAATGAATTACTGGATAGGCGACCCATTACTGCCTATGAGGCCTTTACTACCTTTGCAGCCTATCGCTCTTATGATCAACTGCTAAACGTAGAGATTAAGTCTGAAGCTAATGGCCATGAGTTAGTTGAGCTCGACAATATGTTGCGCCAAACCATTGGTCAGGGTCGCTTTTACTACTCGGCATCAGATCTAGAAATGCTGGAAAAGCTTCGTGGAATTAACCCACGCGTCTACCTAGGTTTTGTCCAAGGTGCACACCCAACCAGTGTCGATAAAGTCACTGCAGATCTACGCCGCGGCGCACAAAACGATGACTACTACTTAGATAACCAAAATAGTATCGAGTTTGCCGGTAAATATGGCACTAAACGTTATCGTTCTCGCTATAAAAACTACGCCTCACTTGCAGGTATTAAAAAGCTCAATGACAAGCTAGGTAATAACACAGGTTTGCACTTAGATATTCGCAGTTTTATGCAAAACACTAGCGTTCTAAACAGTGCGCACCGTTATGGCATGAAAGTGTATACCTATACGATCAACGGCACCGATTATCATCAGTCGCAACTAAAGCGTTTATCTAAATCAAAGCTACCTGATGGCGTCATTGTCGACACAACACCTTATAAGATCTGCCAAAAGCTATTTAGTCCTGCCGTGCCTAAAAAGCGCTATCAGCCGCTAACCGCTTCGGGTAAGTATATCGCTTCGCTACCCAGCGATGCTGACTTTGACCGCTTTAACGAAATGCTAGGCTATCAACAAGAAGGCTATTACATCTCGTTAAATTCGGGCCTTAAATCGATTGCCAGCGCTAAAGCAAAGCCTAAAAAGGTAAGCAAACTGACTCACGGCAGTAATCCACATGGCTTCCCAACCATTGTCGATGAAGAGCTAGAAACCACGAATAGTCAAACCATTATTTTAACCCTACCAAGTAGTAACAATGACTGATAAAAAGCACAGCCCATTTGCCACTGGCTTATTAAAAACGGCGCCGACGCAAACTAAAATGGCCGCCGCAGAAAAAGAGTTGCAGAAGGTGCAAAAACAGCAGCAATCAAGTGCGGCTAAAGAGCAAAAGCAACAAAAAATCGAACAACAAATCGCTGCAACCGGCAAACCATTTTGGTGGCTGATGACCATGTTCATCTGCTCTGTGGTTTATCTATTTCCTGAAGCTGTATTCAATGCCGCTTTAACCGAAGTTGCTGGCGGACGTAACTCTAGCCATGAAGATCTTCGCGCCGTTGAGCTATTTGGCCGAACCATTAGTGGTATCGGCGTAACCTTACTACTAGCCGATATGCTGCTAAGCGGTAAGCGTGTTGCGAAAGTTGGTCGCGCACTCGGTTATTTCAGTTTAATCGCTGTACTAGTGTGGCCAACAGTATTCTTTGGCCAAAAGTGGTTAGTGGATAAATTTATCATTGATGCATCAACTGCAGAGGAGCGCCAACAGGCTTATATCTCGCAGGTATTACGTAGTGCATTAATCGAAAAGTCGATTCAATTTGAAGGCATAAACTACGACCCAGATACCGCTCACAGCGGCACTGAAAAAACCTTTTTATCTGTGTTTGGTGGCTTAGTGTATGCCGACGATAAACTAGTTGATGACCTATCGCAGAAAAAGCGCATGATCATGGAAAAATTTGTCCGTGATAGAGCCCTATCTAACTTTGATAGTCATTACCAAGACTATGATGACTTCCGCCAAACCTTACGTAGTAAATACCAAGAGTACGCCGATGGTTCTGCTAAATACAACCGCGCAATCGACAGCGCACCTGAGCGCGCTGATGAATACTGGTTAGACACCCAGAATCAAGTCAAACAGGGTTGGGAGAAATACCAAAAAGGCGTTACGGCCTATGAAGCTAGGGTTGAGTCTCGAGCACAGAAAATCGCACCTAAACTTTATGACTATTTCGAACGTCGTAACGAGTGCCGTGAGAGAAAAGGCAACAGCCGTAATAGCTGTTATGAGCGTTTACAAGAGAACTATGACCGTGAAATAGAAAAATTAAGTATTCCCTATATTCCAGCAGACGACTGGCTTATTCGTGAAGAGGTCACAACCACAGAAAATGTGGGAAACTCAATCATTGCGGGTGTGATGACTTTAGGCCTATACACAGCGATGCAGGCAGTTGATGCGGCAACAGGGGGCGATGCTGGCTTTAAAGATCACCGCATGGTGTACACCAATGACGTTAACCATTATAAGAATGTGTTGATGGTGAAAATGGAACCCGACTTTATCAAAGAGTCTGGCGGTTATCCGCTCGGTATTAACTCTTTGCATACGTTTAGAGTGCACGAACTCACCAGCGTTAAAGTAAATAAAAAGCTTAAACAAAAGGGCTTAAGTTTACCTACTGCTTGGTCTATTACCGACCGCTTAACATTTGACAAAGCGGTGGCAAGTAAAGTCCGCCAGCAAGCTGATATTGAGTGGCGTAAAAACATGAGCGCTAAAAATATGGATATGCCAGCAAATCTGAGTTGGCAGCAGTTCCAGCGTCACCACGAAATTCAGCAGCGTATTGAAAAACGCATGGGTGAATTATACGTGAGTCCGACTTTGGCTGACTGGAATAACCGCCAATTTAAACAACATATTATTGAGCCAAATATTCAACGCAAAACCACTGAATACCTAAATATTTTAGAAGCGCAGCAAGCTGAGTTCGCTGATGGTGGTGTATTTGAGTCAACGGGTAAGTCGGCGCTGCGAGCAACGATTATTCCTCCGATTTCAATGTCGATAAGCTTAGCGCTAGTACTACTTACAGTGCTTAAGCTACCAATGAAGTTAGTGGAATTAGTGCAAGCTAAGCAGGCTAAACCTAAAGATGAAAAAATGGCTAAGCCCTATGTCAAACCAGCCATCACCTTAACCATATTGGCTTGTATTTTTGTGGTGCCACTGTCTATTGGTGGTAACAAGTACACCATGGAAGACTCAGCGATGAATTACTTCTTCGAGCAGATGGAGAAGAATGACTCGGCCAGTATCTCTTACGCCTTAAAGTGGCTTTTAGTCACTCAGCCGCTAGTTCAACCTATAGGTTCATCCATCGACAACGCCCTGAAAATGACTCAAGGATTCCATGGGATTAGTGGGCCGCTTGACCGTTTCGACTTAGCCGTATTGCCTGAGCATGATGAGGTGGTTAGTGCTAAAGCCACAGCCGCTAAACCAAGCTTAAAACTGCCATTAACCATTAACACCAATGTGGATAATGCCAGAATTTCGGTGATGAATATTAAGCCTAAATATCAGCCAGGAATGCAACTGCCTCCAGGCGGCTACGACATCAAAGTCAGTGCGCCTGGATACCAAGCAGTGCGCCAATGGGTGTATTTAAAAGCCGATCAAACCCAATTTACTATCAAACTTTAACCAGTGATTTTATAGGAAGTATCAGGTGAGTAAGTTACAACAGTTTCAAGATTTTATTCGAAGCAATGGTGAAGAAATCACTGGGGTTAATGTCCCCGTAGTCCTCAGCGATGAACAGGCTAAAGATGCCCAGTTAAAGTTCAATTTTGGTTGGCGAGTCGAAATTGGCGTAAGCAGTCATAAACACGGTGGTAGCCGCCCATCGGGGATTTATTGCGGTAGCTCATCTGAAGCTAGTGCTGATGCACACAAAGCGGCAGAGGAATACGTCAGCGGCCGAGACCCACTGTTTAACGAACGTTTTTTAAAGATTCTTGGACCTGATGTTTCCAAGAACTTCTTAATCAAAAATACCAGCTTAAACTCAGCCCCAAATGCTTACGTAGGTGGAGATACGTGCAGTAACTGCCGCGGCTCTGGCTGCGTAAGATGTAGTAGTTGTAATGGTCGCGGTAAGACAAACTGTACATCTTGTGGAGGCAGAGGCCGCATCAGTGTCAGTAAGTACGACAGCTATAGCGAACGCACTATTTACACGACAGAATCATGCTCTAGCTGTTGGGGCTCCGGTAATTGCACTTGTTACACTTGCTCCGGGAGTGGCGACGTGACTTGTGGCACTTGTGGTGGTAGTGGCACCTTATACTATAGCTACACCATTGATGGTGAAGCTAAGCGCAGCACTAAGTGGTACTACACCAGCAGCGACTATCATGAGTGGACCGGCGATTTCGTTAAACGTACAGGTCTAAACGTAGTGCACTGCGTTAACGATATCACCGAGATCGATGTTGAAGGCGACTTTGATGGCTGCACCTTTGTTTATGGCTTTACAGCGGTATTACCTACCCTACAATTTACCGCGACGATTGACAAAATCGACACAAAAATGTGCTTTGCCGGTAAGCAATACCGTACACACGATGCCGGTGGTATTTACGACCCAGCTGTATGGCAAATAGCTCAAAAACTTGGAGGTGGCAGCAAAAGCGATGATGTAAAAGCACTGGCAACGCCTGCAGTTAAAGACATTATTGAAGCCAAAGAAACCAAGAGTAGCATCGCTTTACTAGAAGAAAACTGGGTTTCTAGCGATATCAAAGACGCTATTGGCGCTAATTACGATAGCTTAGTTGGCCAACTTAAAAAGCAAAGCATTAAAGGGATCATTCCTAAAATGATGGGGTCATTAGTCAAGTATGGCTACCTGTTCTTTACTTTGGCGATATTGATTGCACTGTTCTTCCCTGAATTTGCTAAAGAAGCGCCTGGCAGAATGGGGATTATGGAGTATCCACAATGGGTTGTTGCGGTATTGAGTGCTGACTTTGCCCTATTTGGTGTCCACCCTCTAGCTAATTATGCCATGGCGTTAGGCTTATTTATTGCAAGCTACCAACTGGTTAAACGTTGCTACTGGAAGAATATTGGTAAAGCGAAAACCTATGCTTTGGCATTAGGCATTACTCTGCTGCTACCTCATGTATGCTTAAGCTTATATTACAATACTCAGGCCGCAATGTACTATGGACCATCTTTCGCAGAGGGCTTAGCTGGCGGGGCGTTTTTTGTTGGCTTATACCTACTAGTTTTAGGCGTGACTTGGCCGAAAAAATGGTACTTAAAGCCTGTGGGGTTGATTGCTGCTGCCGCACTATATGTTGGTATTCAGTTTGTATTCGCCATGCTTAATGGCGCATTGGGAACTGTACCAGCAGGTGAAAACTACTTTAGAGGGTTAGGCCATATTGTTGGCTCAGCATTAATGTACATTCAGTACAACTTTATTGAGATTGGCATGCTAGCAGTGCTATTTAGTTATTTCTTAACCCGCCGACGTTTTTGGCTTAACGCTAAAACCTTGGTTGCTGACTACAACAGCCCTGTTCTGCTTAAGTCGATGAATATGGAGCGTTAAACGCTAAATTCATAAGAAGATATAGTCAGTGCTAATCCCGCACTAAAAACAAAAAAGCAGGCACAATGTTAACTTGGGCCTGCTTTTTCATTTCTGCGATATGGTATTAGTCTTTACCTAGAAACAAATTAAAATAGTAACCACCGTACCCTACAGTGGCTGCAACGACTATGGCCCACTCATACCAAATAATTGTTTGCCCAGTAAGCAGCTCATAACCAAGATTACACCAGAGAACGAAAACGAGAATAAGTGAAGACAGTGCTGCAGCAAGCATATTTACCCTTTGAGTATGTTTATATTTAAATATTTCGATTTGATTGGGCTAGACACACTTGGCATGCCTTGTCTTTAAGTACAACCTTGTGGCCCACCTTAGCCTTTAAGCCCAAAGCTTACTGAATTTGTTCTTCATACTGTGCATAGCATCGTTAGCAACATCACTCGCATCGCTAATGGCGTTACTAACCTCATTAATTGCATCGCTAACGGCTTCATTTTGGCCGCATTTGTTCAACTCCTTGCCGCCAAAGTGTTTACCTAAGCTTGCTCCGGCTGCTGCGCCAACAATAGTGCCTGCACCGGGTACAATTGACCCCATTACAGCGCCAACTTTTGCACCAACCAATGCGCCCCCCACAGAACCTGCCACCTCGGCTTTTCTTGCCTCAGCACTGTTGTTTTTGCCAGAGACGATGCCTCCAACTAAATTTCGTTCAACCTCTTCATCAAACCCATCAACATAACCTAACCTCTCCCGCCAGCTGGTCATGGCGGCAATCAGTAACTCCGGCTCGTAGCCACGATTAAGCAATTCACTAAAGATCCCAAGGACAATATCCATTCCAAAACTTTGGTACATGTTACGAAGATCGATATAAATTGGATCATCAGACAGTTGCGCCCCGACAGAGTCACGGACAAACTTACCCATGGGGTTAATGACTGAGCCCACGATACCGCTTACATCACCAATCAATGAGCTACGGTCTTTTTCGATAATCCCTTCAACAAAGGCGCAACCCTGCTCAAACTGCTCATCATTGAGCATAATAAATTGATGAATATCAGCCCCTATCTCTTCACATACCGCCTCACATAGGCACTGTGGACCGATAACGATCTGCGTCACCATGTCTGCTTCAGGCATGGATAATGCGTTTTTAAGGTGTAAATCTAAGATGGTAAATGCTTCGGCTTCCAGCTGCTGAATTCGATTCATAGTTGCTCTCTTTTGCCTTAGTTCTTAATCGTTAGCTGCTATTAATGGTTAGCTATTAATGGCTAGATTTATAGGCTAAGTATTAATGAAGTTCAAAATAGAATCGGTCAAGTTGTCACCAGCATCAATATCGCCGATATAAGAGGTATCTAAGCCACCTTGGGCATCATAACTATTGGCACCAAATGCGGTATCAGCGGTGTAGCCGGAAAACTGACCGTTAGCATTGTATCTATCGACACCACCAAAAGCGTTTGGGCGAGTAAAGCCATCAAATTGTCCTTGGGCGTCGTAATGATTCACTCCACCGAATACGTTATCGATATCCTGTCCAGCAAAAGCCCCATGAGTATCAGAAAATGAGATGCTATTTCCTAAAGGGTTAGCCATGCCACTGCCAACAAACGCGCCATTTTCAAACATGCCAACGCGCCCCGCAAACTGATTGGATAGATTTATCATTTTTCACCCTAGACTCGGAATTAACCACCAAAGTATACAACTGTACACACCAGTGTTCAATGGGAGATTGTAGAATCTAGAACGCTTCGCTTCGAGGACGGACTTCGTCCTGCTAGGAAAAGCAAAAGCTTGACGGGCTAAAGCCCGACCTACAAAATAAGATTAAAACCGCTTTTTCGCTTCCTCGCTTTTCCCTCTTTCCCCGTCTTTGCTTGCACCATCTTTAAACCGTCTCTGCTTTCACCGTCTTTAAACCGTCTCTGCTCTTCCGGCTTTTACCATTATTGCTTCCATCAACTCAATTTAACTCTTTAATTTGAAACGATCTGTGCTTCATATGCGGCTTGGTCTAAAATATCAAAAACGATATCTTTCACTAGTCGATCAGAGTTTCTCTCCTCTTCACATAGCAGGTAAACAAAATTGGGTATTGCCGCCTCTACTTCCGGCATTACGCCCTTATGCTCTTCCCAGTTGCTAACACTCACTCTAATTTTCCACTCTGGAGTGCTAACGAGCTGATCATCTAGATGCTCATTGAGCCTGTCGCAATCGTAACCTTGCATCAATTCAGACTCATTCGCCAATGAGAAAAAGCTAAAGCCATAAACAAGTAAAAACATAATACTCATTTTTTTCATTTTAAATTCCTACCTACTATTACTACTCAACACTCTTAATGGGCTCAGTGAAACTCACCGCTAAACTAGCGAATAACCCTCTGCAGCCATTTTTTTGATAACGTCATTCAACAAATCTAGTGGCACATGACCGTTTACACGAAAGTATACACATGCATACCCACAGGTATAATTGGGTTCAGTTTATTTTGACCCGACTCACACTCACCCCGATATTTAAACATCTCCTCTATAGTGACTTCTGTCCTGTAACGGACAGAACTCTCTTTAAATACTCCCTAAGCTTTACGGTAACGAATCACATGCTGCCGCCACAGTACCGGCCTCGATAGCAGAGAAATAGATGAGAAAATTAGTAATAATATTAATTGCTGGCGTATCGTTTAATACGTCGGCTGAGTTAGATGAAAAGATTGCAGCGTCATTTGCGGCAAAATATGAGGTCTGTGCGTTAAAACTCAAAGATACAAAGAGTTATAAACTGAAAGCCTTGGGACTCAAAATCAAAGCCGATGAAATTGGTAAAGATAAGGTCAGTGCCGATTACATTAAGGCCTTTGTGAAAGAGAAGAAAAAGGCCTGGACTCTACCTTTGAGAAAATGCAAAAAATTCGCCGATAGGCTCTAATTTAACTAAACGATAAATAGCTGTAATACGTTCAATTTTTATTGAAGGTTGCGACGGAGCAAATAGACAATAAGGCTGTACTTGTATTGACCTAATAGCTCTATGAACGCGATTTTGCTCTATAGATTGACGCCCTTCTCGGTTTTAAATTTGTCCGCTAGCGGACACTTTGTTGCGGCTAACTATGTCATAATCTGATCTTTCCCCTCTTAATCACCACTCTAAGGTATGACATTGATTGACTCGAAGCTTAAAGACGTTATGCGTTGGGATACAGAGCTTTCACCAGCTTTAGTTAACAAATTAATGTCTGTTGCTCAGCTAAAAACTCAATTAAAGCCTAGCGAAATGGATGGCTCTGCTATCGCTCATCAAGGCGCGAGTTTTATACTTGAGGGCACTGTGGTTATCGGTATGCAGACACCGAGTCTTAAAACCGTCAATAACATAGTGATGGGTAAAGGCGATTGGTTTGGTAATTATGACAATCAGAATACTGGCTGCACACCGTTTTTTATTACCGAGGTCGATAGCGTAAAGTTAATTCATTTTAGCAATTTCGACCTCCATCGTATAGCGCAGGAAAATGTCGAAATTTATAAGTGGTTCCATATTTTATCTTTTGAAGCTAAAGCAAAATGGTTGCAATCTCAGCTTATGATGAGCGAGGTAAAGGACAAGCGCATTGTCTATCTACTGATCGAACTTGCTGCACATATTCCAAAGCTGTTAGGCGAGATCCCTCAAATTAAAATTTCACAGCAGCAGATAAGCAAAATCACTGGAATAGCCCGCCAAAGAGTCAATGAAGCGATTAAGCAACTGGAAGTGGAAAAGTTAGTAGAAATAAAGCGTAACTGCATCTACCTTACCGATCTCACCGGTCTTGGACATAAACTCGATAGCGTAGATTTAAGTATCCGAGATCCTAGACTGCTTATCTGTCATTCAGGTCATAATTAACTGTTATGATTGATGCACTCAGCTTAAAAACAAGGAACGAGATTCTAGAACGCTGCGCTCCGAGGACGGGCTAAAGCCCTACTAGGAAAATCAAAATCCTGACGGGCTAAAGCCCGACCTACAAAAGTAAAGTTGAAGCCGCTTTTCCCTCTTTTCCCGTCTCTGCTTTCACCGTCTTTAAACCGTCTCTTCTTTCACCATCTTTAAACCGTCTCTGCTCTTCCGGCTTTTTCTCGTCTTTGCTCTCACCGTCTTTAAACCGTCTCTGCTTTCACCATCTTTAAACCGTCTCTGCTCTTCCGGCCTTTTCCCTATAACCTTTCTTTGCTTTTCCGGCTTTACCCTTTCTAGGTTCTAGGGTCTGCTTTTCATAACACCTAACTCTTTGACGGGCTAAAGCCCGACCTACAAAAGTAAGATTAAAACCGCTTTTCCCGTCTCTGCTTGCACCATCTTTAAACCGTCTCTGCTTGCACCATCTTTAAACCGTCTCTGCTTTCACCGTCTTTAAACCGTCTCTGCTTGCACCATCTTTAAACCGTCTCTGCTCTTCCGGCCTTTTCCCTATAACCTTTCTTTGCTTTTCCTCGAACCTAGAACCTGCTTTTATATGTTAAGCTGCTTAACTCATTAATAGGAGCCCTTTGATTATGCCGTCCCAGTTACCGCCTCAGTTCTCATCCAGCGCGAGCGATAAAGTATGCCGTAAAGCGATCCGCAGCCAGGTGAGAGAAGCGCGTCGTTCATTAACGACAGAGCAACAAAGCAGCTTTGCGAAAAGTGCGGCGGACTTTACCCTATCAAGACTTAAACAGCTCAAGGCGCAACGTGTTGCCCTCTACTTAACCAATGACGGTGAACTCGACACTACGCCGCTTATCGACGCGCTTTGGCAGGCTGGTATTGAGGTGTATTTGCCACGGTTGCACCCTTTTAGTCCTGGGAACCTGCTCTTTCTACGCTACCAAGCCGATACCCAGATGCAAAAAAACCATATGCGTATCTGGGAGCCAAAACTCGATATCACCCAGATGCAACTCCCCCATCAGATCGATGTGGTGATCACACCGCTTGTGGCCTTCGATAAGCAAGGTAATCGCATGGGCATGGGCGGCGGTTTCTATGATAGGACACTCGCTAACTGGCAACACAAGGGCAAGCCTTTACCCATAGGCTATGCTCATGATTGTCAGCAAGTTGATAGCCTCCCCTGCGAGCATTGGGATGTGCCATTACCCTTTATTATCACCCCTAGCCACTGCTATAGCTTTCAGTAATAGCTGTTATTAGACTTATTGCTGCTGAAAGGAAGTTGTTTAAGCCTTTCAGCTATATACTCAAAAAGGTGAATCAATTAAAACAATGGCTTGAAAAATCTCGACAACTTTCATCCAGTTCCCCTCGTTCTGCCCCCTCTCGTTACTCATAACCCCGATTCGACAAGACTATACTTAACAACATCTTTTCATTATTTGGACAGGTGTTATGAACACTGAAATTAACAACTGGTCGCTAGATATGCACCAGATTGAAACCTGTAACTGTAACCATGGTTGTGGCTGCCAATTTGCAGGTTTTCCCGATTTTGGCTCATGCGAAGCCTTACTCGGCTTTATGATCAACCATGGCCATTTAAATCAGATTAAGCTCGACGGTTTAAAGCTTGTGCTGGCCTTAAAATGGCCTGGTGCTATCCATGAAGGAAACGGCACTTGCATCTTGTTTATTGACTCGAGTGCCAATGAGGAACAGGTCACAGCACTAGCGACGATATTTTCAGGCGCAGCAGGCGGAATGCCATTAGAAGCCCTCGCCAGCACATTTACCACAGTTGTAGGTCCGGTTATTGTCGATATCAATATGGACACCAGTGAAGAGAGCCCTTCTTTCGATGTTGAAGGGGTAATGAAAGTCCAACAAAAACCGCTACTCAACCCTGTAACTGGTGAAAATCAGCACGTACACATTAGCTTTCCTGACGGTGGTTTTATTTGGAACGATGGCCGGATCGGTACCACAGAGAGCATGTGGCTTAAACACGATGCGCTAAGCTTTAACCATCCGGGCAAATTTGCCGCAAAGGCCAATGTTCAGTGGCCAAACGGGTGAGCCTAACCTATAGCAGAGGTAGAATGCAGACAGTGAGGTTTACAAGTGGCTAGTCTCTCGCAAATTACTCACAGTCTCCACTCGCCCATCACTTGGGTCAGTATCCTGCTGCTTACCGGCCTCAGTTGGTATTACATGTTGTTTGATATGACCATGGTTATGTCACCCCATTGGGGGCTGTATGAGCTGAGCTTCGTTTTTATTATGTGGGCGGTGATGATGGTAGGTATGATGATGCCTTCAGCCACACCTATGATCATGTTGTTCGCTAAGATCAGTCGCACTCGCCGACAGAGATCGGCGGAGTTTGTCTCCTCTAATCTCTTTATTCTTGGTTATCTGCTGATCTGGAGCCTATACAGCTTGATTATTACCCTTGTACAGTGGCAACTCCATGAACTAACGCTAATGACACCTATGATGCAGAGCGGCAACCCTATTTTCAGTGGTATCTTATTGATTATTATCGGCATCTATCAGATCTCTCCCTTAAAACAGCAGTGTTTAAACCACTGCCGCTCGCCACTTAACTTTCTTATGACCCAGTGGCAAGAGGGCAATCTCGGCGCTATCAAGATGGGACTAAAACACGGCCAATACTGTGTGGGTTGCTGCTGGCTATTAATGGCGCTGTTGCTGATTGTTGGAGTAATGCATATAGGTTGGATCTTAGCGCTATCGATTCTCATCTTACTGGAGAAGGTGGTGAGCTGGCCCGAAGCGATCAATATTGGTATTTGCTTAGCTTGCCTTGGATTTGGGCTTTACTTTTTGGTTGGGTAGAGGGTGTTTCTGCAAGTTAATTCAACCACCACAATTTTTGCATACATTCTGTTAACATCTAAAGTTTAAGTCTATATACTCCTAGAGCTCGAAAAGAACCCACAATTTATCACTAAATGGAATTAGTAATTTATGCATAACTTAGTTAAGACCCTATTCTTAGCGGTATTGCTTGTAGCGCCAGCTAAAGCCAGCAAGATTACAGCTACGCATTTCTCTAAACTAAAAATGATCGAGTCCGCTCAAGTCTCACCCAACGGTAAATCGATTGTGGCCATTTACAATACCAAGAATGGCCCACAAGTCGTGTTGTCCGCTTTTGGTAATAATAAGATCACCCCGTTAGCCCAACTAAAGAAGGCAAAAGATAGAGTCGATTATGTTCGATGGTCTGGCGACAAGTATGTATTGATAGGAACTAGCTACCCTGGCTACTATCGTGGCATCTATTATCGGGTCTCTCGCCTCTACTCCATCGATGTTCAAAATAAAGAAGTTCGCGAGCTCACCCATAAGCGGCTAAGAAAAAGCCAAGGACATAAAGTCCAGTCTTATCAGTTACTATCAAGCTTACCAGCTAAAGAAGATCAAGTAATTGTCAGTACTTATGACTCTCGCGATAAAGCGTACAGTGTCTTTACTGTTGATCTTGAAAATGGAGACTTTGAAAAAGAGTTTGCCAATAAATACGATGTCTCTAGCTGGTACCCTGATATTAATGGCACTATTCGTTTAGGCATTGCAGGCGAAAAGCGACAGGGGATTTTTGACGATAAGGGGCATTTTATTAGCACCTGGTATCGTAAGAATGCCAACGAAGACTTTAAGTTACTGCATAAACGCAAGTTTGGCGTAGGTCATAGCTTCAACATCCTTTCGTTATCTGACGATGGTACTAAAGCCTATGTGATGAGCGACCGAGAAACTGGGCGTCAAGCCCTGTGGCTATACGATATTGAAGCCGGAGAGTTCAGCCAAAAGGTGTTTGGTCATGACACATTTGACTTAAGTGGTGGCTTAGAAAACGGCAGTGGTGAATTAGTCGGTGTTGTCTGGAAAGAGGACTTTATGCAACGTCATTACTTCGACGAAAAGGATAGCCAGCTACTCAACAATGTCCAAGCCGCGCTACCCGGTTATGAAGTTTCAATTGCCAGTAAGAGTGACGATGACACCAAGGTGTTAGCCTATGCGATTAAGGATAACTCTCCCGGTAAGTATTTCTGGTTAGATCTGACAGCTAATAAGGGAGGGATCTGGTTCTCTCAATATCCACAACTTGAGAACGTGCCACTCGCAACTGTTCAGCCAACTCAATATCCAGCAAGTGATGGGGTTATGATCCCTGCTTACCTCACAATGCCTAACAACCTAAAGCCGGGAGAGAAGCCTGCATTTGTGGTGTTACCCCATGGTGGCCCCCATGCTCGTGATATGCGCTACTTCGACCCGCTAGTACAACTCATCGCCAGCCAAGGCTACGCTGTACTACAGATGAACTTCAGGGGCTCTGAAGGTTATGGCACTGAGTTTGAAACTGCAGGTTATTACCAGTGGGGCAAGCGTATGCAGCAAGACGTGATGGATGGTGTTGCTTGGTTAGATAAACAAAATATTGTTGCTAAAAATGCCTGTATCGTTGGTGCCAGCTATGGTGGATACGTCGCGCTAACCGCAGCGTTTCAAGATAGTGAACGCTTTGACTGTGTCGTTAGTATCGCAGGTATAAGCGATCTAAAAGAGATGATTAAAGATGAAGAGAGACTGTCTACCTATGTCGATAACATCGTAGCCTCTAATGACAGTGCAGCACTGAAAGCATTAGATCAGGTTTCGGCAATCAAGCATATTGATCAGATAAAAGCCCCCATTCTGTTAATTCATGGTACCAGAGATACCCGAGTTAACTACAGTCAATCTAAAGACTTTTATAACCAAGCTAAAAGTAAGCTGGATATTAAATATATCGAGTTTGAAGACGGTACCCATTTCTTAGATGATCCTAAAAACCGAAAGGTCGCCTTTGATGAGTTAAGCGAGTTCTTGGACAAGCATCTTTAATCCTGCTTACAACTCAACATCGCTTGGGCTGAAGAAACTAGCTTAATTGGAAAGATAAAAAAGAGCGCAACGCGCTCTTTTTTGCTTTATATAGAAGACGATTATACCTGCCAGTCTATCGGCGCTTCGCCTCTAGCTTGTAATAGCTCATTGATTTTTGAAAAGTGCTTACACCCGAAAAAGCCTCGATAGGCCGATAAAGGCGAAGGGTGCGGCCCAGAGATGATCTGATGCTGCGGCGCATTAATCCCTTTGCCTTTCTTAATAGCGTGGGCGCCCCAGAGTACAAAAATAATAGGTTGAGGTTGCTCATTTAGCAGTGCTAAAGCGTTAGCAGTAAAGGTTTCCCAACCAGATTTTGCATGAGAATGCGCCTTGCCTTGCTCTACGGTTAATACCGTGTTGAGCATCAAAATCCCCTGCTCGGCCCAGCGGCTCAAATTGCCGTGGTCTGGCACAGTAAAACCGTCGATATCGCTAGCCAACTCTTTGTACATATTTACCAGTGATGGCGGCGTCTTGACTCCGAGTTTAACCGAGAAGCACAAACCATGTGCCTGCTCTGGACCATGATAGGGGTCTTGTCCAATGAGTACCACTCGCACCTTATCCAGCGGCGTTGAGTCAAACGCGGCAAGCACCTCAGCCTCAGGCGGGTAGATCACCTTACCCGCTGCGCGTTCAGCTTGGACAAACTGCTGCATTGACTGAAAATAGGCTTGTTGCTGCTGCTCGTTTATAAATGATGACCAACTAGAGTGCGCAGTCATGCTCTAACCTCAAGATAAAAATTTGCCTAAGCTTAAAAGGTCGCAGTATCACTTGCAATCGTTAGCGCTAAGATAACCAGTAAAACAAACTTTAACTGTGATTAACTGGTGGGCTCTCTATTGAGAAGAAGGAAACGCTAACAATTTTGTCATCTTAGGCACTATCTTCTACGACAAAAACCAACCTTTGATCACTGGTATTAAAAATTGTCAGTGTTAATATAGCGCCTCACTAATCTTTGGACAGCAATTGATGTACTCTCCAAACCACTCTTATAAACGGCATTCAGGCTTCACTCTGATTGAACTGGTTGTCGTCATTATCATTTTAGGTATTCTTGCGGTTGTGGCTGCGCCAAAATTTCTTAGCCTATCAGAAGACGCTCAGGTCTCTCACGTTAAAGCCACTGGCGGCGCCTTTAAGTCTGGTATCGATTTAGCCAGAGCCGTATGGGCGGTGAAGGTCGGTGATGGCCCTGCCGAAAACCTGCCTGTGTTTGGCGACTCAGATGACACCCATGTCGACTTTAATGCTAACGGTTGGCCCGCGCAGCACTATTTCACCGATAATGAAGCCTCGCCTCAGCTCGATAACGTCGAAGATTGTATCTCTGTATGGCAAGTGCTCTTTCAAAACAATGAGCCTACGGTTTCAGAATCTGGCACCACCGATGAAACAGACTATAAAGCAAATTATATCGCACTCGGTGTTTGCAGATATGACTACACAGATAACACCAACTTATCGATTACTTATGACTCGAATAATGGCAGTGTGGTGGTAGACTCAGATCCCAATAGTTAATAACAATGGTTCATTAATGGCTCATTTAAGATAGAATCGAGTCACTACCATACGTAAATAAGAGCAGAAGCAAGATGTCAGAAGCTAAAAAAGAAACCACCATTTTTGAACTAGCCGATCAATTCATTGCGTTGGCGAACGAACTCGCAGCTAAAGAGCAAGATGTCGGTAAAGTCGGTACGGCTATGCGTTTTGCAGCCTCTCGCTTCAATGCATTTGAAGCCGCGTTGAAATCATCGGATCTTGCTGCTGAAAAAGATAATGCACTTGAATGGTTTACTGATGAATATAAAGCCATGTTAAATGATAACTTGGATGACCATATCAGAAATCCAGTTCAGTCTCGTGAGCCTGAGCCAGAAGCGGCTAAAGATGATGCCGTACAGGTATTTAACTCTTAATCACGTTAAGATTAACGGCTAAGCATACAATAAAAAACGCCATCATATTGATGGCGTTTTTTTATATCTTTAACTGCACAACTTACAGCGTCACAACAACCCGCACTGCTAATAAAATTAACACCACACCCGATAATTTATCGATTAAAGCGGCTTTCTCTCTCAGCTTAGGTAACACTGCAGAATGAGACAAAATAAGTGCAATTAAGGTATACCATAGCCCATCGACAATTAGCGGAGTTAGCACAATTAACGCCTTGCCGGTCACACTATCGGCCACCATCACAAACTGGCTGAATAGCGCCAAGAAAAACAACATAATCTTAGGGTTAAATAGTGATATTGCTAAACCATCTCGAGCTGCGGTAAATGCATCAGTTGACTCCCCAGCAGCGAGTTTATCTGACATGCCACCTTTTGAACGCAATGCCTGCACGCCCATATACGCCAGATACAATGCACCAATGACTGCGATACCGTTAAACACCATAGGCGCTTGTTTTAACAAAACCGCCAAACCTAATAGGGTCACTAAGGCATAAACCCCAATGCCGATAGAGTGCGCCCAAGCGCAGATGATACCTTTACCTCGACCGCCACCTAAAGTGTGCCTTACCACCATAGCTAAACTCGGGCCCGGTGACATGGCTCCCAAACAGCAGATAGCTAGTAAGCCTAGCCAAGCGCTAATACTCATCTCTTTCCTTTCTTGTCGTGTGACTACGTTAATCGCCACAATATACATGATTGAACCAAGGAGCTCATACTATCAATTGAGATAAGCTGAAATGACAAAGGGATAAAGATCTGGTTAAACTCAGCTTGCAGCGTTCAATATCACGTCCAAATTAAGCAATTTATCGCTAACGAGTAAAAAATAATGTAATTAAAACAGTTGAACACAGCTAAACTCTCTAAGCTTTGGAGTCATCATCTATTAAATATCATGGAGTATTAATGAGCACCATTTCAGTATCGATTCTGGTTTTCTTTGCACTGATTTGTTCCCTTATTGCCGTGCTAGTCGGGCTAAAAGTGAAGGGAAAATATATTCCTAACGGCGTACTTGTGGTTTTAGGCTTTATGGCGATGAGCGTAGGTGCCGTGTTTGGCTTTCTCAACTATGGTGAAGATTATGACGCCTATAAACGGCTTCATTGGCAAACGCTCACTCCAAGCCAAATCCAACCACTTGTGGACGAGGGTTATACGGTATTTGTTGATATCACAGCAGACTGGTGCAATATCTGCCTCGCCAATAAAGCCTCTGTGACTCACAGGGAGAAAATCGTCAACGCCTTAACCCAAAGCAATATCATATTGATGCAGGGTGACTGGAGCCAGCCTAATGTCGTGGTAGAAAGTTATATGCAAACCCAAGGCAGAGGTGGGACGCCCTATAATAAAATCTACGGCCCGGGTGCACCAAATGGCATTGTGTTACCTAGCCAGCTGACCATGGAATCAGTATTACATGGTTTAAACAAAGCCAAAGGCTAGCTCCCTCGGCTAGCTAAGAGATAAGGTCACGCTATTTCGTGACCTTATCATTTTAGCGTATACTCTCACGAGTCATCGTCAATGAGTATCCAGCTATGTCAGCGATCAACCTTGAAGCCAACACCACTCATTCTGAGTTCCTGCCCGAAAATCAACTTATCTTGAATGCCGTCAGTGAAGGGATCTACGGTTTCGATCTTGATGGCAATGCGGTGTTTATTAATCCCGCAGCTGAGAGAATGACTGGCTGGCAAGCCCATGAATTACTCGGTAAGAATATTCACGATTGCCACCACCATAGCCACAGTGACGGCAGCCATTATCATAAAGATGACTGCCCCATCTACAACACTCTCAATGACGGTATTGCCCGTGAGATCTCTCACGAAGTCTTCTGGCGTAAAGATGGTAGTAGCTTTCCGGTGCACTACACTTCAACCCCAGTCTATAAAGAAGGCGTACTCATGGGGGTGGTGGCGATATTTCGTGACATTAGTATTCAGAAACAGACTGAACGCTCTTTAAGGCAAGCTCTTGAGCAGGTACAAGCCCTTTCAGAGAAACTGTCGTTTGAGAATCAATACCTACAGCTTGAACTGGCAGACCGTACTGGTGACGTTGAAATATCGGGAAGTAGCCAGCCAATCAATCAACTCATCCAACAGATTAAGCTCGTTTCCAATACTGAAAGTACCGTATTAATCAGTGGTGAAAACGGTACAGGCAAAGAGCTTGTCGCCCGAAATCTGCACCGCCTCAGTAATCGCGCCGACAAGCCTCTTATCAGCGTTAATTGCGCCGCATTCTCCAGTGCATTATTGGAAAGTGAGCTATTTGGTCATGAAAAAGGTGCCTATACAGGTGCAACGAGTCGCCGCAAAGGGCGCTTCGAACTTGCCCACCAAGGTACGCTGTTTCTAGATGAAGTCGCAGAGCTTAGTCTAGAGGCCCAATCTAAATTACTAAGAGTGATCCAAGAGCAGGAGTTTGAGCGAGTGGGTAGCAGCCAAAGTATCAAGGTAGATATTCGTCTTATCACCGCCACTCACCACGATCTACAAAAACGTGTAGAGCAAGGCCTGTTTCGTATGGATCTCTATTATCGTCTCAATGTATTCCCTATTGTGGTGCCACCACTAAGGCAACGTCTAAGCGATATTCCAGAAATTGTCAGCCATTTAATTGAAGATTTGAATCGTAAATTAGGTAAGAAAATTAGTCAGGTTAGCCAAAAAGGTATGACTAAACTTATGCAGCACAACTGGCCGGGGAACGTACGCGAACTGCAAAATGTATTGGAGCGCGAGATGATCCTATCTCAAGGGCCAGTACTTGAGTTTAACCAACTGCAATTCATCGAGCAAAGTGCAACGCAGAAACAGACACCTATAACGAATCAAACTCTGCAAGAGGTTGAACGGCAACACATTTTGCATGTGCTTAAACAGACACAATGGCGTATATCTGGAGCAAGCGGAGCTGCAGCACTACTCGGCCTGCCACCAAGTACATTGAGATCGCGTATGAATAAGTTAGCCATCTCCCGCCCAATCTGATCCAACGCCTCTAAAGCACGATATATCACCAAGTCACGATATGTCGTGCATCCAGCAAAACAACTTATAAAATTTATTGTTTAAAATCAGCAACTAACAAGCATAAAAGATTGGCCTAAGCCTTGCTATCTCTACCTTGACACGCAGTCAGCAACGAACCTGCAAAGTAGAGAAGTCTAATGCCAACAAACAACCATAATAATTTTGATAATAATGCGCTAGATAGCGCTATTCGCCCAGCAAGAGAGCAGCGGATCCCTGTAACCCTTGTGCCAAGCAGGGCTCAAAGCAGTAAGATCCATATTCGTCAGCAGAAAGGCGACTTTCAAAAAATACGTACATCAATGAATAGCCTACTAGTAGCGCTATTCTTCCTGCTGCCTTTTATCTCTTATGAGGGGCGTCAGGCCATTCTCTTTGATCTTAATCAGCAGCAGTTTTTCTTCTTTGGTACCACGCTCTGGCCCCAGGACTTTACCATTTTGGCTTGGGTATTTATTGCCGCCGCATTTTTACTCTTCTTTGTCACTGTTTTCTGGGGGCGAATCTGGTGTGGCTATCTATGTCCACAAACTGCATGGACCTTTATCTATGTTTGGATTGAAACTCAAATCGAAGGAAACCGTAATAAACGAGTCGCCTTAGATAAGGCGCCTTGGAGCAGTGATAAGCTCAAGAAGCGACTGTTGAAACACTATGCTTGGGGGGCTATAGCGCTACTTACAGGTTGCGGTTTTATCGCCTACTTCGTGCCCGCACGGGAACTCTACCTCAATATTTTTAGCTTTAACGCCAGCTTTTGGGTCACAACTTGGGTGTGGTTTTTCGCCATCTGTACCTATCTGAATGCAGGTTGGATGCGTGAGCAGATGTGTCTTCATTGCTGTCCTTATGCGCGTTTTCAGTCTGTGATGTTCGACGCCAATACTAAAACGGTTACCTATAATGCCGCGCGAGGAGAAAACCGTGGGCCACGCAAGCGTCAACAAAATCCTTTATCTGCCGAAAAAGGGGCGTTAGGCGACTGCGTCGACTGCAACTTATGTGTAGAGGTTTGTCCGACAGGGATCGATATTCGTAATGGTCTACAGTATGAATGTATCGACTGTGGTGCCTGTGTCGATGCCTGTAATCAGACCATGGACAAGTTTGGCTATCAGCGTAACCTTATCAGTTATACCAGTGAGAATGCATTATCAGGTAAGGCTGAACCTTTTTATGAGTCATACAAGTTTATCGGCTATGGCGTTGCAGCCTTAATCATGTTGACTGTTATCGCTGTCGATATCTACAGCCGCAGTAATATTGAATTAAACGTGATCCGAGATAGACAGAGTCTCTATAGAGAGACCAATGATAATAAAATCGAGAACAGTTACACCCTGAAAATCCGCAATAAGACCCAGCAGACACGCCTGTATCGTATTTATGTCTCAGGTAATAACAGTTATCGCTTAGTGAGTGAGGCTAACCTTAAAATCCTGCCTGGCGAGCAACTTGATTACCCCGTTACTGTGGTCGCCGAACCTGAGTTACTAGCCGATAGCCGCAATGAGATCACCTTTACCATTGCCGAGCAGCATAATTATGGCCAAGCCTCACAGCAGTCTAGCTTCTTCACGCCGATTTAATGGGTTAAAAGAAGGTACTAGGTTCTAGGGCGCTTCGCTTCGAGAGCGGGCTGAGCCCTACTAGGAAGAGCAAAAGCATGACGGGCTAAAGCCCGACCTACAGAAGAAAATATGTTTCCCGGTCATTCGGCTCTTACCTTCTTTGCTTTAAAAGAAGGTCCTAGATCCTAGGGCGCTTCGCTGCGAGGACGGGCTGCGCCCTGCTAGGAAGACCAAAAGCATGACGGGCTAAAGCCCGACCTACAACAAACACCGCTTTTCCCTGCTTTTAACCGGCTTTTCCCATCTCGGCTTTCAAAGAAGAAACTAGATCCTAGGACGCTTCGCTTCTAGGGCGGGCTTCGCCCTGCTAGGAAAATCAAAAGCATGACGGGCTAAAGCCCGACCTACAACAAACACCGCTTTTTCCTGCTTTTAACCGGCTTTTCCTGTCTCGGCTTTTACCGTCTTTGCTGTTTGCCTTTCCTAGAACCTGCTTTTCCTAGTACCTAGAGCCTTTATTAACTTTCCCATCTTTTCCGTAAGCGCAGCGTTCCGTAGTGACGAAGTCACGTTCCCTAGGCCGCAGGCCGTTCGTCTTTGCTTGTACCGTCTTAGCTCTTCCTAGAACCTAGCACCTAGAACCTAGAACCTTTCTTAGCTTTTCCGTAAAGCCGCAGGCCGTCCGACTCTTACCTTATTTCAACTTGCCCCATTGACCTTTGGACATAGATCACACTAATCTAAACGTCTGTTTGATTTTTAAGTAAGCATAACAATCCAAATAATAACTAAATCAGATAAAAGGTATTTCAATGGCATACGATTCAGACTCTAGGCTCGACCTATCCCGTTACTCTTCTCTTATCGATCTGATCGAACTGGCCAGCGCCCGCTATGGGGATAAAGCGGCTTATTCGTGCCTAGGTAAAGAAACTAGCTTTAACGAAATCAATCGCTATTCTCGTCAGTTCGCTGCTTACCTACAACAAGAAACCAATCTTGTACAAGGCGATAGAATTGCCATTCAGCTACCTAATATCACCCAGTTTGTAATCGCCGCTTACGGCGCTATCAAAGCTGGCATGGTGTTAGTAAATACCAACCCACTCTATACCCAACGTGAGCTTATCCATCAGTTTAATGATTCGGGCGCGAAAGCCTTAGTGGTACTGTCAGACTTGTTACCGAGCTTAACTGAAGTCGTGGCTAACACAGGTATCGAAACTGTCATCTCAACCCACGCGATGGACTTAATTGCCCCACAGCCACAACCTGAAGTGCCGTTCGAAACCGTGCCTTTTTGTGATGTGTTAGCAAAGGGAGAACAGCTTACCTACGCGCCAGTGATCAGTGTGCTTGGACAAATTGCAGCGCTGCAGTACACAGGCGGCACAACGGGTCTTTCAAAAGGCGCCATGCTCACCCACGGTAATTTAATCGCCAATGCGATGCAGATTAAGTCACGCTTAGGCAGTCGTATTGTCGAGGGAGAAGAGATCTTCGTTGCACCGCTGCCTGTGTACCATATCTACGCCTTCATGGTGAACTTAGTACTTTATTACGAGCGCGGCGGCTGCTCAGTTTTAATCCCAAACCCAAGGGATATTTCAGGACTGATTTCGACCCTATCAAAGTATCCTTTTACTGGTTTTGCGGGCCTCAATACCCTGTTTGTCGGCCTATGCCACCAGCCAGAATTTAAGGCGCTGGATTTTAGTCACCTAAAAGTAACCATCTCTGGCGGCACCGCGTTAACGCAAGCTGCCGCCTCTATTTGGCAACAAACTACTGGCTGCACCATCTCTGAAGGCTATGGTCTATCAGAAACCTCTCCTGTGGTATCCCTTAACTCTCCGGGGCTTGAGCAACTTGGTACCATAGGCAAGCCGGTTATCGCGACCCAAGTAAAAATCTTAGATATGGACGATAATGAAGTGCCTATCGGTGAAACCGGTGAGCTTGCTGTATTTGGTCCACAGGTGATGCTAGGGTATTGGAACAATCAAGCAGAAACCGACAAGGTGATGACCCGAGAAGGCTACTTTAAAACCGGCGACATTGCGGTGGCGACGGCAGATGGTTTTCACAAGATTGTCGATCGTAAGAAAGATATGATTATCGTCTCCGGCTTCAATGTTTACCCAAACGAAGTGGAAGATATCTTATCTAACCATGAAGCTATATTAGAGTGTGCCGTAATTGGGATCAGTGATGACCATAGCGGTGAAGCGGTGAAAGCCGTAATCGTACTCAATGATCCCCATGCCGACAAAGAGCAGGCTAACACTCTAATAAAAGATTACTGCCGTAAGCAACTTACCGCTTATAAGGTACCAAAGTTTATCGAGTTTGTTGACGCCTTACCTAAATCTACCGTAGGCAAGATTTTAAGACGCGAACTACGTAAGTAACTAAAAAGCGACACCTGTAACACAAAACAAAAAGGAGCCTAGAGCTCCTTTTTTGCTTATTTTCTTGTACTAGTTTTGCTTGACCCAAATAATTTGTTCAGTGGCAAAACCTAGGCTTTTAGCTTGGCTGACAAACTGCTGTTTAAGCCCATCATCAACCACAGGAGTACGCGATAAAAACCACAAGTAATCACGGTTATAACTGGTGATAAACGCATATTGATAAGCAGCTTTATCTAACTCATAAACCACATAGGCACCATAAAAAGGTCCAAAGAAAGACACCTTCAAATAGCCAATATCAGCACTATCCATAAAATAGGCTTTGCCTTCTGCTTGCTCCCACGCTTGTTCCTTTGCCGAAAAACCACGGTTTATGACTTTAACGCCGCCATCATCTTTCATCGAATATCTAGCTGTCACTCGGCTTAATCCTCGCTCAAAACTATGATCGAGACGGGCGATTTCATACCAAGTTCCAAGATAACGGGATAGCTCAAATTGCTTCACAGGCTCGATATCCGCTGGCAAGCTTGTGCAGCCAGTAAGCAAGAAACAACAGATTATAAGTAGCCTTTTCACATTTTCTCTCCGCTGTTTATCCCTTTTATTTACGCCTTAAATACAAAGAAGAATCACCTCCGCCTCCTCTCCCCTAACAAAGAAAATAGCATTAACCAAGCCGCAGCGCTTAAAACTCCCCTCTCATCACAAAAACCAAATAAAGGCGCTAAATGCTCTGCTACCCCCATGCATTTGAGCGAAAAACACACAACACTATTAGTTTAAATGCATATTATAAAAATAAGGTTATCGCTATGCGTATGCTATTCGCTATCCCCATTACAGCCATATCACTGTTTACTGTGGGCTGCGGTGGTTCTGACTCATCATCCCCTCAAGAAGATCCCTTACTAGGTACACTAAACATCGCTATTTCAGATGCGCCTATGGCACATGTCGATAAAGTCGAACTCGTGCTCCAAAAACTGGTTATGACTGATTCTTTAGGGAAGCTGCATCAATATGATCTAAACAATCACCACCTTGATTTACTCAACTACCAAGGGATGGAAAGTCATCTAGTTGTCGAAGGACTTAGGGTACCTGCCGGTCATTATAAAGATGTCCATTTTATTGTAGCCGATAAAACTGACAGCTATGGTTGTAGTATTGAAAACAGCAATGGACGACATCCGCTCAACATAGAAGAAAGCCGTTTGCCCTTGCATGACTTTGTGATTGACTCCAAGCAAATGATGTCAATAACTATGGAGATCAATCTTTACCAATCTATGCACTTAACCTCTGGCGAATACCACCTAAGCCATCGAGGGGTTTACTCTGTTGATAACCGAGAGATGGGACACCTT
Source organism: Shewanella sp. MBTL60-007 (assembly GCF_019654915.1). Classification (GTDB taxonomy): domain Bacteria; phylum Pseudomonadota; class Gammaproteobacteria; order Enterobacterales; family Shewanellaceae; genus Shewanella. Next base: position 91,465 of record NZ_BPET01000004.1, on the reverse strand, counting down.
ATAGGAGAAGTCGACCCCCAATGGATTGCGGACTGTGAAACAAAGCATATAGATAAAGCTCCTCTTGGTAGCCACTTCACTCATATGGCTTATCTTTATTCTTCAGATGTTACCCATCTAGAGCAAATGGCAGACATTAGCCCTACCCGAACAGATAATAAGCACTCCCCGTTTGCTGTGAGTCCTATTCATCAAGACCATCAGGGGAACTGGTCTTTTTCGGCAGGCTTCCTTCCGGCTGGTGAATACCGTGTTGGTTACAGTTGCTTAGCTCACTTAGATGACCCCGCTACAGATGACATAAACCAAGGGGAATTTAGTCTATTTAGCGAGGCAGGTTTAGTGAATGTAGCCGATGACGGCCAGCAAACCCATCACCAATGTGGGAATGGACATGGCGGTCATGGGGGCCATGGCGGTCACGGATAAGCCCCCCAGCCCATGTTAGCTGTCATCAGTTAACAGCTGCAAGCTGGCAAACTCTTGGTATAGCTCGCTGCTTTGCATGAGCTCGCCATGGGTGCCGCTGGCGACAACTTGGCCCTTATCTAATACCAAAATGCGATCAACATTGATAACTGTCGCTAGCCTGTGGGCGATAATCAAGGTGGTTTTACCTGCCATCAAGCTGTCGAGAGCCTGCTTCACTTTGTGCTCACTCACCGCATCTAGGGCGCTGGTTGCTTCATCTAGCAGCAAGATCGGTCGGTCGGCTAATATGGCACGGGCGATGGCGATACGCTGCTTTTGACCACCGGATAGGCGTACGCCTCGCTCACCTAAGTAAGTCTGATAACCATCGGGAAATTCACGAATAAACTCATCAGCTTTTGCGGCAATACAAGCTTGCTTTACCGCATCTTCGCTAGCATCGATACGGCCATAGCGCACATTTTCAAGCACGCTGGTGGCAAAAATCACCGACTCTTGTGGCACTAAGGCATACTGCTGACGTAAGGTTTGCGGTGTGAGCTTGGCGATATCGACACCATCAAGTTCGATTACCCCGCTATTAAGCACGTAAAAGCGCTGCAGCAGTTCGAAGAGGGTGCTTTTTCCCGCGCCACTTGCACCGACAAGCGCCACGCGTTCACCGGGCTTGATATGAATATTGAGGCCACGAATAACTTCATCTTCACTGCTAATATAAGGAACTCGCTCAGGGCTGTTTATTCGCTCAAGGCTGTTTATTCGCTCAAGGCTGTTTTCAAGCTCAGGGCTGTTTATTCGCTCAAGGCTGTTTTCAAGCTCAGGGCTGTTAACCTGCTCAAGGCTGTTCGCATCTGTGCTATCGGGCTGGTTATCGTTCTGACTCATATTGCTATAGCTAAAGCGCACTTGCTTAAGCTCCAATTCACCACGAACAGGCGTAACGAGTTCAAGCGGACTATCGACAACCGGAATATCGATTGGAGTTTCAATCAATTCGATTAAGCGCTCAGTGGCTCCGGCGGCACGTTGAATTTCACCTATCACCTCACTAATAGTAGCCACAGAGCCTGCCACCATCACCGCATAGAACATAAAGGCTGATAATTCACCGGCACTGATCGCGCCGTTCATAACATCGTGGGCACCGACCCAAGTGACGAGTGCGATAGCCAAGATACTGAGGAACATCACAAGTGAAATTAATATCGAGCGGTATTTTATTCGACCTCTTGCCGCATCCATCACAGCTTCGACACGATGATTAAACAGAGCACGATCTTGATCCTCGTGAGAATAAGCTTGAACCGTATGGATCTCATGCAGTGTCTCATCCACATAGGCGCCTAAGTCCCCCACTTTATCTTGGCTTTTACGGGAAAGATCGCGCACTTTGCGACCAAAGAAGAAAATCGGCCCGAGAACCATAGGCACAGCCAGCAAGACTAACCCCGTCATCTTAAGGCTGGTGATGGCCATCATCACGATACCACCAATCACAGTAACGCTTGCTCTCAACATCATAGAGAGGCTTGACCCCACCACAGATTGCAGCAAGGTCGAGTCAGCAGTGAATCGGGAGATCACCTCACCGGTTCTCAGTTTGGCGTAAAACCCAGGAGAAAGCTTTAGCAGGTGGTCGTACACTTTCAAACGTATGTCTGCGCTGACTCGCTCCCCCAGCCAAGTCATCAAATAGAAGCGACAAAATATCGCGCTGCTACTGAGCGCAGTAATACCAATCACCAGTAAGATAATCTCATTTAAGCGTGAACCGTTATCTTTTAAGAAGCCTTCATCTACCATCAAGCGCACACCTTGGCCTAATGACAACCAAGCCAATGAGCCAATAAATAGGAAGATAATCGCGGTGATAACTTTAGTTCGATATGGTTTCAAAAAAGCGCCAATCCAAGGTAATACCGCACGTTTACTAACATGGGGAGCCGGTGATTGAGTGCTGTCAGTCTTAGACGTCGATGTATGAGACTCGGCTTTATCGACAGAGGAAGCGTTTTGATTCAATGCAATATCCCTAACCTTTACTCAGGTTAAAATGAAAACAACAGCAGAATAACAAAACCCGCGCAAAGGCGGGCAATGTTTATTTGTATCTGAATACGTTTATTACTGTGCAATCAATGATTGCCAAACAACAATAACTTGAGCTGCGAGCCTAATTAGCCGTTTCAGCCAACTCAATATCATCTTGTGCTAGATCGGCCTTAGGGGTGCCATGGTGGCCATCACGCTTCCAATCAACATCTAACAGCTCAGCTCCAGACAAGCTAAATGCTTGACCAAAACCTTTAACGTATAGCCCCTGATGTGGATTTAACTTAAATAGATTAAAGTCGCCTAACCCGGCTAAATTATCGATCATCTCACCAAAACGCGCCGACAAGGCCGCAACACCTTTAGTGAAGGTTTCGCTGTCGCGCGCCACTAATTCAGCTGTAGCATCAAAGGTCAAACGTTTACGGGCAAACACCGTTTTTGCTTCGGCCTCATCTTCTAGCAGCATTACAGACAACTGCTTTGAGGCTTTTAAGTTAGTACCATGACGCGCAAGCTCACTGACTAAAATATAAAAACCGTCATCAGCTAGAGCAAACGGCGCATAACTGGCATTGGGGACTCCGTTAGCATCTTGAGTTGCAAGCTGCAGTGTTGAGCGCTCAGCTTTAAAGGCTTCTATTTCTGGTAGTAATTTGTCTCGTAGTCGTTGCTCTTTTTCTGTTGTCATTGATCTGCTCTTTTAATTTAAGGTTTATTCGAATGGCTTAAGCGGTCTCGGTTAATACCTGTTGCTTCAATTCGTTAAAGCGGGCAACTTGCTCAGGCAGTAATACGCGTTTTTTGTCTCGGCCTAAGTAAACCTTAAACACCACTTCCCCCTGCTGACCAAAGAAGTTAATTGAATGGCTCTCAGTGCCCCTAAAGGGTTTGCTAATGAGGGCAATAGCAGTAATCACATCTAGCTTAAGGTGGCCATGTAAACCATCTCCTTTAGTGATTAAGTTGTAATAACCATGAGCATACTTGCCCTTGGGGAAACTGCCTTTGAATTCAAAAATACTGCCGGACGCTGACACGATTGTGGTCATATTTCCCCACTCTGGTAGCTCGGCTAATAACGCATCTTTCTCTGCTAAGGGTAGGATAGCAAGCTGCTCATCGGGCAAGGCAGACACCACTTCAAGCTCACTAATATTAAGCTCTTCGGCAATTTGACTGGGCATAGCTGCGGGGTTGTTTTCTAGATGCTGACGGATCTGTTCAACTGATACTGACATGGAAGATCTCCAATGAACTAAATAACGATTAACTAAGCGTAAGTTAACTAAAGTGTATTGACTAAGCGCTAATTAACTTAACGACAAAGAGGCCAACTCATTGATAATCCTGAGCTGCCCTCGGTTTGGCTTAACTTAGAAGTTATAGCGCGCTGACAATTTGAAATTTCTGCCTTGTTCATACAAGGTTTGCCACGCTTGGCGATATTCCTCATCACCGATATTTTCAACGCTAAAGTCGACTCGTAAGCCTTCAAATGTGCCCATGGCGGGCTCCCATGCCACGTAAAGATCCCAAAGCTTGTATGAGTCGTACTGGTTTACGTTATCAGTAGGGAGCTGATCTTGCTCGGCCACATAGGTAAAGCGGGTCCCTATCTTCATATCGCCTTCCATAATCCCTTGAGAAAGATCTATGCCGAATTTTTTAGCGGGAATATTTGATAAATACTCATCCGTTGCTTTGTCTTTGCCTTCTGTTTGGCCGTAATTCACGCTCAAGCGAGTCTGCTCATAACGGTAACGTGTTGAGAATTCAAAACCGGTTAGCTTGGCTTCATCAACATTGTCCCAAGAGGTGGTTTGTTCAAAGCCAGGGATCCCCATTAATGGATCTGATACAGATTGCTCGATAAAGTCATCCACATCATTACGGAACACGTTTAAGGTGATTGCTAGCTCGTCATTGCCCGCAAGGTTGGCAAAACGTAGATCGGCTTTAACCTCTTTGTTTTCTGCTTTTTCAGCTTTTAGATCGGGATTAATCTCAAAGGTGTTACATAGGCCATTTGGTAAGAAGCCCGGAATGGCAGGAATACAATAATGGGTGCCCGTTGAGTACATCTCTTCAATGCTTGGCGCACGGAACGCTTGATCATAGCGAGCGCTTAAGGTTAACCAATCAGTGGTTTTCCATACCAGACCAACAGAAGGTGAAAACGCGCTGTCATCCGATGACTGGTTAAGATTATTACTGTCATTTTTAAAGGTGTCGTAACGCACTGCGGCATCAACTGACCAGCTATCGCTTAACTCGATATCGGCACGAGTAAATGCGCCCCAAACAGTGGTATCCCCATCGATATCATCGGGACGCTGCCCAGCCTGACCACTATCGTCGCGGACGGTTTTAATCGAATCTTGATAGCCGTCAACACCGTAAGTTAAAACGGTATTAGCAAAGGTTGAGCTGTTATTTATGCTAAAACCTAAGGTTTCATATTTAGTGCTATCGAATTGGTTTTTAGTAACGCGATCTTCATCGTAATCGGTGCCGTTCCAATAAAGGGTGGCCTTTAAATCCAGTAGCTTGCTATCTGTCGGGTTTAAGCTGTAATCCAAGGTTACGTTGTTATCTTGGGTTTTACGCTTAACCAAGGGGACGGAGGTGCCCACTTCCGCGGCAGGGTTACTCGGCACCAATTCATCAATATTTGAAAAACGAGCCGACAGCTGTAGGCGTTGATCATCAGTGGGTTCCCAGCCAAATTTAGCTAGACCGCTCGAACCTTGTGACGCGCTGTTTTCAAGAGTTTGATCATTACCTATCTTAATATTGTTACTATCGTAATAGCTGCCATTTACTAGCCAATCAACACCCCCTGCTGACTGCGTATCTGTTAAACCGTAAATCGCGCCACTGGTTTTAATACGGTCGCCATTTGATTCATAACCTTGCTTAAGGTAACCACCAAAGCTGTCTTCTTCATCCAAGAAGTCTGCTGCCGATTTGGTATTTTGCGCCACAACACCACCAATCGCCCCGCTGCCCCACAAGCTACTAGCAGGACCACGCACCACTTCAACCGAGCTCAAAAGCTCTGGATCCATAAAATAGGTACCACGATGGCCTGAATTTGTGTTTTGGCGGGCACCATCAATCGTTTGTAAAACCCGTTGGCCGCCAAGACCACGTATTTCAACCCCTTGAGATGAAGCGCGTGGACCATTGGTCACATTAACATTCGCCTCATTTTTCAATGCTTGAGCAACCGATGCTGGTTGCGACTCTTGCAATTGCTCTTCACTCACCACTGCGACGCTACGGCTGGTTTCCGAGGTCTTTTCGCTCACACGAGTCGCGGTGACAAGTACTTCATCAAACTCGGTAACTTGCTGCTCACTCGTTTGTTGAGTAGTGGCAGCGAATGCCCCCGAACTTAGAGCCATTGCCATAGCGACTACAACAGGCTTCTTGGTCATTTTTCAATCCTCAAGGTCAGTATCAATAGCGCCTCATGAGTATTTCATTCTCTGGAATGAAAAATTGAGGCTGCCACTTTGTCATTTTTCGGCACTTTACCTGAGACAAAAAAATAGATCAAATGAAAATCATTATCATTTGCGATCTCATTCAAGCTGATATATCTTATGTAGACACTATCGACACTGACTTAGCTAACCATTTGTAAACAATGTAAATATCAGTCTTAAACGTCAAGTTTGTAAAGATGTAAACATTGCTTGCAGATTGATTAGTAAGTACTAATACGACTCTATTGAGTAAGAACTTTCAGTCATGACTCCTAAACGTTATTTTGCTTTTGGTTGTTTAACGATTTTAATTCAAGGCGGCGTACTCGCCTCCCAAAATAGCCAACCAGAACTGCAACTCAATTCTGGTTCTGCGATGGGATCGAGCCAAGCTGTCAGCCTCTCTATCGCGATGCAAGCAAGCCAAGCGCCTACAACGCCCGAGCAAATTACTGAGCCTGTCAAAACTAAGGCTAAACCTGCGCCGCAACCTCAAGAGGTTGCCAAGGCCACAGCGAAACCCCAGCCAATCGCCAAGCCTAAAGCCATTGCACACACTCAAGCTAAACCGCTCGCCCCTAAGAAGGCAGTAACTAATAAGCCAAAAACGCTAAAAGAACCGGCGAAGAAGCCGACTCCAGTCAAGCCAATTGAAAAAACACAAGAAAGTGTCGTTGAAGCACAAGCAAAGCAACTTTCTCACAACCAACTAAAGGCTGACGCAAAGCAAGGTATAAGTAAGCAAGCCATTACATTAAGCCAACCCACTTTTGCCGCACCACCGAGCCAACCCCACTACCCAAAAAAAGCACGTAAAAAGGGGTTTCAAGGCACTGCGACCGTGGAGGTGATGTTTAACCAGCTTGGCGAGCAACTCTCGCTCACCTTGGTGGACAGCTCCGGTTACCGATTATTAGATAAAGCCGCGTTAAACGCTGTCGAGAAGTGGCAATTTGCCGCACCTACTCCACAAACCGCCTACGCCTATACGGTTAGGGTACCGGTTAGATTTGCGCTTAACTAACCATAAATGAATCGCTTTTACTTAGCGCAAAAGCGCCATACACAAACAGTAGCTATTAACTATGCCGCCAACGTATGGCGTCGTAATTTTCAGTTTTTTTCTACTAGTTGCGATACCTAAGTATCGCCGAGGACACTCAATGACTCAGCCTCTATATCAACAGCTTTCAGAGCAACTAGGCTATTTAGCTTGGCCTTTATTTATCTGTGCTTTTATTAGCCTGATGATCATTTTGGAGCGACTAGCATTAATGCTTTATGAACTGCCTAAACGTGATGTCTGGTTAAATCAACTTCGCCAGCAAGCACGGAGTGCGACACCCGAGCAGCGCCAACAATTAATGACTCAAATCAGCCAAGGGCGCAGCATGCTAGCTAAAGGAACAGCCCTACTCCTTAGTCATGCAGAGCAAGCGAGACCAATGCGCGAAGAGATTGTTTCACTCTGGCTCGTTAAGCAAAAAAGCAAACTGCTTTCAGGTTTAAAGATTTTACACATCATAGGTGTTATCACCCCGCTACTTGGTTTACTCGGAACCGTTTTGGGGCTCATCGAGATGTTTAATCAGCTTGGCCTATCAGATGGCCCGGTGACGCCGTCGCAACTGGCATCAGGTCTTGGTCTTGCGATGAACACCACCGCCGCAGGCCTGATTATCGCCGTGCCCGCTATCACTATGGCACACCTGTTTACCCTTTGGGCAGAACGCCGCTGTAACAAAATCGCCCATGCCTTAAACCTGCTTAACCTATGGCTTGACGGGTTTGATCAGGCGCTAAGTATCGGCAGCGACTCTGTGGCTCAACTGTGCTCAAAAGCGGCCACCTGTAAAGAGGCTCGCTGTCAATCACAAGCAAGTATCCCAACGGCCACCCAGCAAGCCCCAATAGGTGGACACGCATCATGATTAGTGCCGGCTTGGATGATAGCTCACAAGGGTTTGGACTGGATCTGACACCGCTTATCGATATCATTTTTATCGTACTCGTATTTTTGCTGTTAACAGCAAATACCCAATTACTCACCTTACCCGTTGATGTCCCCACAGAAGCTAAGTCAGAGCTTTCTGCACTCACTCAAGAAAAACATATCGCCATTAACGTATTGCAAAGTGAGCCTCACTGGGCTCTTGAAGGTAAAAGCTACGCCGACTTTGCCGAATTTGAAGTGGCGTTCATTAACCAATTTAAGGCTAACCCAAAGGCCAAGGTCGTGATTGCCGCAGACAAAACGGCTCCCGTACAACCCTTGATGACTTTGCTGGCGGCGATGCAAAGACAAAAAATTACCAATACTCAGATTTTGATGGAGCCTTAGTTAATAAAAAACCAATAAGCCACACTCAACATAAATTTGTTGTTTCCCCCCAGATTCGATGAGCGGATTGAGCCGCTTATCCACTAATGACTAAACTGGAGTTCTTAATGCTAAACAAGATGGTTAAACAATCCGTTGCCAGCGCGGCGTTATTATCAATGGTGACACTGAGTTTCCCTTCACTCGCCCATGATGACCACTCTCATGATGGTGCTGCGAGCCAAACAGAAAGCGCTCGAGTTGTCAGTGCTGGCGCAGGTGTCACTGAGCTCATTTTTGCATTGGATGCTGGAAATGAACTGGTCGCAGTCGACTCCACTAGCCAGCTGCCACAAGGCGCCGAAGATATCGCTAAGCTTGGCTATCACCGCATGCTCAGCGCCGAAGGTATTTTAGTCTTATCTCCCAATCTCGTGCTGGGGACTGATGCCATGGGGCCAAAAACAACCTTAGATGTATTAACTGGCGCCAAGGTGAAGGTGGTTCAACTGCAAGATGCCAAAACTCAACAACAGCTATTAGACAACATAGCTCAGATGGGTGAGCTACTGGATCGTCAATCTCAAGCGCAAGCACTACAAGCAGACATCCAGCAATCGTTTAAAGATCTCGAACAAAAACAACAGCAAATCGCCAAACTAGGTGATGCACCTAAAGTGCTATTTTTACTGCTTCAAGCAGATAGACCCGCCCGAGTAGGCGGTGATAACACCGCTGCAGACATCATTATCAAGCTAGCAGGTGGCAACAATATCGCCGGATTTAGCGGCTATAAGTCAGTATCCCAAGAGGGGATCTTATCGCTGCAACCCGATGTTATTCTTATTTCAAATCGCTCTGACAAGGCAATCGAAAACCCGATTGACGACCTACTAAAGCAGATGCCACTGCTTGCCCATACACCCGCGGGGAAAAATAAACAGATCCAATCCCTAGAGCCACAAGCCTTATTAGGTGGCCTAGGGATCAGTTCCATCGCTGCCGCAGACAAATTAGCCACTGATTTTATAAGTGTAAAGCAATACTAGCGCTTTCAATGTATCGACTATTTGAACTTAACAGCAGGAAATACAATGGATAATCGTCGTTGGCTTTGGCCCGGTTTACTCACCACCTTGGTGATTACCAGCCTGATGTCTGTCAGCATAGGTCCCCTACAAATTAGCCCGTCGGTAAGCTTTCACGCCATGGTTAACTGGGCCACTCAATTGGAACTGGGCAACGTGGCTCCACATGAACAGCTAGTGATCAACAATGTGCGCTTACCACGCACCTTGTTAGCACTTGCTGTTGGCGCAGTGCTTGCCCAGTGCGGCGCAGTGATGCAGGGGTTATTTAGAAATCCGCTGGCGGACCCAGGCATTATTGGGGTGTCATCGGGTGCAGCACTAGGCGCAGCTATCTGCATTGTACTCATCCCACAAGGCGGCGAGTACATGGTAGCCCTTAGCGCCTTTTTCGCAGGCTTAGTCACCACCTTAATTGTGTATCGCCTTGCTAGCAGCGCAAGTGGAACTTCCGTTGTATTACTCTTGCTGTCCGGCGTTGCCATTGCAGCGCTCGCAGGGGCGGGAATTGGCCTGCTTACTTATATGGCCGATGACATGGCCCTAAGAGATCTGACCTTATGGCAGATGGGCTCCATCGCAGGTGCCCAGTGGCACTACGTTATTTTGACCTTAGTGGCCCTAGCACTGGTCAGTTGGCAATTTAATCGCAGCGCCAAAGCCCTCAATGCCCTGCTCCTTGGAGAAGCTGAGGCTCGTCATTTAGGTTTAGATGTCGATAAGCTGAAGCTGCGGTTGATTGTATTATGTGCCATTGGCGTTGGTGTCTCTGTCGCGGCAACTGGGATTATTGGTTTTATCGGCTTAGTGGTGCCGCATTTAGTGCGCATGATGGTAGGGCCTGACCATAAACAGTTATTGCCACTGAGTGCGATGCTAGGGGCTGCCATCTTAGCACTGGCCGATATTGGCGCACGCTCACTGGTGGCGCCATCTGAGCTTCCCGTAGGACTCGTTACCGCCTTGCTCGGTGCGCCTTTCTTTATTTTACTGCTATTAAAGCAACGTCATAGGTTGGTGTAAGTTAAATGAATAGCCTAAAACAAGAAAGCTTGCAGAGCGTGATTCAAGTGAGTCACTTATCTGTACGTATTGGTAATAAGCCCGTTCTGACCGATATCAATCTTGAGATCCACGCCGGCCAAGTCACCGCCCTACTCGGCCCCAATGGTGCGGGCAAGTCGACCTTGCTAAAGAGCCTGTGTCAGGAGGTTGAGGCCGACACAGGTACGATCAACATCTACCAAGAAGCATTAAACAAGTGGGATCGACAACTGCTGGCCAAGTCATTGGCGGTACTCCCCCAGCATGCCTCACTCACCTTTCCCTTTAAGGTGCATGAAGTGGTGGAAATGGGACTATACCCCTTATCAATTAACCAACAACAAGGCAAAGCTTTAGTTGATAAACAGCTTGATAAAGTTGCATTAACCCACTTAAAGCTGCGCAGTTACCCCACTCTCTCTGGCGGAGAAAAGCAGCGAGTCCAATTAGCTCGCGTACTTACCCAACTTGCCCAGTCAGAGCGCCCCCCAATCTTGCTTTTAGATGAACCCACCTCGGCGCTGGATTTAGCCCAGCAGCATAGAGTGCTAGGACTTGCCAAAATGCTAGCCCATGAACACAACTATGCGGTGATTGTGGTGTTACACGATCTGAACCAAGCTTCACGCTATGCCGACAGGCTAGTAGTGTTGGAGAATGGATCTATTGTCAGTGACGGTGAGCCCTGTGAAACCTTAACCCCAGAGACTATTAGGCAAGTGTGGCATTACGATCCGGTTGTGGTGATGGAGCCGGGCAAACAAACACCACTATTGTTCTAAGTAACCGTTCTTCTAAGCAGCAATAGTTATAAATGACATGATATCCCCAAGAGTGCTGATTTTTCCGAGAGCACTCTTTTACTTCTCAGCCTACAAGCTAATTTTGCAGCGCTCTATAAATAACAGATAAAGGGCCTTTTATTGCCTTTTCATCTAATATTTGCTCCGTATTATTACAGCGGTACGCCAACGCAACACCGTGCAGATAGTCCACCAGCAAACATAAGATATTATCGGTCTCGCTTTCATCTAAAGCCAAAGGTTTGAGGATCAACTTAAAGCGACTAATAAAGATCTCGGCAGGCCCACTCGACTGCATCGATAGCAAGGTTTCCAATAACCCTGAATACTGCTTAAGTAAGTTTAAGTAACTCAAACTTAGCTCTGTAAGGGCCTCCTGCCAGCGAACTTCTGCTTTAGGTTGGCAAATTTCACTCATTAAAGAGATGGTTATAGCTTCAAGTAAAGCATCTTTATTTTTAAAATAATGATATATCGCCATTGGATCGACAGATAGCGTATTAGCAAGATTACGAATACTGGGTGTTTTGCCATCGTTTAACATTAAGATTTTAGCTTGTTCAACGATCACTTCTTTACTTAATAGGCGAGTCTGGCTCGCTGGCCTACCGCGCTTCTTTGGCTTGACAGTCATAAATGAGCCCCGTTAAAATAATTAATTCTACACTGTAGATTTAATTATTTTAACGGCAAGTGATTTGATTAACAAGCCATGAGGCATTAACTAAACTTATCACTCGCAAACTAGCCCACCTTTAAGCGAGAAGTGACTATGCCTAATATTGTTTATATTGCCACCAGCCTTGATGGCTTCATTGCCGACAAAAACAATCAAGTTGATTGGTTACACGATATTCCTAACCCAGAGGGTTCAGATCTTGGGTTTGGTGATTTTATGGCGCGTATTGATGCGCTCGTGATGGGGCGTAATACATTAGAAATTGTACTGAGTTTTGGCATCGACTGGCCCTATAATAAGCCGGTATTTGTGCTCAGTAATACGTTAACTGATGTGCCAGCAGGCTTAGAAGACAAGGTGTTTTTAGTTAATGGTCCCTTGCCGCAAGTGGTTAAACAACTCAATGCCCAAGGTTACAACAACCTCTATATTGATGGAGGCAAAACCATTCAAGGCTTCTTACAACAAGACTTAATCGATGAAATGATTATTACCACTATTCCAGTCTTACTCGGCGGCGGTATACCACTGTTTGGTGAGCTGGCGTCACCACTCAAGTTTAAGCATGTAAAAGCCGAGCCTTTGGTCGACTACTTAGTGCAAAATAGCTTTATTAGGCAGCGATAAATCGCACCATAACTGGCAATATTTACATTGCAAAGCCAGATAAGTTGATCCATCTCACCACTTGCGCATTTGATAATAATTATCATTATCACAATATTTCTTGTGAGATTGAAAGTGACGATGATTTTAACGCCAAGCATGACTGGCATTGCTAGCCCAGATCCCTTGCAACATGCCTTTAAAGTGAAAAGTGCTCCCCACGCAGGCCGTAGTGGTAGCCGTCCAGTCTTTCTTGAGTCGCAGCAGTGGCAACAATGGTGGCAGCTGCCAAGTCAAGCCACTGAGCGTGCGCTATATATCCATATTCCTTTTTGCCGGAAACGTTGTACTTTCTGTAACTTTTTTGAGAATGGTACTAACCCAGAGCGGATCAGTCGCTATATCAAAAATCTCACCGAACAGCTTCATATTGCTGCCGACACGCCACTGGCTCAAAGCCGTCCATTTAATACCGTCTATGTGGGCGGTGGCACCCCCACCGATATCAGTAGTGATGAAGTGAAGCTGCTCGGTGAAGCCATTAGCCGATTTCCGTTAGTAGACAATGCCGAAGTGACATTAGAAGGCAGGCTCAACGGCTTTGACGACGATAAATGGCATAATGCCACAGCTAACGGATTTAACCGCTTTTCATTCGGTGTGCAGAGCTTTGATACTCAAGTACGCCAAGCCGCTGGACGCTTTGATGATAAAGACTTTCTACTCAATCGGTTGCAACAGTTAAGCCAGCACCCTAGTGCCAGTATTGTCATCGATCTTATCTTTGGTCTACCCGGCCAAACTTTGGATGTTTGGCAACAAGACTTACAGGCGGTTATCGATAGCGGCGTACATGGAGTGGATCTGTATCAGCTAATCGGGCTAAGCGGTACACGCATCGAACATGCTCGTGAAAAAGGCAAAATACTCGGGACACCTATCAGCGATTTTCAAGCCGACAGCCAAACGCGCGCCAACATGTATGCCTCTGGTTCAAATCACTTTGAGGCACAAAACTGGCAGCGTTTATCAAGCTGTCATTGGCGTCGAGATAGTCGTGAACGCAGTGTTTATAATAGCTTGGCAAAAAGTGGTATTGAAATCTTACCTTTTGGCGCTGGTGCGGGTGGTAGCATTCACGGCCACGGCTGTATGAACGGACGAGATCTAAAGAAGTGGTACCAAGCTCATGATGAGCGAACAACAAACAACTCAACAACCATGCCTGCGGCACCGATACAAGTGCCAGGCATGTTAATGAGCCCTAACCCATCGGCTAAAATAGATGCCATATTTAAGCGAGGCTTAGATAGTGGGGCACTCGATTTAAAATTACTCACTAAAAAGATGACCACACATTTAACGCCGTTGTTTATTGAATGGCAAAAAAATGGCTTAGCAAGCCTAGGTGAACACAAGCTAACACTGACCCTAGCAGGGCGTTTTTGGAACGTGAATATGCAAACTGGATTATTTGATTACCTAGCCAAAAACCCAATTTTCACTCAAGACGATCCCTACAAGCAACCGCCCCCTGCGATAGCAAGTTAACAAGGGCGGCAGCTTCAAAGCGCACTGCACATCTCGATACAGAGCTGATATAGTGCGCTTATTCTTAGCTAAGCATTCATCTACTTATGGCAGCAACCAACACGAAAAAAACCGCTAATAAACAAGCAGGCACTAAACCTTCGGCTGCAAAGAAGGCTATTTCAGAAGAAACAAAAATAGAAGCACTTCAAGTGGCCAAATCAACACAAAAGCCAGGGCAAACGAAGGAGCAAACTAAACTAATTGCTCAAGGAATTGAAAAAGGCATTGCCGAATACAAAAAACTTCAAAAAGGTAAGGCACGGGAGCGAGATAAGGCCCGTAAGCAAGAAAGTAGAGCCAAGGCTCGTGAAGCCAATATTGCCGAACAAGACCACAGCAATATTGAAGACCGCGCAGCCAGTCCATACTTACCTTGGGGCCTACTGACTATCAGCTGGATTGGCTTTATAACTTACATCGTCATCAGCTAATAAATCATGTTTCACATCTCTTCATAACGTCTTTTAATGTAGCACTAACGCCCCCCTTTAGTGCTCGCCTCTTTTTCATTGACCATTGTTTAGTACATACTTATAAGCTATTGTTTAGCTATCCCTAAACTAAAATATAGTACTAGAGAAATGCGTTGGGAATTCTATTCATAATTTGTCATAACTTGTCTTATCTTATTCATTGATCCCCCCATCACTATTCACATTCTCTATCTATACTTAGCCTATCAAAAAATATGGATTAGCCGGAGCACACAGTCATGACTGAGCAATGTCCCCCAAAAGAACAGGTTAGCAGCAAGAAAGATGAATTAAAGGCACTGGGCTTTATCATCTTCATTCTATTTCCAGCATTAGCCGCCACGTTTGTTAGCGTATACGGCTTGATCATCTGGATTTCTCTTACATTTAGTGGCGTTGCGTCTCACTAATTTCAATAACTCACTTTAATTTTATTACGAGGATGCCGTTATGAGATGGTTACTTAACATCTGGCGCACACTGACTAAACCTGCAAAATACCTAACCTTAGGAAGTATCGGTATTTCTGCCTTTCTAATGGGTATTATCTTCTGGGGCGGGTTTAACACCGCGCTGGAAGCGACAAACACAGAAGCGTTCTGTATCAGCTGTCACAGCATGGAAAGCAAGCCTTACCAAGAGCTACAACAGACTGTTCACTTTTCAAACCATTCAGGCGTTCGTGCAACCTGTCCAGACTGTCACGTACCACATGACTATGGCCGTAAGATTGCCCGTAAGTTAGAAGCTTCTCACGACGTATACGGTTGGTTGTTTAATACCGTCAATACTCCAGAGAAGTTTGAAGCTAAGCGTCTTGAAATGGCAAGCCGTGAGTGGAAACGTTTTGACCGTGATAAGTCTGCCGCCTGTAAAAACTGTCACCAGTACGACTCTATGAAGTGGGACAGCATGTCTAAGCTTGCAGTTAAACAAATGAAGCGCGCTGCTGAACTAGATCAAAGCTGTGTTGATTGCCACAAAGGTATTGCACACAAACTACCAGAAATGGGTACCGCTCGTGCGCCAGAGTTGATTGCCGAAGTGGGTCGCGGTGTAAGTGGTGTTCAAGTGGGGCAAACTTACTTTACCGCATTGACTAAACCATTATTCTTCAATGATAAAACTGATGTTGAAGCCGGCACATTAAACATTGCAACTAAGGTAAAAATCTTAGAAGTAAAAGGTAACCGAGCCAAAATCGGTATTGATGGTTGGAGAAAGAAAATCGGTGCAGGCCGCGTGATCTACTACGACTTTGGCTTAAACATTCTATCGGCTCAGTTAACTAAAGATGCTGCGCTAGAAGAGGGTGTAATTAAGACATTCGAAGAGAAAGAAGATCCAATGACCGGCCTTAAATGGCAGCGTGTTGAAGCTGATATCTGGACTGATACCGACTACTTGCTAACTGATCTGCAACCACTATGGGATTACGCTCGTAGCACATACAGCACAGCATGTAGCGTATGTCACACTCAGCCAGCTGAAGCGCATTTTGATGCCAACACATGGCCAGGTATGTTCCAAGGCATGATCGCATTCGTCAACATGGATCAAGATACACAGGCTTTGGTACAAAAGTATTTACAAGAGCATTCTTCAACTTTTGATAAGTCAGCTCACTAATAGGACGTAATGTAATGAACAGAAGAGACTTTCTAAAAGGCTTAGTAGGAACATCTTATGTCGTACTTAGCGGATCATCGGTACTTGCGCCACTAAACGCTTTAGCGGCATCAGGAGCTGATGCGTCAGACGGCTGGCTTACAACGGGTTCGCACTTCGGTGCGTTCAAGATGAAGCGTAAAAACGGCGTGATATCGGAAGTTAAGCCTTTCGATACTGATATGTATCCAACGGATATGATTAACGGTATTAAGGGCTTAGTTTACAACCCATCACGTGTTCGCTACCCAATGGTTCGCTTAGACTTTTTATTAAAAGGTCACCAAAGCGATACAACACAACGAGGTGATTTCCGCTTTGTACGTGTCACTTGGGACAAGGCACTACGCCTATTTAAAGATTCACTCGATGAAGTGCAAACTAAGTATGGTCCATCTGGACTACACGCAGGGCAAACAGGTTGGCGTGCAACGGGTCAGTTGCACTCTAGTACCAGCCACATGCAACGCGCAGTAGGTATGCACGGTAATTTCGTTAAGAAAGTCGGTGACTATTCTACAGGTGCAGGGCAAACCATTTTGCCCTACATCTTAGGTTCTACCGAAGTTTACGCTCAAGGTACCTCTTGGTCGTTAATTCTGGAACATTCTAAAACCATTATTTTATGGTCAAATGATCCATACAAGAACCTACAAGTCGGCTGGAACGCAGAAACACATGAGTCTTACGCTTACCTTGCTCAATTAAAAGAGAAAGTAGCGAAAGGCGAAATTCGTGTGATCAGCATCGATCCTGTCGTCACGAAAACACAGCAATACCTAGGTTGTGAGCAACTTTACATTAATCCGCAAACCGACGTAGCGTTAATGCTAGGTATTGCTCACGAAATGGTAGACAAGAACCTTCATGATACTAAGTTTATCGAAGGTTATAGCTTAGGTTTCGACAAGTTCTTACCTTACATTAAAGGCCAAACTGACGGTGTTGAGAAAACACCTGAATGGGCAGCAGAGATCACCGGCGTTTCTCCTGAGATCATCCGCGACCTTGCTAAGGTAATGACAAAAGACCGCACCCAGATGTTGATGGGCTGGTGTATTCAGCGTCAGCAACATGGTGAGCAGCCTTATTGGATGGCAGCAGTGCTGGCAACCATGATTGGCCAAATTGGCTTACCAGGCGGCGGTATTAGCTATGGTCACCACTACTCAAGTATTGGTGTACCGTCTTCAGGTGCTGCAGCGCCAGGTGCATTCCCACGTAACCTTGACGAAGGCCAAAAGCCAATTTTTGATAGCAACGACTTTAAAGGTGCAAGCAACACTATCCCTGTTGCGCGCTGGATTGACTCAATCCTCGAGCCAGGTAAAACCATTGACTCAAACGGTACTAAAGTCACCTATCCAGACATTAAGATGATGGTGTTCTCGGGCAACAACCCATGGAACCATCACCAAGACCGTAACCGCATGAAAAAAGCGTTCCATAAGCTTGAGTGCATCGTGTCGATTGATATGAACTGGACGGCGACCTGTCGTTTCTCTGACATCGTATTACCTGCATGTACGACGTTCGAGCGTAACGACATCGACATCTACGGCGCATATGCTAACCGTGGTTTGTTAGCCATGCAGAAGATGGTTGAGCCACTATATGAAAGCTTGTCAGATTTTGAGATCTTCACTCGCTTCGCCGCACTGCTTGGCAAAGAGAAAGAGTACACTCGTGGTATGAATGAACGTGAATGGCTAGAGAAGCTTTACAACGATTGTAAAGCGGCTAACGCAGGTAAGTTCGAGATGCCATCGTTCGAGGAGTTCTGGAAAGAGGGTTATGTTTACTTTGGTGAAGGTGAGCCTTGGGTGCGTCACGCGGCATTTAGAGATGATCCAGAGATCAATCCATTGGGTACGCCTTCTGGCTTGATTGAGATCTTCAGCCGTAAAATCGCCCACTACGAATATGACGACTGCCCAGGCCACCCAACATGGATGGAAAAAGCAGAACGTAGCCATGGTGGTCCAGGTTCTGACAAGCACCCAATTTGGATGCAGTCTTGCCACCCAGACAAGCGTCTGCATTCACAAATGTGTGAATCAGAAGAATTCCGTGAAACTTACACAGTAAACGGACGTGAGCCAGTATACCTAAACCCTGAAGATGCCAAGCAACGCGGCATTAAATCAGGTGATGTGGTACGTGTGTTTAACGACCGTGGACAGTTGCTTGCTGGTGCAGTGGTATCGGATAAATTCCCTAAAGGGATTATCCGTATTCAAGAGGGCGCTTGGTATGGCCCTGTTGGTAAAGACGGTAGCAAAGAAGGCGGCGCAGAAATTGGTGCAATCTGTAGTTACGGTGATCCAAACACCCTAACATTAGATATTGGTACTTCTAAGCTAGCACAAGCTTGTTCTGCCTATACCTGCCTTGTTGACTACGAAAAGTATAAAGGTAAAGTACCTGCAGTAAGTTCATTTAGCGGCCCGGTTGAGATTGCATTATGATAAAAGATGCTGTGAACACAGAGACAGTTGAAGTTAACCCAGTAGATCAGGTTAGAAGTACGATTTATCAATTACTTTCGTCACTGTTTGCCAAAGAAATTGATCATAAAACGCTACATGATTTAACCAGTGATCAAGCCAAACAGTTTTGGGCGCAACTGGGTAGCGAGGCTGAATTTAAAGCTGACGTGGATGTATTAGTCGCTGAGCTTGCAAAGCTCAACACTGATAAAGCCTTGTTAGAGCTTGCCGCTGATTATTGCGGTCTGTTCTTAGTCGGCACTAAATACAGCGCATCACCATACGCAAGCCTGTACTTAAGTGACAAGCCTGCGAAAAAAGGTGATGAGCCACTGCTCTTTGGTGAACAGCATCAGCAGATGACTCAGTTTTTAAAGCAGAGTCAGCTGCAGGTACAAAGTGAGTTTCCTGAGCCAGCCGATCATCTAGCGGTGATATTAGCCTACGTGGCTCACCTTTGTACCCATAGTGATGAAGCCGAACAATTGAGCTTTATTCAAGCGAATCTAGCCAACTGGTTAAACAACTTTGTGGCTAAGGTCACCGAAGTTGATACTGGTAACTTTTATCAGGCCTTGGCGAGATTAACCCACTCTTGGGTTAAGTCTGATGCCGAGTGGCTTGAATCAGAGCTTAGCTAAGCGCTAATCGATACTTTGAAACAAGTATTCAAAAAAGGGTGATGAACTTAAGTTCATCACCCTTTTTTATCTCTGTGCTTGCTCACGTACTTCAGTGATTATGCTTGTTGCTGCGCTATCCATGATTGTAAGGCTACTAATGACCTCTGCCACAGCGCCTCTAGCGATTCATGTTCAGAAGCTTGATATTCACTTTGACTCAGCCCTGACTTTTCTAGCTCTTTACAGCGAGTAGACAAGCTCCCCAGCCCCATATTAGCGCTACTACCTTTTAGTGCGTGGAGGATATGCTTCACATCGGCATCGGGCTTTAAAAGGCCCTCAAAATGTACCTGACTGGTTTGCTGATAAATCGTAGCTAACTCTATCACTGTATCTAATCCGAGGTAGGTTAAATCTTGGGTTAGCTGAGCCTCATCGAGTAAGTCCGTATCTGCGTCATTGCTAGTCAATGTATCGCTCTTCTCTTTGAGAACTTCATCTTTGACTGTTTCTTCGCTCAAGGTTAATTTATCGCTCAAAGCTGTTTCAGCATGAGTGTCATTACCAGAAAGCGGGGCGGCGCTGCCTAGCCAGCTGGATAACGCCTGCATATCTAGGGGCTTCATCAAGATTAAGTCAAAGCCTTTTGCTTGATAGTTCTCCATATCATCGGCTTGCAACTGAGCGGTAAAGGCGGCGATTTCGATTTGATGTTCGGCTTGCCTATTCACCTCTTGCAACTCTGCCAGCAACTCAATCCCTGAACCATCACCGAGTTGAATATCGAGCATGATGGCATCGAACCCCTTCGCACTTTGAACCGTATAGGCTTTTCTCGCAGCTTCGCAACTCTTGGCTAACATAGATGTGTGTCCAAGGTGAGCGAGGAATCCTTGAGCCACCATGGCATTAATCTTGTTATCTTCGATAACTAACAGATTTTTACTTTGGGTATGAACAACTTGCTGTTGCAGCTCAAAATCAGGTCGGTCACAAACGACCAACGGCAATGAAAAACCAAAACAGCTGCCCTTGCCAACTTCACTCGTTACCCATACACCTGGATTATCGATATCACTGTCGCTATTCATCAGCTGCACTAACTGCTTGCTGATCGCCAGCCCGAGCCCAGTTCCTCTGTCTCGTCCCTTACTCGGATCATTACCATAGGCTTTAAAGAGCTTTTTCATCGCCTTTGAATCGATCCCGACGCCGGTATCTCGCACCTTAAATTGCAGTAAGCCGTCTTCCACTTCGGCAATTAAATCGACTCTCCCCTGAGGGGTAAACTTGATCGCGTTGCCCAATAGGTTTAACAATACCTGACGCAGTTTGGGCCCATCGATATAGATCCACTTTGGCAGGTCGCTATGGTGAGCACGCAGGGTCAATCCGGCAAGCCCAGCCCCCGCTAACATGATCGCCACCACCTGCTCCAGTAATTCGTTGATATCGATGGCGCGAGGCTCATTGGCAAGCTTTCTCTGCTCAAGGCGGGAGAAATCTAAAATATCGTTCAATACCGTTTGCAACAGCGTGCCGCTATATTGTGACAGAGCCAATAGTTGCTGCTGCGCGGGAGGTAGCTTAGCGTGCCCAAGTAGCGTCAAGGTGCCCAATAGGCCATTAAGTGGCGTACGGATCTCATGACTCATAGTGGCGAGAAAGAGCGACTTGGCCTGATTAGCCTGCTCGGCCATATCTCTTGCTAGCGCATGACCTTTAGCCTCTCTATCTAGCTGAATATTCGCCTCGGCGAGCTCTAGGGTTCGCTCTTCTACCTTAGCTTCCAATGCCTGCTTATGTTCAAACAGTTCAGCAGCGGTCTCACGCAGTTCTGCCTGTAGCTTCTGGTTATGGTCGGTTTTTTGCCTAAAGGCCTTTATGGCACTGGCCATAGCTGCAAGCTCATCATCACCTTGGGTATCGATCGTCACCGCGGTATTACCTAGGCTCAGTTGAGCAAGCGCCTTAGTGGCTGCATCGAGTTTAAGCGCAATACCGCGATAAATCACTTTGTAGACCACGATAAAGATCAGCAGAAACATCAATAAGCCCGTCGTCCATAAACCTACTTTCGCCCAACTGAGCTGTTTAAGGTAATTTTTTCGAGCATTATCCGCCTCAATACGTTGCAACTGCATCGCGTTAGCGACCACCTTATTGAGCACATCCAGCTTATCTGTGATGGTTTGTAGCTGTAGCTCCTGAGCCCTATGGTACTGGGCATACTCTTTTTGTAAGGTGAGACTACTCGGCAAGGTTTGTAATATGGCAAACTGCTTAGCTAACGTATTAGCACGGTCTGGATCGCGGATAATATGGGTCAAGCTAGTAAGAGACGCCAAATAGCGAGTCTGGGAATGACCTATGCTCTTATCTAAATGGGTTATACCACTCTCCACCTCGGCCGATTCAAGCTTTGGGCGTGCGGCTATAGTTGGAGCGCCAACTTGAGTGACCTGACTACCTATATCACCCAGCAACGGATAGCCTCCCGGCTCTAACTCAGGAGACTGGAACATCTGCCCCATCAAGGCGATATTGTGAACAATTTTAAGGGCTCGGTTGAGGCGCTCCTGAGTGTCTAAGTCTTGTTCTATCAGGGTATCAAGCAGTTGAGAAGTCTTTTCAGCACCGACAGCATCTGGGTACGCCAGACTCAGCTTAGATAAGATCCCTGAATCGACAATCGCCAGCTCGGCAAGTAGCAGCTCGGTACTCTTATTGGCTGCGTTAACTAACTCCAGCCCCTGTTTCTTTAAACTATAAGCCACTTGAATACGCTGACCAACCAGCTCTCCAAGCTCAGAGGTATCGCCAATAATCTCCGAGGCACTCTGCTCAAGGCTTAAATCGAAATTCACCTCAAGGGCCTTTAGGACTTTAATAGCACTGAGCATAGTTGCACTCTCAATGGACAATTTACGCCCCACAAACTGCCGCTGAGCTTCATCTTGTGTCTGACCTAATTGCCCTGCATTTTCGGCCAAGGCACTACTGGAAAGCGCCAACTGACTCGCGGCCTCAGAAGCTGGTAATGCACTGTTATATAAGTACTTATCAGCCTGCTGAACCCAGCGTAGACTCACGCTGCCAAGACTAACCAGTAGGAGCAGCAGTAAGGCAAGTAAACCAAAAGCCAACATAAGACGGCCAATCAGGCTTTTTCTCGATAGAGATAATTTAGGCGAAGGAGGTTTTGGCAAAAACAATACACTCACTGTTATCTATTAAGCTGGTACAATATTATACCAATTGCATTAATTATTTAATCAATTCATAGGGACCTTAACCATGGTAAAAGTTATGCAGCTGCGTTTATTACTCCTTGTCGGCTTGAGTTTATTAGCCATACAGACAAGCGCGGCCAATCCCCTATCGCCTTGGTCATTAGAGCAGAGAACCCCCTATGAAAAAGTGCTGCAACACACTGCGCCACTACAGCTAACCCCACTCTCAACAGCAAAAAAATCTTGGCGAATTTGCGCCTTAGTACCACACCTGAAAGACACATACTGGACTGGCATTAACTACGGATTGGTCCAGCAGACCAAAGCGCTAAACCTTAAGCTGGAACTCTTCGAGGCGGGTGGCTATTACGGTCAAGAAAAACAGCTGAGCCAACTCGATAACTGTATGAAGCACGACTTTGATGCGATATTACTTGGTGGCGTACGTCCTGACATCTTAGATTTCTATCAAGCGCCTATCACTAAGCCAGTAATTGCGCTCGTCAATCGACTCAAGCACCCCAAAGTGAATACCCGAGTGGGGGTTAACTGGTATCAGATGGGATTTATGGCAGGAGACTATATTAAGCGTCAAGCCAAAGAACCGGTCACCCTTGCACTGTTAACCGGCCCCGATAAGCTAGGTGGCAGTGATTATGTAGAGCAAGGCGTATCTGCGGCACTGAAAGACAGTTTAGTCACTATTAGCGCCGTGCATCATGCCGACAATAATCGCAACCTCTACCGCGACGAACTCGAGGCGCTATTGAGTGAGCAGACGCCCGATTATATTCTCGGTAGCGCCGTTGCCATCGAGGCGGGGGTCAGCATACTTCGCCAAAACCATCTAACAGACAAAGTTAAGTTAATTAGCAGCTACCTCTCCCCAGCGGTATTGCGAGGGATCTATCGTGGAAAAATTGAGTTTAGTAACGATGACCTAGTCGTATTGCAAGGAAAGCTCGCCATAGACATTACGGTAAGAGAACTTGAAGGTGCAAAGGCGTTTGGCGATATCGGCCCCAAGATCCAAACCTTATACCCGCAGCACATCAGTAAAGATGTGCTTAAAACCAGCCTACCACCAGCGGAGTATTATCCGATTTATCGGGTCAATATCGACAAGTAACAGACTCAGTCTTTCACCTTTGCAGCAAACAGGTAGCCTTCACCGTGAACGGTGACAAACAGATCTGCAGATAACTTATTACGCAGACGGCGGATAATCACATCGATGGTTCTATCGTTGACGTCTTGATCTCTGTGGCTGGTTTGCATCATTAAACGCTCGCGAGATAGCACCTGTTGAGGGTGTAGCGAAAAGGCGGTAAGCAGTTCAAATTCGGCTTTGGTGAGCTTTATCGACTCGCCATTATGGGTGAGTTGGCGGCTATTTAGCTCTAAAATGTAATCATTGAAGGCGATAATATTATCGTCGACATCGACCTGCTCTGCGCTATCGGCAACCGCTTTTTTCACCAATGACATCCGCCAGAGTAAGTTCTTTACCCTTACCAATAACTCGCGAAGCTCAAAAGGTTTAGTGACGTAATCATCGGCGCCCATCTCTAGGCCTACAATTTTATCTATGGTTTCGTCACGGCCAGTGACTAGAATAATTCCCACATGACTCTTGCTTCGCAGCTCACGCGCTAGGCTTAAGCCATCGACACCGGGGAGATTGATATCGAGCATAACCAGATCAATATGCTGGCGCTCAAATTCTTGCCACATCTGATCACCATCTTGAGCTTCGAGCACTTCATAGCCCTCTTTCTCAAAATAACCTTTTAACCTAGCTCGGATGACAGCTTCGTCATCAACAACCAGTACTCGGTAACCCATATACCACCTCAACCGCTTTTACTTTTAAAAGCCTGACTAAAACGCGCCACATAATATACACAAGTTAGCACGTAAAGCGAGCAGTTGAGGAGTACGAGGACTATTTGAAAAGGTTGTCAGAACTGAAAAAGCCAGCTCAAAATGAGCTGGCTCTTAAAAATAACTTTGAGATGATTAACTTAGAAGCTTTTGCTAACCCCAAATACAACACGATCATCGAAGATTTCGGTTTGAGTACCGTACACTAAGTGAGACTCGTCAACTGAGCTGCCGTGGTAACGTAGATCGAACGTTAGCCCGACGTAGTTTGCTTCAACACCTAAGTTCCAGTGCGTCCAACCTTCAGCGCCCTCACCATCAAGATCTTGATAGCCAAATGAGCCAGATAGTTTCACGCCATTATTGAAATCATAGCTTGGGTGAATCGCATAGTTGACGCCTTGCCAACCATCAACACCAAACCAATCATCTAATGTAGGTGTCACTTCTAACTGAACGTTAGCTTGGCCAAACTGCTTAGCTACACGAACCCAAAGTTCAGTGTAGTTTGAGTATGAAGCACCTGGATAAAGATATGAAAATACCATCACATCATAAGTAAAACCGCTGTCACCAAAGGCGCCCGCTTTACCAATATAAGGCGCGGTAACGATTTCAAGGTTTGGGTCTGCAAATTTAATGTTTGATGCAAATACACCTGTGTACCAGCCGTCGTCATTTGCCCAGCCTAAGGTGCCTTGTACAACAGGTACGTCGCCATCCATAGTCTCTGACTCACCACGGAATACATAGTCAGTAGCAAACTTAACGTTACCGCTGATCTCACCACCGAAAAGCTCATTGTCGTCTGCAGCAACTGCTGAGCCCATGCTCGCCATCGCTAAACTGCCAAGCATAATCGCATGTGTAAATTTCATAATCATCATCCCAATATTTGTTTCGATTTATATGTATCAACCTAAGTCTAGAGCAAATATTACAAGCAAGTTATTAATGACCTTGCGAGTAGATATGAACTAAAAAACCAACATTATGAATGAATATGAATAAATGAGTTTGGCAGGCTTTCAACAGCAGAAAGCCTGTTTAACACTAGAATAGCGGTTAGAGGCGAAGCTTAGTTTCAGGTTAAATTGAAAAATAAAGGCTCGAGGGTTCCCTTAAAGACCAGAGTTAGCTAAGTTGAATTTGGATCTCACCTAGATGTTGCACCACCCAATCTCGGTTAATGGCCCCCCAATGATTAATCCGATAAAACCCAGCATTATTACGTTCACCATCTTGCACAAACTCACACTCTATCGCCAAGTCAGCTAAGGCGGCAATGGCATCTTGTAAGGTTCGGCGAGGCATCTCAGTTATTTTATGCAGTGACAATAGGTTGTGACGTTCACTGTCTATAAGATAAGCAATATAGAGCTTTCTTAAAAAAGCCTTCTGCTGTTTCGATTCTGTAAAATTGAGACTCATGGCATTATCATTATTGAGGGTGTTTGCAATAAATTACTTTATTTACAATAAATAACAAGTAATAAGTACTCGATATTTACAGAACAAAATGTTGCCAAATATGTCTCCCTATGGCGATAACGCCGTACATACTGATATAGTCAAAAGCCGTTGATAACCGCAAACGAGAGTTGGAATGGATAGCAATGAAAATATCAGCAACGAAGCTGACTCTATTGACGAACAAGCTTGCCGAGATGTCATTGTGCCAAGTCAGTGGCAAGGCTTTGATCAAGTGGTGCTGCAGCCTATTGATAAACGCCATTACACCCAAGTGCTATGTGA
This sequence comes from Shewanella sp. MBTL60-007, assembly GCF_019654915.1. GTDB lineage: Bacteria > Pseudomonadota > Gammaproteobacteria > Enterobacterales > Shewanellaceae > Shewanella. Next base: position 65,229 of record NZ_BPET01000004.1, on the reverse strand, counting down.
AAGCCTCCTATTCGGCAGCATAGGATTTATCGCGCTTTCACTAATACTCATCCTTCCAAGAGAGCTTGATTTGTTGCAGCTATTAGCCATATTGACCGGAGCAGTATTGCTATTAACCCTCATAAGTTACTTAAGAGATCGCCATGCTAAGTCAATCTGCTACGCCACCTGCGAACATGAGTTGCTCATGCAAAAAGGCTTTTGGTGGGTAAAACGCACCTCGCTTCCCTACTCTAGGCTACAACATGTAAGCCTTTCCCATGGTCCCTTAGAGCGTCATTTTAGCCTATCGACACTCAAGTGTTTCAGCGCAGGTAGTGGCTCAGCCGAGATAGAACTTCCAGGTATTGAGCAACAAACGGCTGAACACCTACGCCAACACCTATTAGCACAAGCTGCCCAAGCAAACCCACAAAGCAAGATACAATCTGAAGAACTTAGCGATGAATCATAAATTCGCTCAGTGGAGCTCACTTTCGCCGTGGTCAATCATTAGTTTTACCCTACTTACCACTAAGCAGTTATTAAGTAGCGGTTATGCCCTTATTCCTGTGGTTTATACCGGTTGGCAGCAAGGCTTTAGCAGCCCATGGGTGATTGTAGCCATTACCGCTATCATAAGTCTGATCTTTGTTTTTAGTGTGCTGCAATGGCTAAAATTTCGTTTTAAACTTGAACCAAATAAGCTCAACATTAAACACGGGATCATCTTTAAGAAAGCCGATGAACTCCCCTTTAGTAAGATCCAAAATGTTCGCCTAGAACAGCCCCTTTATTTTCGGCCTATGGGGCTTTATCGCATCGTCGTTGAAACTGCTGGCTCTAAGGGTAATGAGGCGGAGCTGTCGGCCCTCCCCTATAAAGATGCCCTCAGTTTAAAGAAACAACTAATGGCTGAGCATGAACAGGCAAGTCTAACCCCTGCTGCTAAACTGACTCACAGCAAGCAAGTTGAGCCCCTTTCTAAAAAGAGCCTAAAACAACTTATTCTATTTGGTCTCTACCAAAATAACGCCATTTGGTTGGCGGTTATTTTAGGCCCTATTTTTGGTCAATTAGATTGGGAGTCAATGGAAAATCTGCAATTATTACAGTCGTTCTGGGCTTGGTATAATGCTCATATCGCCGCCAGTATTGCACTTCAACTCATTTTTGGGGTTTTGGCCTTAGCTACGTTTTATTTACTATTCTCTGTCATTTCCATCGTATCGGCAGTGCTTAAATATTTCCCATATAAATTAAGCCGTAGCGGTAACACATTGCATCGCACTGGTGGCATCATTGCCAAACAAAATGACGCGCTGGCACTAAGGCGCATTCAGGTTATTAAGTTCTATCAACCTTTGGTTGGTCGTTTACTCAAGCTTTGGACAGTCTACTTTAAACAGGTTCAGGGTCACGAAATCGAACAGCGCGGTAGCACTAATATGCTGATTCCCAGCATGGACCGAGCCGATACCGCCGAGCTTTTACCTAGGCTTAAAGGGGTAGAAGCCAGCGCAACTCGGCTACCAAATCAATATCAACGCATCCACATGGGCTGGTTTTGGCGCCGTGGATTTCTGCCGTTTTTAGTGCCTGCAATTAATACCTACTCTCTTGGCTTGAATCTGTTTACCGATCTGCTTTGGATAGGTGCAAGCCTATTTTGCATCGCCATTTACTTAAAGTATCGCCAATATGGGTATCGACTCGAAGGTAATAATCTTTGGTTTCATTCAGGGTTGCTTGGGCGAAGCTGGCAGCTCATTGCACTGAGCAAGGTTCAGCATGTGGCAATAACTCAGTCGCCTAATCAGAAGCGCAGTGGCTTGGCTAATCTTGAAATTGGTCTCGCCAGTGGTACAGTGAAACTGCCTTATATCTCTATCATTGCGGCACGAACGATTGCTGAGCGAGCACTCGTGCTTATTCATAACGACCACCGAAACTGGATATAGCTATGAACACACTAGCGAAAGAGCACAAATTACAGCAGGCATTTACCCCAGATATGATTATTCACTTCTGGTTTGAAGAGATTGAACCTAAGCAGTGGTGGGTAAAAGACAATGAGTTTGATGAACTCATTAAACAAAATTACGCTGCATTATTAACCCAAGCAATGCAAGGTGAGCTCTATCATTGGCGAGCAACGCCACAGGGACGATTGGCTGAAATCATCGTTCTCGACCAGTTCTCCCGCAATATCTATCGTGATACCCCGCAAGCGTTTGCAGCCGATCCCCTCGCATTAGTGCTTGCCCAAGAGGCGGTTGCACTCAATTGCGACTCAGAATTAAAGGCGAAACAGGTGCCGTTTCTGTTTATGCCCTACATGCACAGTGAGTCGTCATTAATACATGAGATTGCGGTGAGGTTATTCAATCGCGATGCCGCCAAAGCCAATTTAGACTTTGAGCTAAGACATAAGAAGATTATCGATCAATTTGGTCGCTATCCCCACAGAAACGCTATCCTAGGTCGTGAGTCAACCGCAGAAGAGATAGACTTCCTGCAGCAACCCGGCTCAAGTTTTTAGCCGCTAGAGCGCAAATAAAAACAGCCACACAAATAAATGTGTGGCTGCTGTTTTTCACCCAAACTCATAACGCAGTGAAACCACTATCAGTGCCTACTTCACCACCAGCACTGGGCACTTTGCTTTATTGGCTAAGCTTTCGGCAATATTAGGGTTTAGCAAGTGCGAAATCCCTCTATGTCCATGACTTGCTATCACTATCATGCCGACCTGTCCGACCTCAGACTCCTCAAGGATCTCATCTAACACATCTCCTTTACGAAGTACGGTTTTCACGGTCAAGCCATGATTTAACCCTTGCTGGATCTTCAACTCCAGTTTCTCTAGGTTTTCAGTTGCAGCGGCCTCTATCTGCCTATCGAGTTGCTCCACTGAGTCCACCGCGATACCGTAATGATGCTCACTAAAAGGCTCGCTCATCACATGCACTAAACGTAGGCTAACGCCATATAGATTGGCCATCTCGATGGCGTAGCTCAAGGCATGGGATGCCGTTAATGAAAAATCTGTTGGACATAAAATTTGTCGAGTACGCATACCCTCTCCTCAATCAAGCCTAGCTATGCTTGACTGCCATTAATACTGTAATCAATACAGCAACTACTTAACGACTAATACCGGACATTTGGCTCGGTTAGCCACGGCCTCTGCCACGTTCGTATGCAAGAAGTGCGATATCCCGGTACGGCCATGACTGGCAATCACTATCATTCCCGCCTCAGCCCCCTCAGCCTCTTTAAGGATCTGCTCAGCGGCGCTACCGTGGCGGATCACTGACTCTACTGAGAGTTCACTCTTAAGCTCGGTTAATAGCTGCTTCATATTCTCTGCGGCAGAGTCTTCCATACTCTGTGCTAGCTCTTCGGGTGTGATGGTGAGAATTTGGTAATTATCAACGCCCATCGGCTGCTCGATAACATGCACAATACGTAGGCCCACATGATATAAGTTTGCCATTTCAATGGCATACTTTAGCGCATGAGAAGCAGTCTCCGAAAAGTCCGTTGGACATAAAATTTGACGACTACGCATAACGATTTCCTCCAAACATTATTCACTTGCTATCGCCATTGTGAATACCGCTTTTATGGCAATGACTTAAACTATAACTCAATACTATTCCTTACTAATAAGGTTAGTCATTAAGCCACTCACGTGCCTCTTTTTTACTCTCAAAAAACTTTGCATCGTAAGGGGTAAACCAGTCGGTCATTTTCGTTACCCACTCTTGCAGCTTGCCTTCACCAACAATGGCGATCTTTTCAAACGCCTTGCCATGGGCAACCCCTAACTTTAGATCGTCCCATGCAGCACGCAGCTCCCAGCCATCGAGTTTGCTAATATCGGCCAATACGTTGATTTGAGGCTCCTCGACCCCAGCAATTGCCGACTCCAGCATAGGAACCATATATTCATAGTCCTCATGGGTGAGCTTGCCGACAGCAACAAATGTCATATAAAACTTGCTGCCACTGCGCTCTATTCCCACAGATATTCCATGTACATTGCTGCTCATTTTTAATCCTTAGTTAACTAAGTACCTACTCTAATTTTAGAGTGCTGGCGATTATTGAATTTGATCTTGGTCACACTTAAGCCTGTTATTTGATCTTTAATAAAAAATTCATTATTATCAGACTGACTAATCAGTCGGTTATTTAAAGACCAACTCTGGAGCTAAGTAAATGAACATGCACATAGACAATCAGGTATCACAGCCCCTCTCGCAAATGTTAATCGAACTACGAAGCTGCTATTTAAATGAGCCAGCACCTAGCTACGAAGCCAGAGTTGAGCACCTAAAGAGCTTGAAAGCCGCCATACTCAGCTACCAAGAGCAGCTAGTCGACGCACTGAGCCGCGACTATGGTAACCGTTCAATTGATGACAGCATGATCTCCGATATTCTGCCCTGCATTAACAACATCAATTACAGCCTAAAACACCTCAAGAAATGGATGAAACCTAGCTCCCGCCACGCAGGTCTGTTGCTGTCGCCAGCCAAAATCAAGGTTCACTATCAGCCATTAGGTGTGGTTGGCATTATCGTACCGTGGAACTTCCCAGTCATGCTGTCAGTAGGTCCGCTTATTACCGCCCTAGCTGCAGGTAACCGTGCGATGATAAAGCTATCGGAGTTCACACCAGAAACCAACCAAGTCATTAAGGCGATGTTAAGCAGCATCTTTGATAGTAAACATGTGGTTTGTGTTGAAGGAGAAGCTGAGGTTGCCGCAGAGTTTTCATCACTACCGTTCGACCACCTGCTCTTTACTGGTTCAACCACGGTTGGCCGCCATGTGATGCGCGCCGCCGCCGATAACCTCACCCCTGTCACGCTCGAACTTGGCGGTAAGTCGCCCGTTATCGTGGCCGATGATATCGACATGACTATCGCTGTCGAACGTATGATCTACGGTAAATGCTTAAATGCCGGACAGATCTGTGTTGCCCCTGATTATGTGCTCGTTCCTCGTACCAAGCTCGACAGCTTTATTCAAGCCTATAAGAAAAAATTCACCAGCATGTATGGGCAAGTGAGTGACAACAAAGACTATGGCAGTGTGATTAACCAACGTCAGTTCGATAGGATCATGCAGGTACTCGATGACGCTAAGAGTAAAGGAGCCGGCATAATTAGCGCCAACGATGAAGCAATTAATGCCGACAAGCGCAAGATGCCAACCCAGCTTATCTGCAATGCCAACGATGAAATGTTAGTGTTGCAGGATGAAATTTTTGGCCCGTTATTACCTATCATCCCCTATGACAATATCGACGAGGCGATAAATTATGTTAACCAGCGCCCTCGTCCACTTGCCTTGTACCTAATGAGCTTCGACAAAGAGACTCAACAGCATGTGCTTAACCACACTCACTCTGGCGGTGTCTGTATTAACGAGGCAGTATTTCACGTTGCAGCTGACGATGCTCCTTTTGGTGGTATCGGCACGTCGGGCATGGGACACTATCATGGTAAAGAGGGCTTCCTAACCTTCAGTCACGCAAAAACCGTGCTTAGCCGCGGTAAGTATCTCAATACGGGCAAACTAGTACATCCTCCCTATGGTGGTTTTATCCAGCGCCTATTGATGAAATTTTTCCTTCGTTAATCGTAACTGAGCTGTAAACCTGATGAGTCGTATCGATAAAAAACAAGCCATCTTGGACACCGCGCTGACGCTTTTTGTCAGCCAAGGCTTTTACGCCACCTCTACCGCCTCGATAGCCAAACAGGCCGGGGTGGCAACAGGGACCCTGTTTCATCACTTTCCCTCAAAAGAGGCGCTGATCAACCATCTATATCTATCGATTAAGCAGGAGTTTGCCGATGCAATACAATCGAAAATCAGTCAAAAGGGGGAGTTAAAAAAAGACGCGCAAAACCTGTGGTTGGTGGCCATAGACTGGGCGATGGATAACCCCCTTAAACAGGAATTTTTCCAGCAATATTCGATGTCTCCATCGATCGCATCGGAAGTTAGACAACAGGCAATGAACAGCATTTTAGGCTTTATGGGACAGCTTATTAAACAGGGGCAAAAAGCAGGTATTTTAGCCGATTATCCACTATCCTTGATGTTAGAGAGTTGCCATGGCCAATATTTAGCGGCCACGCGATACTTTATAGACAACCCAACATCATGGAAAGATGAAGAGTATAAGCGTTCAAGCTTTGCAATGTTTTGGAATGCTATGAAAGCTTAGCGAGCACGGTACGTTAATAGACAACCCAACATCATGGAAAGATGAAAAGTATAAACGGTCAAGCTTTGCGGTTTTTTGTGTCGAAATAAAAGAACGCAATGAACGCCTAGCGAGCGCGAAACACGATTACAAACTTATCCTTTAGCCTGACTGCAATTATCGTGTTGTTAGATGCATTATTCGAAGGAGTGAATATATGTTAAGAATGAAAACCGAATGCCGACGGTGCAAAACCAAGTTAGCGCGTAAAGAGGTCGCCTATATCTGCTCACTGGAGTGTACCTATTGCAAGCGCTGTAGCGAAGAGCTGCATTACATCTGCGAGCACTGCCAGGGCACCCTAGTTTTAAGGCCGACTCGATTAATCCAGCCCGTACAAATCTCTACACCCGAACTGAAAAAATGCTCTGTGTAGTTAGAGTCATTTACTCATCAAAAAAAAGGTCAACAACTTGCTGACCTTTTTTGTTACCTAGCTAACAATAGGTAAATCAACACCATAAAGCCTAACATCTAGGTAGGCATAAACTCACACATAAGCCCTTCTTATCGCGGTTATGCAAGCTGATAGTGCCATCGTGAGCCTCAACAATCTCACGACAAAGAGGTAAGCCTAGCCCTGTACCAGACTGTTTTGTCGAGTAAAAAGGTAACAGTGCCTGCTGCAACACCTCTGCAGACATACCTAAGCCTTCATCCTTGACTTCGATACAGATCCCCTGAGATGGATCGGCTAAGTTTAGCTCTCTGATCTCTAAGGTTATCTTAGTTAAATCTGAACCTGATTCATGGGCATTTTTTAGTAAGTTCAGCAATACCTGCTCCATCTGAATAAGATCGAAGCTCATAGTTCGCTGAGGCAGCTCCCCAAGAAGCGTAAACTGATAATGCTGCCTAAGCTGATCGGTCAACTTCAGCCAATCAACTGGAGTCTTAGTTGGCAGCGGTAATTTAGCGAAGCGGGCATAGTTGAAAATAAACTGGCTGAGATGGCTGGTACGATCTTCGATGGTATCGAAAATTAGCTTTAGCTTTGGGTCGTTAAGCTCTTTCGTGATCATTCTTCCAGAGTTAACCATTGAGGCTATCGGTGCCACCGAGTTATTTAGCTCATGGCTGATGATGCGAATAACCTTCTTCCATACCGCAACCTCTTGACGGTTCAGCTCTCTAGTCAGCTGCTTTAGTAGTACTAAGTGGTGAAACTGACCATTTAATAGAAACTGCCCTCGTGAGAGATGCCAAGTTTCTAGCTCATTTTGGTCGCCATCTCGGCTTAGCGAAAACAAGCCATCCTTGGGGTTGTTAAGCGCCCCCACCAAGGCTTCGGGAGCCTCGTTCAGTAGTTGCGACAGCGACATTCCTTCAATACGCAGCCCGTGATTAAACAGATGTCGCGCCGCATCGTTGGCATAGATAATCCGTTTTTCATCATCGAGTAGCAGCATCACATTGGGCGAGCTTTGTATCACCTTATCGAGTAATAATTCACGCTGGTAGATATATTGCCGCTCTTTGCGTAGGGTTTGTGCCGACTCGTTAAATAGCTTTGCTAACGCCTTTAACTGGCTATCTCCGCTTACCGGAATGCTCACACTAAAGTCATTATCTTTAAAGTTGAGTAACCCCACCTCCAGCGCCATCAAATTAGTGGCAAGTTGACGGGTACCTAAATAACTTAGTCCAGCGACTAGCAGTAGCATCGACAGAAAAATCAACAAATACAAGCCGCTTTGCTGCTTGAACTCTAGCACTAACTCATCAGAACCAAGCCATAACAGACAGCCAAACGCCAATGCTAAACCCAGCATGGATGCCATAACTGCACAGAGGATCAATTTCGCTCTAAGTGAAATCTGTAGCTTCAGGCTCATATTGTTATTATTGTCCTTTCCCAGATTAAATTATTTATCTATGCCATATTTTTCCATACGACGATACAAGGCTTGTCGGCTCAAGCCTAAAGATTTGGCTACCCGAGCAATCACGCCGCGGTGCTGCGCTAATGCCGACTCGATACTTGCCTTTTCATCTTGAACTGCGCCATCTTGAACCACATCATTTTGAGCTACGGGATCATTCAGAGGAGACTCTGATAGCTGATGCTCTGGTGTCGCTTTAGGCTCTATAACGCTGCGGCTATGTAGCTCAAGTCCAAAGTCCTCGACGGTTAACTCTGGTGAGTTAGCCAAAATCACCGCCCGCCTACAAGCATTTTCCAACTCGCGTACGTTACCAGGCCAAGAGTGTTCCTGTAGAGCCTGTTGAGTCTGACGAGATAGTGAAAAGTCAGCTCCAATGAAGTGCTCAACTAGCGGCAATACATCATCTTTACGTTCTTTAAGCGCGGGCAATGGCAACTCAATCACATTGAGGCGGTAGAAGAGATCCTCACGAAATCGCCCCGCTTGAATATCTTGCAGCAAATCTGCGTTAGTGGCACTTATCACCCGCACATTCACCTTGCGGGTTTGGTGGCTACCCAGTCGCTCAAACTCTCCAGTTTGCAACACGCGCAGTAGTTTTACTTGCCCAGAAAGTGGCAGATTGCCAATTTCATCGAGAAACAGTGTGCCGCCATCGGCAGCCTCGAAACGGCCGATACGCGTCTTGGTCGCCCCAGTAAACGCGCCCGCTTCAGCGCCAAACAGCTCGGCCTCGAGTAACTCCATTGGTAACGCGCCAATATTCACCTTAATAAAGGGCTGCAGCTTTAAAGATGAATTAGCGTGGATAATATCGGCAAGTTTATCTTTACCGGCACCGTTGGGGCCTGTTATCAACACCGACACATCAGATTTTGCGATCTGCAACGCCAAGTCGACGCAGCGCTGCATGGCGCCGCTGTTAAAGACGATACCGCACAGGTCAGCATCTTTAATCGCTGCCATACGTTGGTTTTCGACTCGGTTTAGCTTGGCGTTATCTTTTGCTAAACGATGTAGCGAAATTAAATTATTAATACTGGTCAGGAGTTTTGCATCATCCCAAGGTTTGCCCATGTAGTCAGCCGCACCCTCTTTGACCAGCTCAACGGCAAGTTCAAGCTGGGTCCAGGCCGTCAGTAATACAATGGGAAGCTGAGGTTGCAGCTGGCGTAAGGCATAAAACAGGCTACGCCCCTCTTCACCTGAAGTGGTGTCTTGGGTGAAGTTCATATCTTGTACCACCAGCGCCACATCATGCAGCTGGACGAGTTCGAGGGCGACATCGGGCGAGAGGCAGGTAAGCGTCTGATAACCATTGAGCTCCAGCATTAAAGCCAAGGCATTACACACGGCTTGGTTATCGTCTACAATCAGGATTTTATCCATAAACTCGTTATTATTAATTGTGTTAGAGGACTGGCTATAAAACTAACTGAAAGCCAAACAGAGTTAAAGAAAAGCTCACGTTTGGCTAACAATTAAATAGCAATTTACCGGTTCACAAGTAGCAGGTTACACGCTGCGAGTGGCTGTAGCTGGTGATATCTTAGCCGCTTTTTGTGCCGGAAAGATCACTGCAATGGTGGTGAGCACAAGCAAACCCGCAACGGTGGCTATCGGGTAAATCAACTCAAGTTTAGGTAAGCTGTATAGAGTCATTAACTGCTGCCCAAGCTGCACCGCAATCAGCCCACCGAGCACTCCACCCGCAAGGCACAATAGATAGTTCTCCACCAGGAAGAAGCTGATGATATCGCGTTTCTTGGCGCCTAATGCCCGTCTGGTACCTATCTGCTTAGTGCGGCGCTCTATATTAAACATCACCATACCCGCTAAACCTAAAGAGGTGATAAGCAGCAATAACACCACCATTAGTGACAACACGGTCGCCATCAGCTCATGGTCACGATATGAGCTGATGCGATGCTCTTTGATAGTCGTGAAACCACGCACCACGCGATTAGGATGCTCTTTATGTAACGCCGCTGGAATCGCCTCTTTTAAATCAGCAATAGCAGACTCATCTGCTCGTACTAAAAAGCGCGTGAAAGAGGATCCCAGCTCTACATTCAAAATCACGCTACGATTAAGGTTTGAATTATTCACCCAAGCCCCCTGCAAACGCTCAACCACACCGATAATTTTCATCGGTTGCTCACCAATGTTACCGCGATACATAACTTGACCAATAGCAGGCTCATCACCGAAAGCGTCTTTGGCAAAATCAGCCGAGACGATGGCTAAGCTTGCCAGCTCTGGGCCACCACTACTGACTTCATCGGGATAAAAGTTTCTTCCTTCAATCAGCTTCACCCCTAAAGTCGAGATCATCTGTTCGTCGCCATAATAAATTGCAGCATTAGGTGCATCTTTACGATCTTCTTCACTGCTGCCATGAGAAAAATTAGAAGACCAACCACCACCACTCAGTGGCGTCATACTGGTTGAAGTCGCTGCTTTGACTCCGTCAAGGTTACGAATGATCTCGACATCTATCAGGTTCTGTTCATTAGCGACAATAGATTCATCGAAATTGTAGATGGTTAAATCAAAGACCTCCGACTCTACAATCCCAGATTCTCTGGCTATTAGGCCAACACGCTCTTTAATAATGAAGCTAGCATTGGCTACTATCGCAACCGATAAGATAATTTGCACTAGCAGCAATAGAGGGCCACTCTTATTACGCATCAACATGCTTAATATGGGTTTAACTTGAAACATAATGAAATCCTTTCTCATTCTGTAGTTTATTGGCTCTTGAGATAAACACTGGGATTAGTGCTGCAAATACGCCAGGCTGGATAAATGCCAGCAATGATGGCTGCACTGACGGCGATAACCGGTGCTATCAACCACATGCTTTGATCCAGCTGAGCCAACGATGCTTCTAAATCGAATTTAGAGGATAAGAAATACAGTGCCATCCAAGCCCATAACAGACCCAGAGCGCCGCCACAAAAACCAATCAAGCCCACTTCCACTAAGTGCTGAGAGAAGATCTGTAAACGACTGGCACCAATGGCTCGCCTAACCCCCACCTCTGGGGCGCGCTTTAAGAACTTAGCCAAGAGTAGACCCAGCATATTAACGAGGCAGACCACCAAAAATAGCGCGCTTAACCCTACCAATACCTTGTTGTCTTCTGGTACTACATTATTAAAAGATAGCCACTGAGCGACATCTCTAATCTCTCCACGAGCATCGGGGCGTTTAAAGCGACCTATCTGTTGTTGCTGCTCCACGTAACGTCCTAACCACTCTCGATATTCTTGCTGCTTAGCACTGGTGTCTAACTCAGCCCAATATTGCACCCAATGCATCTCAGAATTAATTCTATCTTGGTAGTTACGAATATTTTCATGACGCCAGCTTTGGTTATTGCCCCAGCTTTCATACTCTTCAATTGGTGCGAGTGAGAAAGGCACATAAATACGGGCGGAGTCATTAAAAGCGCCGTTGTTTACATCATAATACTTGGGGCTAGGGTTCCACTTCTCTATAACGCCAACCACTTGATAAGGTTTACGATTCAACAGCAATGTTTTACCCACGCTGTCACCACCGCCAAAGACCTCTTTATTCATATCCTCACTAATGACAACCTTATAACCGCCCTCTTCATCCACCTGCTTGTCCCAGCTGCGACCATAAATAAACGGCACATCAAACAAGTCGAAGAAGTCACCACCAGTCACCCGCACGCTCTCCAAAATAGGCGAGAAATTCACATCCTCAGTCTGCACCGCAAGGCCGGTTCTAAACATGGCAGCCTGCTTTACTGGCACATCACTCTGGCTGAGGTTAAAAGCATCTTGATAGGTGATCTGTTCGTTAATCTCCTCCCAAGTATCATTGTCTTGGCTCATTAACTGCACCGCAAATAACTGCGATGAGCGCTCGCCAGCTGGGTTTACCGATGCCATCTTATAGATATTCAAAGTGGTGATAGTGATGCCTATGCCAATAGAGATGGCGAGGATCATCAATAAGGATAGAAACGGCGTCTTCTTGATACTGCGCCAGGCTAGATCCAGATAATAAAAAAACATTATGCTCTCCTTAGCAAACCATTAAGCCACTGACGCAGCATCGGCGATAGACTGAGGCTTTTGCTCAGACTGGCCACCTTGGTACATGGTGAAGTCACACACCTGACCATCGACAATCTGAATGTTACGCTGCGCTCGGCGAGCAAGGTCTGCATCGTGGGTGACCATGATGATAGTGGTACCCGCCTTGTTAATATCTTCAAGTAACTCCATCACTTGGCGTGCCATCAGGCTATCTAAATTACCAGTCGGCTCATCGGCGAGTAAGAATCTTGGTTCCCCCGCTAAAGCTCTGGCTATTGCCACACGTTGCTGCTGCCCACCTGAAAGCTGCGTTGGCAGATGCTTCATTCTAGAGGCGAGTCCTACCTGTTCAAGCGCACGCTCGACACGGATTTTGCGCTCTTTGGCATTGAAGCCACGATAACGTAATGGCACCTCTACGTTCTCGGCTAGGTTTAAGTCAGAGATCAGGTTAAAACCCTGAAAGATAAAACCAATTTTCTCGTTCCTAATCGCAGCACTCTTGTTATCGCTTAAGTTTGAAATATTCACGCCATCGAGAAAGTAGTCGCCATGGGTAAAGCCTTCGAGTAATCCAGCAATGTTCAAAAAGGTGGTTTTCCCCGAACCTGATGGTCCGGTAACTGCAACAAATTCGCCTTCTTTGACCTCTAAGTTAAAGTCTCGTAATGCATGGGTTTCCACTAAATCCGTTTTAAATACTTTGCTTATGTTGTTCATCGATAACATGATCTATATTCCTTTAATTCTATTTATCCATCACACTAAAAACGGCTTGGTGATCTGTATTCATTTTGATTTAAACCGCTTACTGGGTAAGTAAACTTATGATGCAATCGAGTGTTCGCATGATTAGCTGCCCAATCATCTGCTCATCGCCCAAGCTTACATCTGACACCGTGCCTAAGTTCGATTCAGCACCACTGCCAAACTCAATCAGGTTAAGCCCGATAAACATCCAATCTCCCGCTCTATCAGTCGATACCTGCACAGCTAGCACCAATAGCATTAATACCGCAGCAGTAATGACTTGATGTTTGTTCATCTTTTTAACTTTGCTAATTGCTTTATTCATTGTCAGCTTCCTTATTCGGCTTCCTTATTCAGTTAGCGAACGATCACTTGCGCTGCATTATTAAAAGGCTCAACACTTGAGGTCACCCAGATATCTCCCTCTTGACCACCTTGGATCACTTCGATATGGCTCATGCTGCGTGCGCCTAACTGGATGGGGGTTTGCTCGGCAATATCGCCATGCATCACGTAAACCTCTTGGCCGCCACCACTATTAACAAAGGCCCCGCGCTTAACCATCAACACATCGGGTCTGTGCTCCAGTAATACTCGCGCCGAAAGACGCTGATTCTGACGCAGCTGCAAACTGTCAGTTTGCTTAAATCGCACCCTTGCGGTCACTTCACGATTACGCACCTCTGGAGAGATAGAGGACAGCTCGCCCATCACTCTTTCGGAACCAAAGCTCAACTCAACCGCCATACCTATGCCTAACTCATCGGCGTAAGACTCTGGCACTGCAAGCTCTGCTTCAAAGGCGCTTAAATCAACAACGGTCAAGATGGGTTGGCTCTGCCCAATACGTGCCTTTTGCTCCGTGAGCCAGTTACCAATAATTCCACCAACGGGCGCGGTGATATCGAGCGCCGCCACTTGACGTTCGAGCTCTTTAACCACCAGTGCCTGTCGGTCAACTTCTAGGGCTGTGTTCTTAAGCTCGAAGGTCAAAGTATCTTTCATCAACTGGGCTTCTTGACCCGCATGGGCAAACAGTAATTTAGCCTTATGTAGGTCATCTTTACTCTTTTCAAAGTCGATTTTACTGATTAACTTTGACTCGATTAGTTGGTCACCACGACGGCTTTCACGGTCGGCAGCCTCTAAATCAACTTTCGCCATATCTAAGGTTTGCTGGGCCTTAAGCTGCTCGCGGCGAGCATCGAGACGAGCACGTTCCAAGGAGCTTTTCATCCCCTCAAGCACTGCTTGCTGCTGTTTTAAATTATTAGTGAGCCTATGGCTTTCGATAGTGGCAACCACCTCGCCTTGCTCAACCTTGTCACCGGGCTTAGCAATCAAGGTGACAGAGCCTTGCTCTGGGCTATAAAGCACCGGCGCATTTGCGGCGACAATCTTGCCCGTAGTGGGGATATCACGAACTAAGGTACCGCGCTCTAAGGTGGCAAATCTCAGCTCCGAACGCTTAATGGAACTGGCAATCGAGTCGCTATCCATGCTCGACCAAACGAGACCAGAAACAAGTAGGGCTGCAATACCGAACATCAGCGGACGCTTTAATCTGCTCGCCTTGCTCTGCTGCTTTATCACATCTTGTGCGCTGGTATCCTGAATCATCTTCTTTCCCTAAACTGTCCGTTGTTAACAATTACTGCTTTGATAGGGCTATTAATACAAGCACCATGCCAAAAACCATTAACAGTTAATAAACATGGGCTTAAAGAAATCTAGAACAGCGTACACCGCAATAGTGTCCGCGGACACAGCGCAAAAGTGTCCGATTAATTAGCAGGAATGTCCGATATGAGGAAAGTGTCCGGTTTGAAACAAGGTACTAGGTTCTAGGGCACTTCGCTTCGAGGACGGGCTGCGCCCTGCTAGGAAAATCAAAAGCTCAAAACAAAACCCAAGCAAAACGCTGTATTCTTTCCGCTTTCTCCTTCTTTATCCTTTTTAGGCTCTAAGGTCTGCTTTTCCAAATACCTAACTCTTTGACGGGCTAAAGCCCGACCTACAACAGCCAATACTTTTCCGGATTTTCCTATCTCAGCTTTACCCGTCTTTGCTTAACCGTCTTTGCTTTAAAACATAGGCCCTAGCTCCTAGGGCGCTTCGCTTCGAGGACGGGCTGCGCCCTGCTAGGAAAATCAAAAGCATGACGGGCTAAAGCCCGACCTACAACAAACACCGCTTTTCCGTAAGCGCAGCGTTCCGTAGTGACGAAGTCACGTTCCCTAGGTCGCAGACCGTTCGGCTCTTACCGTCTTAGCTTTCATCATCTTTGCAGTTTGCCTTTCCTAGGACCTGCTTTTCCTAGAACCTAGTACCTTCTTTTAACTCCTTCTTTAAACCTTTTAACAACGATATTTCACTTTTGGCACGATATTTAACGATCCCCTTTAACGATATTTCGTGGTTCGTGGATCTTGCTCCAACTTCTTCCCCATAAACTCAGCTTTTCCCCCTTTGGCACATTAGCTGCTCTGCTAGGCGTAATTGGTAAAAACCAATATTGATTAGCTTTAACAAAATAAAAAGATAGGGAAAATGATATGAATAAGAAACTGTTGGCGCTTTTAATTCCGTCAATTTTGATGGCGGGTTCAGCGCAGGCCGTTGAGATTTACAATGACCAAACCAATAGCATCAACATGATGGGTTGGTTGGGCTTTGCAGCAATTAATGACACTCACGACACAGCCGTGGTCGACAACTTTTCACGTGTGGGCTTTCGTTTCGACCGCCAAGAGAAGAATGGCTGGCGTAGCTTTGCCCATACCGAGTGGGGCATTAACATGGTCACTAGCGATGACTCGCTAAGTTACTCAGGCGGCCAACTAGGTGCAGAAAAAAACTCTGACTTCTTATTCAATCGATTAGGCTACGTGGGGCTAGCAAACGACAAGTGGGGTAGCTTAACGTTCGGTAAACAGTGGGGCGTCTACTACGATGTGGCTTACACCACCGACGTACTTAATGTTTACACTGGTTATTCTGTAGGTGCCTACACCTTTGGTGACGGCGGCCTAACCGGTGCGGGTCGTGCAGACTCGGCCTTTGTTTACCGCAACTCATTTGGCAACTTGAGTATCGCACTTCAATATGCAGCTAAGCAAAATGGTGATGTGGCGCTGTATGACAAAGATGGTATCGCGTTGGATGACGGCTCTCATGTCAGCTTCGATACTAGCTATGGCGCTAGCTTAACCTATCACTTCACCGATAAGTTCAAAGTGCTTGCTGGCTTCAACCGTGGTGACTTCACGGGAGAGTTAGCGGGTGAAAACGTGGATGACACTAACGAAATCATTGGTGTTGGTGCGCAATATGGTTCTTTCTACCAGTATGCACCTAACCGAGAAGCAGATGGTTTCTACGTTGGCTTTAACGCTCACAAGAGTAAGCAGAATGAGCTAGTAGCAGGTGAGCTATATGACTCAACGGGCGGCGAATTCTTAATTGCTTACCAATACGAAAATGGATTTGTACCTAGCTTCTTATTGTCTTACCAAGACCTAGATACCGATGCATCGACAACGATTCAAGGTGACTGGACTCGTCAATTTGCCGTATTAGGCCTGCATTACCGTTACAGCAACGACACAGTGATGTTTGCCGAAGCCAAAATTGACTTCAGTGAGATGGACGATAAGAGCTTCGAAGATCTACAAGACAATAGCTACTCTGTAGGTATTCGCTACTTCTTCTAGTTATTAGCAAGAACCTAAACATTTGTCCCCCTGCCAATAAAAAACACTTCCTTGGAAGTGTTTTTTTATTGGTTGATGACGCTTAAAGCGCTAACACGAGAGCTAACACAGCCCTAGCTTTTTCATCTTACTTTTTAGAGTGTTAGGGTTGATATCTAATAGCTCGGCTGCGCCGCCAGGTCCATAGAGTTTACCACCTGTAATACGCATCGCATGGCTGATATACTTACCTATCATAGTATCTAGCGGCACCAGCTTATCGCTAGCGTAGCTTGGATCAACGACGATTGTTTGCCCTGTTTTGATGGTTATCTCTTCATCAGATTGCGCTTGTAGCAGTTCGAAGCTAAGCGGGCCCTGAGGTTTTTGAATGATGGCTCGTTCAAGTACGTTAATCAGCTCACGCACATTACCTGGCCAGCTGTAATTGTTTAGTACGGCTAGCTGCTCAGGCATCACTCTCGGTAACTGCTCTAGATTAAACTTCGCCGCCAATGTCTCGATAAAATACTGCACTAACAGTGGAATATCGCTTCTACGCTGACGCAGCGCCGGGATCTCTATCGGAAAAACGGATAAGCGATACCAGAGATCTTCCCTAAATGTTTTCTCATGTACCATGGCTTGCAGATTTCTATGAGTCGCCGCTATGACTCGAATATTAAGATCGACATTTTCATAGCCGCCTACCCGGGTGATCGAGCTGTTCTGCAGTACACGTAATAACCGCACCTGTGCCGATAGAGGTAACTCTCCGATCTCATCTAAGAAAATGGTGCCACCATTTGCCTGCTCGAAATAACCCGCCTTTCGGCCGTCTGCGCCAGTAAAGGCTCCCTTTTCGTATCCAAAGAGTTCAGAATCGATCAGAGTCTCAGGAATTGCGCCGCAGTTCACCTTAATAAAAGGCTGATTAACTCGGTTTGATTTGGCATGAATCGCGTTGGCGATCACCTCTTTACCGCAGCCAGTTTCTCCTAGCATCAGTACACTAGTATTTAACTCGGCAATGGCATCGACCTGGGCCATTACCTTTTTAAGGCCACCTTCGGCACCAACAACGCCATCGGCAGAAAACATAGCACGCTTAAGGCTGTCGTTTTCTTGGCTAAGTACCTGATTGGCCCTGAGCAAGTTTCTGCCACGCAAATTAAAGGCGGTGATCAGAGAGAAGGTATCTTTGTGAGGTTCTATCAAGTCAGCATGCAGTGGCTTGAACAGTCCAGCTTGCTTAGCATAAAAGCCCACGACACCTAAATGTGTGTTATCACTGATCATCCTCAATAAGATCACTGACCCAATTTCAGGGATCACCTGAGGCGCCACAAAGCTGGTGACCTTATCCTGCTCAATATCATTGATAATACGGATCACTGGACGATCGTTTTGCTGCAGCACCTGCCCCATTTCGGCAGAGATCTTCACCTGTTTGTCGAGTGCAACGGCCTGCTGTTCGTTAACATGGGCAAGAAACTGAATGTCTGCATGCTCCGGCCGATAGATGTTAAGAAAAATGCCATCTATAGGCAGATACTGTTTTACGTATCCATAATAATTTTGCAGAGCAACTTCCAGCGACAAACTGCTGCATAAGCACTGGGTAGCCTGATGATAAAATTCTTGTTTCATTGATATCTCGAGGTGGCCACGAAGTTTCGTGATGGTAGATCATTGTATTTCGTGATTCTGTGCTCCTGTTCATAAATAATCGGAAACAGAAACAAAACGAGTAAGACATATATAAAACCGTGGTCGATGCCACATAAAAATATAGGTGAAAATAAATTAAATATGAAGAAAAGCTTAGAATATGAGAGCTACTTAAAACTAAATATGAAGATGTGAATGCTTTTACAAAATCGATAAAACATGTGAGTAATTTAAAAATAAACTCAGATATGTGACCTATTTACCCATAGAGTTAAATGTGTGAGAGGCTTATAAGTTTCACTGCAACATATGATGATTTGTACATATAAAAATATATTCCGCAGCCTCCAAACAAAGCTACATTAAAGGCAAACTCTTGATTATATAGCGCTTTACATGACAAGCACCAACACCACACGTGCTTGTTTGCGCCTATCAAACCTTTTCTATATAGGCTAATAAAAACACTAATTGGTGCAAGACAAAAACGACTTAAAAAGTAGGCAAATAATTTAATAGATTAATTCATTTAAACCTACACAGCCCCTACCGCAAACCAAATTAATTGGCTAACATATATATTAATAACGACTATTAACCCTACTTATACCGAATACAAGCTCCCCATTTTACAGTTGGTTATTTACCTTTTATAAACAGCAAGTGCAAAAGCCTATTTTAAAGTCAATTTATAAACCCTGTTTATTATTGATATGTCGAGATAACCACGAAATATCATGGTGGTAAATCTTGATATTTCACGATTTCAGGATCCTGTTCATAAATCATAAGCTTTATACTGAAAATTAGGTAGTTGGCACAGTCACTGCAACTTCATCTACATGAGTTAGAGCTTAAACGGCTCAGAAACATAATTAGAAAATACACATAGGGAACAGATAGATGAACGTAAAAGAACTGGCAAGTCCTGGCCGACGCCAATTATTAAAAGGTGGCGCAGCGATGGCCGTTGCAGGCCTTGGTAGCACAGTTGCCTTATCGGCTAATGCCGCTTGCGTCTCTGCAGACGAGGCAAAGTTTGATGAAGTGGTCGATGTCATCGTCGTTGGTAGTGGCTTTGCGGGTATGTCTGCAGCACTACAGGCAAAAGAGAGCGGCGCAAGCGTTATGGTTATCGACAAGATGCCCGTGTTTGGCGGTAACTCTACCATTAACGGTGGCGCAATGGCGGTTGCAGGCTCACCACTGCAAAAGAAAGAAGGTATCGAAGATTCTGTCGATGTCATGGTTGCCGATATGCTTGAGTCCGGCCGCGGCATGAACGATGTCGAGATGCTAAAGCTTGTGTGTAATGGTACCGCCGAGTCTTGTGAGTGGCTTATCGACCATGGTGTTGAGTGGAAGCCATTCGTACAACACTTCGGCGGCCACTCTATTCCGCGTGTACTGCAAACCGTACAAAGCTCAGGCGCAGGCATTATTCGCCCACTTATCAAAGCCGCTAAGAAGAGTGGCATCGACATGAGAAACCAGACCAAGCTAGAAGGTTTCGTCAAAGATGACAGTGGCCGTGTGATCGGTATCGAAGTTCGTCAAGGCTACTACTTCCCAAAAGAACGCACGGGTAAGATGGCTAAGATTGGTGCCCGTAAAGGCGTGATCATGGCTACGGGTGGCTTTGGTAATGACATCGAGTATCGTCAGATGCAACAACCAGAGTATACCAGTGAGCTAGACTCTACCAACCATGCAGGTGCGACCTCTGAAGCACTTAAGCAGATGATGCTACTAGGCGCTAACCCGATTCACTTAGATCAGATCCAGCTAGGTCCATGGGCATCTCCTGACGAGAAAGGCTTTGGCACCGCATCACAATTCAACACTATCGCCACCTACCCTAGTGGCATCGTTGTTGACGTCCGTACCGGTGAACGCTTCTTTAACGAGCTTGCCGACCGTAAAGCTCGTGCTGATGCCATCATGACCCGCCGCGACGATAAAGGTAATCCTGTTTATCCGATTGGCTTTACCAATGCCGAAGGTGCAAAAGATGCGCAAACGCTAGATTGGGGCCTTAAATACAATGTGATTAAGAAAGCCGACAATCTAGATGAGCTTGCCAAGATCTACAACATGCCAGCCGAAGCGCTAAAGGCGCAGGTTGCACGCTGGAACGAAGCGGTAAGCAAAGGGGAAGACGCTGAGTTCGGCCGTCCTATGCAAAAAGCCATGCTGTTAGATAAAGGTCCTTGGTACGCAGTACGTATGTGGCCAAAGGTTCACTACTGCATGGGTGGCGTAAAAGTTAACACCGCATCAGAAGTACTACACCTTGTCAGCAACAAACCCATTCCAGGCCTATACGCTGCCGGCGAAGCGACGGGTGGTATTCACGGTGCGAGTCGTTTAGGTGCTTGCGCGGTAGCGGAAGGGGTGGTAACCGGGCGTAATGCTGGCCGCCATTGTGCACAGAGCCAGTCAATAACACTGAATATCGCTTAACCCAAATAGAAATCAAATTCGCCTTGCTGAGTGACTACCACTTAGCTGCAAAAAATTATGGAATAGATGAAGATGAAAACAACTAAAAATGCTGTATTAACATCACTCGCTCTCGCATTAACTGCAACTCATGCCATGGCTGCAGAGCCTGTGGTACTAGACGGTAAGCACTTCACACAAGACCAAGCTTGGGCTATCGCAGATGGCGCCGAAGTTAAAATCGCCCCACAGTCGGCGACTACGCTAGTAAAAGCCCACGAGTTATTGATGGAAGCGGCACGCCTAGGAAAGCCAGTTTACGGCCTAACAGTAGGTGTCGGCCTAAACAAAGATCACAAACTATTTGATGCTAACGGTGAGCTAAGCGCCGAAGTATTGAAGGCTTCAGAGTCATTCAACTACAGCACTCTACGTGCTCACAGCGCTGGTGTCGGTGAAGCTATGCCTGTACGTTTAACCCGTGTCGCCCTAGCGGTACGCTTAAACACAATTCTGTCTGGTCACACAGGTGTGCAGCCTTATGTTGCCGAGCTTTACCAAGCTTATCTAAATAACGATATTTCACCTATCATCCCATCTAAGGGCACCGTGGGTGAAGCAGATATTCTTCTAGCTTCTCACGTTGGCCTTGCCATGATTGGTGAGTGGGACGTTATCTACAAAGGTGAGCGCATGAACAGCGCTGAGGCGATGAAAAAAGCGGGCATCAAGCCACTTAAGCCTGTCGGTAAAGACGCGCTATCGATTCTATCGAACAACTCTGTTGGCGTTACATACGCAATGAAGGGTTACCGCGATGCCAAGCACTTACTTGAGGTGTCACCAACGGTATTTAGCTTAAGTCTTGAAGGCCTTAACGGTAACGTGTCACCATTCTTGCCACAGACCAACGACATTCGCCCTTTCCCTTACCTCAAAGAAGCGACAGCCAATGTGCGTGACAGCCTAACTGGTAGCTACTTATGGGATGCTAACAGTGAACGTCCGCTCCAAGACCCACTCAGTTACCGTACTACAGCCTACACCTTTGCAAGCGCATACAAGGCACTAGCAGATCTTGGACAGATGATTGATATTCAAATCAACCATTCTGACGATAACCCAGGTGTTATCCTTGGTGCGGGCATAGACTACGGCAACAACTCTCAGGTATCTAAGTACCTTGTTGAAGGCAAAGGCGGCGTGTTCCCAACCACCAACTTTGAGCCACTACCTGTTGCACTTGCCGTACAGCAGCTCAGCATCGCTCTGACTCACGTTTCACATAACAGCGCCATGCGCACCATCCATCTATCGGATGACCACTTTACTCGTCTACCACGCTTCCTAAGTGCACCGGGTAACAATGGCCACGCCTTTGGTGCAATCCAGAAGACCTTCGTCGACATGCAAGTGCGTAACAAAGCCTTAGCGAACCCAGTATCGTTCGATGGTATTCAAATCGCGGGTAACATCGAAGATACCTTCACTAATTTGAAACTGGCGTCTGACAGACTTATCCAAATTGTTGATAACACAAATGTAATGTACGGCTTAGAGCTAATGCACTCGACTCAAGCTATCGATCTTCGCAAGCTTGCAGACGAGAACATCAAGCAAGGCGAAGCGACCAAAGCTATGCATGATGCGTTCCGTAAGCAAGTGCCATTTGTTGAAGTTGACCGCCCGTTCACACCAGATATTAAGGCGTCATACGATTTTATTACTCAGTTCTAATCCATGAATTAAGGCGACTCAAATTCGCCTCGCTTGTTCTCCCTTGCAGCGATAGGAACCACTCCCACCTATTGCTGCAAGCTGAATGCACAAGGCTAAGGATAGCCCTGTCACTCAAGAGCAAGCTCCTGATTAATAAGCTCGAACTAAATAAGTTTCGGTTAATAGATTTTGTTTCAACAATTCGTGGGCATAAGCGCCCCAAATAAAGAATAGGATTAAAGATGTTAAGAGTACTAACGGCTATCTGTATGGTGATGCTGATGTCAATTCCGGCAGCCAACGCAATGAAGCTTAAAGATTACCACAAAGAGATCATGACTGGTGACAACGGCAAGGTTGATTGTAGTTTTTGTCATGGCGACGCCAAACGCAAAACCATTCCTGAAGCGAGCAACTGCGAAAGCTGTCACGGCACACCAAGCGATATAGCCGAACTCACTAAGCGTCCAGCTGGTTCAGGTCACGATGTAGAGCCAAACCCGCATGACAGCCTACACTACGGCACTGACCTACCTTGTACCTACTGCCATATGGAGCACAAAGAGAGCAAAGTTTACTGTAATCAGTGTCACGAGTTTGAATACCCAGAAATGAAGCGATAGGTTCTAGCGCCGAATAAAGCAAAGAAGGTAAAGAGTAAGAAAAAGCTAAGACGGTTGAAGGCCGAACAAACAAAGACGGACGGGCTGCGCCCTACTAGGAAACGCAAAAGCATGACGGGCTAAAGCCCGACCTACAACAAACACCGCTTTTCCGTAAGCGCAGCGTTCCGTAGTGACGAAGTCACGTTCCCTAGGTCGCAGACCGTTCGGCTCTTACCGTCTTAGCCTTAAAATAAGGCGCTAGGCTCTAGGGCGCTTCGCGGCGAGAGCGGGCTGCGCCCTGCTAGGAAAATCACAAGCATGACGGGCTAAAGCCCGACCTACAACAAACACCGCTTTTCCGTAAGCGCAGCGTTCCGTAGTGACTAAGTCACGTTCCCTAGGTCGCAGACCGTTCGGCTCTTACCGTCTTAGCCTTAAAATAAGGCGCTAGGCTCTAGGGCGCTTCGCTTCGAGGACGGGCTGCGCCCTGCTAGAAAAATCACAAGCATGACGGGCTAAAGCCCGACCTACAACAGCCAATACTTTTCCGGATTTTCCTATCTCAGCTTTACCCGTCTTTGCTTTCATCGTCTTAGCTTCTACCGTCTTTGCTTCTACCGTCTTTGCTTCTACCGTCTTTGCTTTAACCGTCTTAGCTTCTACCGTCTTAGCTTCTACCGTCTTAGCTTCTACCGTCTTTGCTTTAACCGTCTTAGCTTCTACCGTCTTAGCTTCTACCGTCTTTGCTTCTACCGTCTTTGCTCTTCCTAGAACCTAAAGCCTAGAACCTAGAACCTAAGACCTTCTGTTAACCCTAAGACCTTCTTTTAAACCGCCTGCCAAAACACGGTAAATGAGGCAAATATTGCCACAAACCACGACAGTGAACGCAGCGTACCTTTATCCACTAAGTACAAGAACTGATACGCTACTCTTGCAATCACATGCACGATTGCAGCCGTTTCTGCGACTCCATTCACTTTATCTGTGGCTATAACAGCCAGAACTGACAAACCAAAAATCAGCAATGACTCGAAAGCATTTTGATGCGCCGCAACGGCCCGAGCGCCAAAGCCTGTAAGTTTGGCCTGCTGCTCACGGGGATGGTTATTGTCATAACCTCCTAGCTTGGCCATTGCCACCGCAACCGGCCCCTTTGCAGCATAGGGCAACAACATGGCAATAAATAGACAGATGAGTAGCGTGGTCATATATTTGAATCCTTTATTATTGTTTTATTTATCAGCTTTATTTAACAGTTATGTTTTTATAACACTACAGCATAAGAAAAGCAGGTTCTAGGTTCTAGGAAAAGCGGAAAGGTAAAGACGATAACAGCTAAGACGAAAAAGCAGTTCTGCTTCTGTAGGTCGGCATTTATGCCGTCACTTGTTTAGGCGGTTCAAGGATTACTAGATGGTTCTAGAAAACAGCTCCTGGGTAGGAGGAGTTGCTTTTCCTAGAACCTATTTTCTAGAATCTATT
This sequence comes from Shewanella sp. MBTL60-007, assembly GCF_019654915.1. Lineage (GTDB taxonomy): Bacteria > Pseudomonadota > Gammaproteobacteria > Enterobacterales > Shewanellaceae > Shewanella. The sequence continues at coordinate 40,632 of NZ_BPET01000004.1, read as the reverse complement.
TCCTAGAACCTGAGCCCTAGGAAAAGTAGCTAAAAGCGAATACGTGATGATTACAGGTACGTAGGTTATTTAGGCACAACCTTTTTCATCTGTACCCCGATGAAGATAAAACTAATCCCTTCAAAGATAAAAGAAACACCAATAAAGATCCCTAAAAGAGACAGTGAAAATTCAGGATTGTTCATCAGAGTAAAAAAGTAAACCGCAATGGCTGTTGATACTAACCCACTGAACACAATCCAGACCCAACCATCTAGATTACCTCGGCTCATAAAACCAAAAAATATCCTAGTCACCCCATTAAACAGCATAATAACAATCATCATTGCCGTAATGGTCAATAAACTAACGAAGGGTTCGGCTAAAATGAGTATGCCACCAATAAGATAGAACAGTGCACTAATGACATACCAAGACTTAGCTTTCCATTTAGGAATGCTGAAGGTGTGGTAAACCTGCACCAGACCGATAACTAAAAAGATCGCTCCAATGATAGCGGTAATAGCCACCCCCACAGCAACAGGCAAACTTATAGCAAGAAAGCCAGCAAGGGTAACCACTACACCCACTATGACGAACCATTTCCAGCCTTTTGTAAGCATAGTATTTACTGGGTTTTCCATATTATATCCTTAAGAGTCAGCTGATTGATTAGCAGCTAAGCCTGAGTGTTCAATTCATTTTTAGAGTGTTTATCAAAAACAGATCCAACTATTTGAATTAGCAATACAAGCTCAAGTATTGGTCATCAATGAAGATATGACTAGCTGTAGGTCAATATTTATTGATTTAACCTAATGTTCACCGGGAATTAGCAGTTTTTCACTCTAGACAAACAGAGTTAAGCCAGTGATATAAACCACGCAAGCTCAATATGGTAGAACTCAGCACCAAACGCGAATGCGACCAATGTCACAAATAACGATATAGCGTGACTTTAATGGCGGGAGTAAGAATGATATTACTCATATCTAAAAATAAGGCTATCCGGGACAGGTTGAGTACCTGCCACAAGCCTGCAGCAGAGCCGGACAGGCTTGTGGAGTAGATAATTTTTAACGCGACTTATCTAGCGCTTCGCACAGTTCCTCGACGCCAAGCAGTGCTCTTGGTGCAGCGCGGTGAAGGAGATCAGCGTTGAGCTGGTAGATATGGCCATTCTTAACCGCAGGGATCTCAGCCCACTTACTCCAGTTTACACCGACTATGTTCCCCTCATCTTGGCTCTGTAGGATCACTTCAGGCTGTTTCAAGACCACTGTTTCTAGGCTAACTTGTGGATAATCGCTGGCAGCATCGACAAATACATTATCGCCGTGACATACAGCAATGATCTGTTGGATCCAGCTGTTTTTTGCAACCGTCATCAAGGGAGTCGACCACAGCTGATAGAAGACACTCACCTCAGACTTGGCTGCGTTATCGATACGTAACTGTTTCAGCTTCTCACGGTAATCTGCAGCTACTTTCGCAGCTTGCACCTGATGCCCCGTCAGCTCACCAAGAGATTCTAGCTCATCGGCTACCGCCTCAAGTGTCTGCGGGTTACTATCAAACACGCGAAAGCCCAGCTCTTTGATACGCTCAATATCTTCGGCTTTATTACCGCTGCCCCACACCACAACTAAATCAGGCTCTAGCTCCAGCACTCGCTCTATCTGGATACCGTAATAACCGCCAATGCGTGGAATAGCTAAAGCCGCTTCGGGAAAGTCTGCATGGTCAGTGGTAGCCACAATCGACTCCCCCGCACCAATCGCGTACAGCATCTCAACCGAGTGCGGCGACAGCGCAACAATGCGTTTAGCGGGTGTTTCAACAGCAAAAATAGGAGTAGAAGCAGATATAAATAGGCCCAACACCAATAACAATTTACATAAGATGTTCATAAAATCCTTCTAAAGTCGGTTAAATCTAAGATCGTACGAGCTAAGACGACTCAAGCTGTGACGGAAAAGTCGATAACAGCTGAGATGAAGAAGACAATAACGCCACAACAAAGAAAGCGAAGAAAGTAATTTCTAACTGTTTGAGATTAGGACAAAGCCGTCAAGTTTTCCTAGCCCCTGAGCATACGAGTAGTATGTGATGGGGTAGGAAAACGAAGACAATGCCGTCATCATTTCAAACAGGACGAAATTTAGTAGTCGAAGCCGGGCTGAGCTTTGATTCCGGCTTCAAATGCGTGTTTGACTGGCTGCACCTCGCTCACAGTATCAGCAAGCTCTATGATAGCTCTATGACACGCTCTACCCGTTACAATTACATGCTGCATTGGTGGTCGGTTCTTTAGCGCTGCAATCACTCTCTCAACCTCTAGATAGTGATAGCTCACCATATAGGTCAGCTCATCGAGCATGACTAAATCGATCGTTTCATCTTTCAGTAACTTCTCAGCGGCCTCCCAAGCTTGCAGCGCTGCGGCGGTGTCTTTTTCACGGTCTTGGGTTTCCCAAGTAAAGCCAGTGCCCATAACATGAAATTCAACACCAGCACCTTCAAGTAATGTGCGCTCACCACAGTCCCAGTTACCTTTGATGAATTGCACCACCGCAGCTTTTTTGCCATGACCAACGGCGCGAACCACAGTGCCAAAACCTGAGGTAGACTTGCCTTTACCGTTACCGGTTAACACTAAAAGGATCCCTTTCTCTTCTTGTGCTCGAGCGATCTTGGCGTCTACGCCCTCTTTTATCCGCTGTTGGCGCGCTTTATGACGCTCTGCTTTTGCAGCTTCTGATCTCGCTTTTTCCGATTGAGTAGCTGGTTGAGCAGCTGCAACTTGATCAGCCTTGTTCGAGTTCTTATCCGTCATATTACTTCCCTATTTTATCTCTTAAACACTAATCTAATTTGCAAACAAACTAAAAAACACCCCAAAATTTACCGGCTAAAATTTTGTCTCTCCCGGCTAAAACTGTCTTTATCAATTTAGTTTAAAAACCCACAACAAACTCAGCATTGGCGAGGGTTTGAGCAATATAAAATATGAAGCCCGCACATCATATTTTAATCGTTTAGTTAGCGCACAACTAACGTTTAACTTTCAAACAAAAAGACGTTTTTTTACACCTTTAGCATTTTTATCAGCTTTAAGCCTTATAAATACATTTTTTGTTTTTAGTACAGGCTAAGGTTGATAAGTTAATGTCGATCCCAGATCTGATCGAATCGATCGAGATCTAAATGCAGCTCTAATACATCTGCCAATCGATCCAGTTGCTGCTCGCGTACTTGATTAACATCAACCACTGCAGCATCTTTCATTCCCGCCCATTGCAAAATCAACTGACATGCCTGTGGCGAGTCAAATAAGCCATGAACATAAGTCCCTAAGATATTGCCATCACTAGATAGCATGCCCTCTAATTCTGGCTCTTGGATTTCAGCGCCTAACTCATCTACGCCAGCTTCTAGCTTGACGCTTAATGATAACGGCTGAGTTAATGGCAACAGTGAGCGTGAACGGCCACAGTGGATCTCATAACCTTCAACCGGCACCCTTTCACCTAGCAAATTCAAATGCCCCTCAACCTGTTGCAATATCTTGTTATCCGTTAGCTCGGTAACCAGCGGCAATAAGCCTAAAGCATCGCTATTACCTGGACTGTCTTCTATCCCGTGTGGATCATCGATTAACTGACCGAGCATTTGATAGCCTCCGCAGATCCCCATCAGTTTGCCGCCGTAGCGTAAATGCTTATCAATGGCGCTATCCCACCCCTGCTGGCGAATAAACTCAAGGTCGGCACGCACATTCTTACTACCCGGAATAATGATTAAATCCGCAGCAGGAAGTGGATATGGCTCATCAATCGCCTTTTGCGCCTGAGTTTTGGTAATAGTTTGCAGCGACACATAATTAAAATCGATTTGCGGGTGTAATCTTAGCGGGTCAAAATCAGTATGGTTACTGATCCGCGGTAGCAGCAACACTAAGACTTTCAGCTTAGTATCAGTCGATTTTTCTGGCGCGGCAATTAAGGCATCTTCGGCATCTAAATGCAGGTCATGCAGATAGGGCAGCACGCCTAGCACCGGTTTATTAGTGTAGTTTTCTAGCCAATCCAGCCCATCTTGCAATAGGCTAATATCGCCACGAAAACGGTTAATCACAAAACCTTTTACTCGTGCTCGCTCCGACTCACTCAAAAGAGCCAAGGTTCCGACCAGATGGGCAAATACGCCCCCCTTGTCGATATCGGCGATGATGATGACAGGGCAATCCACCTCTTCGGCGAAGCCCATATTGGCAATATCACCTTCGCGCAGATTGATCTCGGCTGGGCTGCCCGCCCCTTCCACCAGCAACATGTCGTAATCGCTTGTTAAGCGCTGATAAGACTCAAGCACCGCCGCCATCGCTTTAACGCGGTAGCCCTCGGCATTTTTGCCAAAGTAATCTTCAGCCTCCATTTTCATCAATGCTCTACCATGCACTATCACTTGTGAGCCAGTGTCAGAGCTCGGCTTAAGAAGAATTGGATTAAAGTCGATTTGAGGCTCAAGATGGCAGGCCACAGCTTGTAAAGCTTGCGCGCGGCCAATCTCGCCGCCATCTATGGTGACAGCGCTATTTAGTGCCATATTTTGTGGCTTAAACGGTGCGACTTTAACGCCTTGCCTGACGAACAAGCGACACAGCCCTGCCACCAGGGTACTTTTACCCGCATCCGATGTAGTGCCCTGCACCATCAAAACTTTGCTATTACTTAACCTTGCCACTAATTGGCTCTCCTAACCTTTTAGACACAGGGGCAAACCTGCGGTCACCAAGGTGACTCTGTCTGCGATAGCCGCAATATCTTGATGTAGCCAACCCGCTTCATCGACGAAGCGACGATTTATCTCACCCATTGGCACTATGCCGCAGCCAACCTCATTACTCACCAGTACCACAGTCCCCGGCAATTCGCTTAAGAGTTGTAAAAAATCGGCCTTAACCTGTTGCCAACTATCTTCTTTTTGTAAGAGCGGCTCTTTTTGCAACAGATGGTTCGTCAACCACAGGGTTAAGCAGTCCACTAAGATGATGCTGCTTTCAGTAGCATGTGCCTTTAGGGCAACGGTTAACTCTAGGGGGCATTCGATAGTGCGCCAAACAATAGTATCTGACCCACGCTGAGTTTGATGGCGGCAAATACGCTCGCCCATTTCAGCGTCTAACGCCTGGGCTGTGGCGAAGTAGAAGCACTCGCTATCAACACCGTTTTGCGTCTCAGCTAAAAGCAGTTTCACTTGCGCCTCGGCGAAACGACTCTTGCCGCTACGGGCACCGCCTAATACAAGATGGATCACCAACTGACTCCTAAAATAAGCAAAAGTAGATAACAGCTCAGCTCACTGCCTTGCTGGGCGGCCCCTAATGTGTCACCTGTATAACCACCGATTTGACTTCGAAACAATCTAATAAAGCCGTACCGTACGATAATAAGACCCGTGATCAACACTAACGCAGGCACAAAACCGACTAACTGCAGTGGTAATACACCTAAAACTAATAAAATAGATAACTCGTTTACCCCCTGCTCTTGGGCAAGGGGCTTACTCTTGCTGGTACTTGAGTCACTCACATATGGCTCAGAGAAGATAAAACTCGCGGCAACGACCCGACTTAAGCAGTGGCCAACAATCAGCGCTAAGCTCACACTGCTTGGGTCAAATAGTGCTATCTCGGTTAGCAGTTGCCACTTAAGCAGCAAGGCTAACACCAACGCCAGTGCTCCGTAGCTGCCAAGCCGCGAGTCCTTCATGATGTTAAGCTTAGCCTCCACCGTCCAGCCTCCCCCTAAGCCATCTGCGGTGTCGGCAAGACCATCTTCATGAAAACCACCAGTGACTAACACGCTGGTTATCATGGCCAGCACTATGGCAATAGAAGGCGATACCCAGTGCAGCATCAGGGTATAAACCGCCGCACTAATAACGCCCACCAGCAAGCCCACCAAGCCGAAATAACGGCTAGCCTTATTAAGTTTATCTGCATCCACCTCAACCCATTTAGGCATCGGAATTCGAGTAAAGAACCCCATCGCAATAAAGAATAAATTGAGCTGCTTATGCCATGCCTGCATGTAAATCTCCGATTTAAGGTTCTAGGTTCTAGGTTCTAGGTTCTAGGTTCTAGGTTCTAGGTTCTACAAAATTCTAGCCGTAATGCCCTAGTACCTGCCTTTTCTTTTCCTAGGGCCTAGGCCCTTCTTTATCAAAGTTAAATCTCTATCCCTACATCTTGAAAGCTGGCCATCTCATTATAGAAATTTGCCGCCGCCTGAATGAGCGGTAGTGCGAGCGCTGCGCCCGTGCCTTCGCCGAGTTTCATGCCAAGCTTTAAGAGTGGCTTAGCCTGCAAAAACTCCAGCATAAAAAAGTGGCCCTTCTCATCAGACTGATGAGCGAAAATCATATAATCACGCACATTAGGGTTAATCTTCACCGCGGCTAAGGCTGCTGCGCTGGCAATAAAACCATCAACAATGATGAGCATATTGCGCTCGGCAGCGGCAAGCATGGCACCTGTCATCTGTACGATCTCGAAACCGCCGAGACAAGCCAAAACCTGCATTGGATCATCAAGTTCACTATGATGCACAAGCAGCGCTTGCTCAACGAGCATCTTCTTGCGCTTAAAAGTCGCCGCATCGATACCAGTGCCTCGACCGACACAATCCTCCACTTTTATGCCTGTTAGCGCTGCCATGATAGCGGCGGCAGACGAGGTGTTGCCTATTCCCATCTCGCCTAGCGCAATCAAGTTGCAACCATTTTGATGGTGTAATTCGACTCTCTCGGTAGCCATCTTAAAGCCCTGCTTCACCGCACCCAGCGTCATAGCAGCGCGTTTGTGAATGGGACCCGTTCCAGAACCTAAACGCTGATTAATTACACCGGGTAAATTTTCAATTGGCTTTAAGATGCCACAATCAATCACTTCTAAGTCGAAACCAACCTGACGGGTAAATACGTTAATCGCCGCGCCGCCATTCATAAAGTTGTACACCATCTGCGTGGTGACTTCACTCGGCGCTATGGAGACGCCTGAATCTGCAATACCATGGTCAGCGGCAAATACCATCATCTTTGGATTGGCAATTTGTGGTTTGTCTTTACCCAGTACCCGAGCAATTTGCAGCGCTACGGTCTCTAGGTCGCCCAGCGCTCCTAACGGCTTGGTTTTAGTGTCTATTTTTTGCTGGATGACATCATCAAATTCAGTGCTTACAGGTTTAATATCAAACATCTTTAGTTCCCCTAACCGCTCAATAAGGATTAATTACGCGCACAACTATCACAACTAACCACAACGACTAATATCATGGTTTGCTAGAGCCGCTTCGCGCTGCGACTGCCTAGAATAAATAAAAAGAAAATACTGCCCATCACAGAGGTAATAATCCCCACAGGCAACTCTTGGTAACTGAGCACTGTTCGGGCTAACACATCGACCCAGACCATAAACAGTCCGCCCAGCAATGCCGTTAATAACAGTGGATATCGCCCCGGAAACAGTAAACGCACCGTATGGGGCACCATCAGGCCGATAAAGCCAATACCGCCACAGTTGGCCACCAGAATCGCAGTGATTAGCGAACACAATAGCAACATGCTAAGCCGCAGGTAGCCCACATTAATGCCTAAGGTATGGGCCGTTTCATCACCGGCTCGCATCGCCACAATCTGACGCTTATTCAGTAAAATAATCAAAGTTGCAACCAGCACCACTGCAGCGGGCAACCACAAACCTTGCCAGCTAGCTTTGGCGAAACTGCCTAAGGTCCAAAACAGCACAGAGGCCGCCGCTTGTGGGCTGGAGAAATACAGCATCAGGCTCGCCATTGCGCCAAACATAAACGAGATCGCCACCCCTGAAAGCAGCATACGTTCAACCTGAGTACTCAAGTTGCGGCCACATAGACTCAGCACCATGACCACAGAAAGACTAGCACCAATAAAGGCACCAACTGGCAAACTGAGCCAGAGCATACTTTGGCTAAAGAGGGTTAACGCCACAACGGCACCAAAAGAAGCGCCAGATGAGATCCCAAAAAGATAGGGGTCGGCCAACGGGTTGCGGGTCACGGTCTGCAGCACGCTACCGGCTATCGACAGCCCAGCTCCGGCGATAAAAGCCAATAACACTCGTGGTAAACGTAGCTCCCAAATAATTCGCTCCCTCACCCCCAGTGATTCGCCAATCCCCAATAGCTTATGATTGAGCACATTGAACACATCGATGGCACTAATGGTGGCCGCTCCAAAACTTGTAGCAGCAAACGGCGTGAGCAGAGTTAAAAATAGGAGTAATGTAAACAGCAGGTATTCAATCGGTCGCCGCTCCAGCTTTAACGTACCAACTTGGCCAATAGTGGGATTAGTCATCTTGGCCTCCAACGATATCGAACCGGGTTGAACCATCACGAATGTGATGCCCAGAATGCCCATAGCCGTAAAAGTAGCTGATCAGCGGGTTACCATGCTGCGGATGAGGCCTTATTTCACAGCAGACATCAAACACTTCGGCGATCCGCTGCTCTGTGAGTACCGCTTTTGGTGATCCTTTTGCGACACAACAACCATCATTTAATAGCAATAACTCATCGCACAGGGCGCTGGCGAGATTAAGATCGTGAATTGAGGTAATAACGGTAATATTGAGGCTACGAAGCAGCTCCAAGGTTTGGATCTGATAGCGAATATCTAAGTGATTAGTGGGCTCATCGAGAATAAGCAGCTTGGGACGCTGAACGATGGCCCGAGCAATCAAGGCGCGCTGCTTCTCTCCACCCGATAGGCTCTCATAGGCTTGATTGGCTTTGTCTTGCAGACCTACCTTTTCAAGAGCTTGAGCGATCACTTCTCGGTCACCACGACTGGTAAAGTCAAACGCACCTTTATGGGGGGTTAAGCCTAGCGCCACAAGCTGAGCCGTGGTCATCTCAAAATGATGAGGAGTGTCTTGCAGCACGACGGCTATTTGCTGCGCGAACGCCTTGGCCGACAAGGTGTTAATGTCATCGCCAAAGAGATGAATACAGCCTGTTGTTGGCTTAATAAAGCGGTATAGACAACGTAGCAAGCTAGACTTACCCGCACCATTAGGACCGATTATGCCCAGCATCTTTCCTTCAGCTAAGCTAAATTCAATGGCCGATAAAATCGCTTTACCAGCTAACTGCCAGCTTAAGTCTTGTACCGACAGCACGATTTTGGCATCAGAGTCGGCTTGGGAACGAGGCTTGTTTATGTCTGTCGGTTTAGTCATAACAAGCATTCGCCCAGCTTCTTAGCTCGGTATCTAGTTTCATTTATTGTCTCCCCCGAGTCGCCCGCTCGAGTCAATGCGTATATAAATACACTTTTGGCCATCAATACATACTAATGAAGATGTATCGAACAATATTAAGTTAGGCAGGTATCTGACTTGGACAATAGCTTACAGGCTATCTTCCCTACAGTTGCGGGTACAGTCCGGACTAAGCCACTGCTTGCAGTCAACCTCCGGTTCCCTTTATGCCGTTAAGCACCTAACTTTCATTTTTTCACAAATATTAACGCTATGAGCGTCAACAAGATAACGCGGCAGTTTAACACGCCTTCGAGCATTTGCGTGCTGAGCTTTTTTCTTATCTAGCAAATCGCCTTGCTTGGAAGAAGGCGCTAGGCTCTAGGGCGCTTCGCTTCGAGGACGGGCTACGCCTTACTAGGAAAATCAAAAGCATGACGGGCTAAAGCCCGACCTACAACAAACACCGCTTTTCCGTCTTTGCTTTAAAGAAGGACCTAGACTCTAGGGCGCTTCGCTTCGAGGACGGGCTACGCCCTGCTAGGAAAAGCAAAAGCATGACGGGCTAAAGCCCGACCTACAAAGTAAGATTAAAACCGCTTGACCGTCTTAGCCTTAAAATAAGGCGCTAGGCTCTAGGGCACTTCGCTTCGAGGACGGGCTACGCCCTTCTAGGAAAATCAAAAGCATGACGGGCTAAAGCCCGACCTACAACAAACACCGCTTTTCCGTCTTTGCTTTAAAGAAGGACCTAGATTCTAGGACGCTTCGCTGCGAGGGCGGGCTTCGCCCTGCTAGGAAAATCACAAGCATGACGGGCTAAAGCCCGACCTACAACAAACACCGCTTTTCCGTCTTTCGCTTTAACCGTCTTTCGCTTTAACCGTCTTTCGCTTTAACCGTCTTTGCTTCTATCGTCTTTGCTTATGCCGTCTTTGCTTATATCGTCTTTGCTTGTATCGTCTTAGCTTATGCCGTCTTTGCTTATATCGTCTTTGCTTGTATCGTCTTAGCTTCTACCGTCTTTGCTCTTCCTAGAACCTAGAACCTAGAACCTTTCTTTGCCTTTCCTAGGTCCTTTTCCCCCAATTTAAGCTCATATACTGCTTATCGCCATCGTGTAAAACATCTATCTCCACCGTGGCGGCATAGGGCAGTTTAAGCGAAGTATAAAAGCCGCTAGCTTGGCTGACCCCTAGCGCTTTTGCCATCAAGTGGCGGATCACGCCACCATGGGTCACCAATAACACACACTGCCCCTGATGCGCTTCAAGCATTGCCTGCCAAGCGGCGCCGATGCGGGACTCGAACGCTTGCATCGACTCTCCATTGGGTGGCGGTATTTTCCAAGGATTGGCCCAGTAACTATCAAGCTCCTGAGCATAATGCTGGTATAGGGTATCGAATGTTTGCCCGTCCCAATCGCCGAAGTTCAGCTCTTTAAACCTGTCTTCAAGCGCAAATTCTAACCCATACTCCTCGGCAAGCTGTTGAGCGACCTTAGCGCAGCGAATAAGTGGCGAACTAACCAGTACGTCGGACGAAAAACCGTCTAAAAACAAAGTTGAAAGCGCAGTTTGCATCTGCTGTTCGCCCTGTTCTGTCAGCGCAACATCGATCTGTCCGCGCAAAATATTGCCACCTTGACATTCGCCATGCCTAAGTAAAATAACCTTAGTGGTTTGCATCATCCCCGCCTACCTTCATTATTTATCAGCAACTTAGTTAAATTCATTGGCTTTTAATGCTGAAAAAGTATCATGCTTTAGCACTTGCACTTTTTGTTACGCCTCACGTATTATGGACGTCTATACGTATAAATGTCCAAACAAAATATTCGGCAGCTTAACATTAGTCGCCTTAAAAACCGGACAGACATTACATAAGAATATTCATAAGAACATTGACGAAAAAATAAACAGCAAAATACTTTATTTGCGAATTGGTAGGAATTATCTATGGCAACCTGTACCCCAACACATGCCTTGAGCACAGTAGCACATACTCAAGACACGGCCGACAAGGTTTTAGCACTGCTTACCCAAAAACTCCATGATGGGATCCTTATCCTCGATGGTGCAATGGGTACCATGATCCAAGATCGCAAATTTGAAGAAGCCGACTTTCGCGGCAAACAGTTCAAAGACTGGCATTGTGATGTTAAAGGCAACAATGACATGTTGGTACTCACCCAGCCTGAGGCCATCAAGCAGATCCATAAAGAGTACCTGCTTGCTGGCAGCGATATTATTGAAACCAACACTTTTAATGCCACGCAGATCGCCATGGCCGATTATGACATGCAGGCGCATTCGGCCGAGATTAACCTCGTTGGTGCACGCCTCGCTCGTGAGGCTGCCAATGAAGTCGAAGCTGAAACTGGTCGCCAATGTTATGTTGCTGGTGTGCTCGGCCCAACCAACCGTACCTGCTCAATCAGCCCTGATGTAAACGATCCAGGCTATCGCAACGTCAGTTTCGATGAACTGGTTGAAGCCTATATAGAGTCTATCAATGCCCTGATTGCTGGCGGCAGTGACATCATCATGGTGGAAACCATTTTCGATACCCTTAACGCCAAAGCTGCACTGTTTGCCATCGAAACCGTCTTCGATGAGCAAGGCTTCCGCCTGCCAATTATGATCTCCGGCACCATCACCGATGCCTCTGGGCGCACCCTTACCGGACAAACTACCGAAGCTTTCTACAACTCGCTGCGCCACGTTAAGCCGCTATCAATTGGCCTTAACTGCGCCCTAGGTCCAACTGAACTTCGTCCTTATGTAGAAGAATTATCTAAAATTTCTGAGTGCTTCGTATCCGCGCACCCCAATGCGGGCTTACCAAATGAATTTGGTGGTTACGATGAAACGCCTGAACAAATGGCCGAAGTCATCGAAGAGTGGGCAAAGGAAGGCCTATTAAACATCATCGGCGGCTGCTGCGGCACTACGCCAGAGCATATCCGCGTTATTCGTGAAGCGGTAATTGACCATGATGCCCGTAAACTCCCAGATATTACCATTGCCTGCCGCCTGTCAGGCCTAGAGCCACTCACCATAGATGAGAACTCACTCTTTTTAAACGTGGGTGAGCGAACCAACGTTACCGGGTCGGCTAAGTTTCTACGCCTTATCAAGACTGGTGAATATGAAGAAGCGCTTTCGGTTGCTCGCGACCAAGTAGAGAACGGCGCACAGATCATCGATATCAATATGGATGAAGGCATGCTCGATGGCGTTGAGGTCATGCAAAAATTCCTCAACCTTATCGCCTCTGAGCCAGATATTTCACGGGTACCTATCATGATCGACTCTTCTAAGTGGGAGGTGATTGAAGCAGGTCTTAAGTGCATTCAAGGTAAAGGCATCGTCAACTCTATCTCGCTCAAAGAGGGAGAAGAGAAGTTTATCGAACAGGCTAAACTAGTTAAGCGCTATGGTGCAGCCGCAATTATTATGGCATTCGATGAAATCGGCCAAGCCGATACTAAAGCGCGCAAAGTCGAGATCTGTACTCGTGCTTATAACGTACTGGTCGACAAGGTCGGCTTCCCACCGGAAGATATTATCTTCGATCCCAATATCTTTGCCATTGCCACAGGTATCGATGAACATGACAACTATGCGGTCGACTTCATCGAAGCCACCCGCGAGATAAAGCGCACCCTACCCCATGCAATGATTTCGGGCGGAGTGTCCAACGTGTCGTTCTCCTTCCGCGGTAACAATCCAGTACGCGAGGCTATCCATGCAGTATTCCTGTATCACGCGATTCAAGCGGGGATGGACATGGGGATTGTTAACGCTGGCCAACTGGCAATCTATGACGATATCGACCCGGAGCTTAAAGAGCACGTTGAAGCCATTGTACAAAACTTGCCTTGCACGGTTGCCGACACGAATAACACCGAACTGCTACTCGAAGTGGCTGAAAAATTCCGTGGTGACGGCAGCCAAGCAGCCAAAAAAGAAGATTTAGAGTGGCGCACAAAACCGGTGAATGAGCGCTTAGCCCATGCACTGGTGAAAGGGATCACCGACTTTATCGATGCCGACACCGAAGAAGCGCGTTTGCAGGCAAACCGCCCACTCGATGTAATTGAGGGGCCCTTGATGGATGGCATGAATATCGTGGGAGACCTTTTCGGCTCAGGCAAGATGTTCCTGCCACAGGTAGTTAAGTCTGCAAGGGTAATGAAGAAAGCCGTGGCTTATTTAAACCCGTTTATTGAGCTTGAAAAGGTTGAAGGGCAATCAAACGGTAAGATCTTAATGGTCACGGTGAAAGGCGACGTGCACGATATCGGCAAGAATATTGTTGGCGTAGTACTAGCCTGTAACGGCTATGAAGTCATCGACTTAGGCGTGATGGTGCCAGTCGAGAAAATCATCGAAGTCGCCAAAGCTGAAAATGTCGACATTATCGGCATGTCAGGTCTGATTACTCCAAGCCTTGATGAAATGGTCCATAACGTTAAGAGCTTCCATAAGGCAGGCTTAACCATTCCATCGATTATTGGCGGTGCCACCTGCTCTAAAATTCATACCGCAGTGAAAATTGCGCCTCACTCACCTGAGGGTGCCATCTACATTGCCGATGCCTCCCGCGCCGTGCCTATGGTGTCGAAACTCATCAACGATGAAACGCGCCAAGCGACCATCAATGAAGCCTACGCCGAATACCAACTGATGCGCGAAAAGCGTAACTCTCAGGCCAAACGCAAAGAGATCACCACCATTGAAGCTGCCCGTGAAAACCGTTGTCAGCACGACTGGCAAAACTACACGCCATTTGTGCCAAATCAACTTGGGCGCCAAGTTTTTGATGACTACCCATTAGAAGATCTGCTGGAACGTATCGACTGGACGCCTTTCTTTAGAAGTTGGGAACTGCATGGCCATTTCCCACGTATTTTAGAAGATGAAGTCGTCGGCGTTGAGGCGCGTAAGCTATATAGCGACGCTAAGATTATGCTGGATAAAATCATCAGTGAGAAATGGTTAACCGCCAAAGCCGTCATAGGTTTATTCCCAGCCAATACCGTCAACCATGACGATATTGAGCTATACACAGATGAAAGCCGCAGCGAGCTTGAACTCACAACCCATCATCTGCGGATGCAGATAGAACGGGTCGGTAACGACAACTTCTGTCTTGCGGATTTTGTCGCGCCTAAAGATAGCGGCGTTGCTGACTACATGGGTGGTTTCGCGGTCACCGCAGGCCATGGCATTGACGAGCATATTGCTCGTTTTGAAGCTGATCATGATGACTACAGCGCGATTATGCTCAAGTGTTTGGCCGATCGTTTAGCCGAAGCCTTTGCCGAACGTATGCATGAGCGAGTTCGGAAAGAGTTTTGGGGTTACGCTGCCGATGAGGCCCTCGATAACGAAGCGCTTATTCGTGAAAAGTACAAAGGTATTCGCCCAGCTCCTGGCTACCCAGCATGCCCAGATCATACCGAAAAAGGCTTGCTTTGGGACCTGTTAAAGCCAGATGAAACCATAGGCCTTAACATTACAGAAAGTTATGCCATGTTCCCTACAGCTGCTGTATCGGGTTGGTACTTTGCGCACCCTAAATCTCGCTACTTTGGCGTGACCAATATTGGACGGGATCAGGTAGAAGATTATGCCGCGCGCAAAGGCATGAGCATAGAGGAAACTGAGCGCTGGTTAGCCCCAATTTTGGACTATGACCCTGAGTAAACAGCCTTGAGCGGGAGGGCAAACTTGTTTGCCCGGTGGCCATAGGCCTAAAGTAAAGAGCCAGCCTTGAGCGGGAGGGCAACTTGTTTGCCCGGTGGCCATAGGCCTAAAGTAAAGAGCCAGCCTTGAGCGGGAGGGAAAACTTGTTTGCCCAGTGGCCATAGGCCTAAAGCAAAGAGCCAGCCTTGAGCGGGAGGGCAATTTGTTTGCCCGGTGGCCATTGGCCTAAAGCAAAGAGCCAGCCCTAAAACAAAGCCTATAAAATATTACTCATACAAGGCTTAACAGTCGTGGAGGCTTTATCATTATTCAATGATAAAGCCTCATACTGATTGATATTCATCGCGACTTGACGCAGCAAGCCTTCCGCTCCTTTTGCGGCCTCACTCTCATAGATCAAAGGCACCATAGTTAACTGATGGGATTTTGCCTGGGCATCGATAAACTGTAACTGGGCCCAAAATAGATTTGAAATAAGGTGAAACAGACAGCTCCCTACCCCAAGGCGACGCCACTTTGGTACCACATAGGCATAAAGCAGATAACAACAGCCCCCTATCTGGCGCTCATTACAGGTATTATCGTCCGAATACCAAGAGTCGAGCAGACTAACATTAAAGGTCACAAACGCCACGGGTGTACGCTTTTCCTCTTCAGAAAAAGCCACTAATCGATAATGCCTCTGATGCCTGCTTTCGGAGATGTGACTGACAGGCGTGAGGGTGTTGAATATCTGCTGACAGACCAACTCATCGTCTGCGCATGTATCGCAAAAGTATTGCTGTAAAGCAGTGGTGTTCTCATGCGATGAATCGTCATAAATACTAACGCAGGGTATAACAGATGAGTCATCTAACTCGATTGAGGAAGGAGCCTGCAGACGCAAATCTTTTTCGGCTAATGTTTGAATAAAACCATGTTGTAGTTGGAAGTGGCTAAAATCATCCAACAGGTGAAGTAAGGGAAAGAGCTCCGCCTTACTTTTATGAAGTGTCATATACAGCTCCGCGCAATCTACTCATTATCTGCATAAATAATAGAAAGTCTCACAACAAAATACAGACAACATCGTGGATTAACTATAGGTGCTCATTTTCAACCTGTAAAATGCAAGAACACTAGGTTTGATAAGGCTTGTGGCTTAATTCAAACCCAAGCTATTGTATATAAAGACAAGCCTCTCTCTCGCTAGTTAATCCCACTAAAAATCAGATTTTCTTCGCACTTGTCGCTCAATTAGTGATCTCCATCATTGTTTTCTGGCCGAAAAGGTTTACTATGGCGGCTTCTCAGGAGGAATGTTCTTTCCTCCGCACTGCTTACCACAATTTATTTCAGGATATACACACAATGAAGAGTCTTCTTCCTACATTGATCATGCTATTGATCCCGTCTGTTTCTTGGGCACACCCAGGTCATGGTGCCGTTGGCTTGTTCCACCACCTATCTGATGTTGCACCACTTATCTTACTCGCCGCTATTGTTGCCGGCTACGCGATTTGGGTTCGTTCAAAGCGCTAACTATTCACAAATTTTTATTCATTAGATTTTAAAACGCACGCAGCCGTTCAAGTCTGGTTCGTTTACCCTCTTGCCGTCGCGTTTAGTTCAAACTCTCAACAATTTTAAATTGTTTGGGCTAGCTAGTTGCGCGCGTTTTTCAAAATCTATATCAGGATCACATACTCAGATTTTGGGGTTGTGATCTGTTGGCTTGCAATTTTGCCTTGATGATTTGGATAAATTTGAATAATGAATACTCCACAAAGCGTTTATTTTAAACGCCCAGAGTCTGATGCTGGCTGGCGTGCAGAACTGCACCTCAAATACGGTATTAAGCGAGAAAAAACTCGGCTTTTAGAGCGTCATCAAATCGGGCCGTTAACGGTTCAAAAGACATTTTTCCCTGAAGGTGCGGTTTGTCATACCTATCTTTTACACCCGCCAGGTGGCGTGGTTGGCGGCGATCAACTCAGCTTCACTGTTGATGTTGCAGAGCAGGCTCATGCGTTATTAACCACGCCGGGGGCGACTAAGTTCTATCGTAGTAATGCAAAGCTGGCATGGCAAAGCCAGCAATTGAGCGTTGCAGAATCGGGGTTACTCGAGTGGCTTCCCATGGAGAACATTTTCTTCCCAGGAGCTAACTGTAAGTTACTCACTCAAGTGAATTTAGCCGCCAATGCCCGCTTTATTGGCTGGGAAATGCAATGCTTCGGTCGTCCACAACTTGGGGAAGAGTTCAATTACGGAACAGTATTAGGCCAAACCTTTATTTGTCGTGATAACAAGCTGTTATTGACTGAAAGCCTAAGGTTCCAAGATCAGTTTCAATTCAAGCAAGCGGCTGCAATGCGCAACTTCTCCATGACTGGAAGTCTGTATATCACTCCTGTTGATAGGGAGCTTATCGACAAAGTGAATCAAGTGATTGATGAGCAGCAAGCGCGCTTCGCAACTGAGATTGTGCTGGGAACCAGCGAGCTAGGCAGCTCGTCAATGAGTAGTGCTATGACCCTCAATAGTCCGGCAGAAAACAGCTTATTGGTGGTACGCGCCTTGGGGCAACAAACCGAACCTATGATGGCCAGTTTTGTACAGATCTGGCGCTGCGTTCGCCAACACTGGTTTGGTCAACTCCCCGATGTACCTAGAATTTGGTCAACTTAAGCTCTGCAGCTCAAGCACTCATTCACGCTTAATCGCACTTAAAGCCACACCAATAAACCCTATGATTTTAAAGAGACTTTTACCATGGAACTAACCCCAAGAGAAAAAGATAAGTTAATGCTATTTACCGCTGGCTTACTCGCTGAGCGTCGGCTGGCGCGAGGCTTAAAGCTCAACTATCCCGAATCAGTCGCATTAATCAGTTGTGCCATTTTAGAGGGCGCTAGAGATGGCCGCACAGTAGCTGAACTGATGAATTATGGCCGCACAATTTTAACCTCAGAGCAGGTTATGGAAGGCGTACCAGAGATGGTGCATAACGTGCAGGTGGAGTGCACTTTTCCAGATGGCACCAAGTTAGTCTCCATCCACGAACCCATAGTTTAAAAAGATATTGTTAACGGTTAATCGAATACGTTGTTTAAGGACCACACCATGATCCCGGGTGAAATCATAATAAATAAAAATCTTGGTGAGATTGCGCTCAATCAAGGCTATCAAAAGCGAACATTAGCGGTCGCGAATATTGGCGACCGCCCTATTCAAGTGGGTTCTCATTATCACTTTTACGAAGTGAATCAGTTTTTAAGTTTCGACCGAGCGCAGAGCTTAGGTTTTCGTCTCGACATTCCCGCAGGGATGGCTGTGCGATTCGAGCCAGGGCAAAGCCGAACGGTCGAACTGGTCGCTTTTTCTGGCAAGCGCATAATTCAAGGCTTTGATGGCCAAATCATGGGCAAAATTAAGGAGTAAGTATGGCTAAGATCTCAAGACAAGCTTATGCAGATATGTTTGGCCCAACGGTCGGCGATCGTGTGCGCTTGGCTGACACTGCATTGATTTTAGAGGTTGAAAAAGATCTCACCACCTATGGTGAAGAAGTTAAGTTTGGCGGTGGAAAAGTGATCCGTGATGGTATGGGGCAAAGTCAGGTATTGAGTCAAGATTGTGTTGATGCCGTGATTACCAATGCACTCATTCTTGACCATTGGGGCATAGTTAAAGCCGATATCGGCATCAAGCATGGGCGTATTGTTGGAATTGGTAAGGCCGGTAACCCCGATGTACAACCCAATGTCGACATCGTCATTGGCGCAGGTACAGAAGCTATCGCAGGTGAAGGAAAAATCATTACCGCTGGTGCGATTGACACTCACATTCACTTTATCTGCCCGCAGCAGGCTGAAGAAGGTCTGTGTGCTGGCACTACAACCTTTATTGGGGGCGGTACCGGCCCTGTTGCAGGCTCAACGGCAACAACAGTCACTCCTGGCACGTGGAACATGCACCGCATGTTAGAAGCGGCAGATGAGTTACCCATCAACGTCGGTTTATTCGGTAAAGGGACTGTGAGTAACCCAGATGCCATTCGAGAGCAAATAAGCAACGGTGCTATGGGGCTCAAAATTCATGAAGATTGGGGCGCAACGCCGTCAGCCATCGATACCTGTTTAAGTGTCGCTGACGAGATGGACGTGCAAGTGGCTATCCACTCAGATACCTTAAATGAAGGGGGTTTTTATGAGGCAACCGCTAATGCCATTGGTGATCGTGTTATTCACGTATTCCATACTGAAGGTGCCGGCGGCGGCCATGCTCCCGATGTCATAAAATCGGTAGGCGAGCCTAATATCATTCCTGCCTCGACCAATCCGACCATGCCTTACACCGTCAATACCGTGGATGAGCATTTAGACATGTTGATGGTATGCCATCACTTAGATCCCGCTATCGCAGAAGACGTTGCCTTTGCAGAGTCCCGTATTCGCCGTGAAACCATTGCCGCTGAAGATATCTTGCATGACTTAGGTGCAATTTCAGTGATGAGTTCGGATTCTCAAGCAATGGGACGCGTGGCTGAGGTTGCCATGCGTACCTGGCAATGCGCCCATAAGATGAAGCTTCAACGTGGCCCACTCGAAGGCGACAATGAAGATGCTGATAATACTCGCCTAAAGCGTTATGTCGCCAAGTACACCATTAACCCAGCCATCGCTCACGGGATAAGCCACGAAGTGGGCTCCATTGAAGTGGGCAAGCTGGCGGATATCGTGCTGTGGGATCCCGCATTTTTTGGCGTCAAACCCGCGTTAGTGCTCAAAGGTGGCTTAACGGTTTATGCCCCAATGGGCGATATTAATGGTGCCATTCCTACGCCACAACCCGTGCACTACCGCCCTATGTATGCAGCAACAGGCAAGGCCCGTGCAGCAACATCCATGACTTTCTTGCCAAAGGCTGCCATTGAGGCCGCCATACCTGAAAAGCTCAAGTTAACTCACCTTATCGGCGAGGTTAGAGGCTGCCGCAATATCAGTAAACAGGACATGATCCACAACAGCTACGTGCCGCATATCGAGCTCGACTCACAAACTTATGTGGTCAAAGCCGATGGCATGCCCTTGGTGTGTGAGCCCCTTGCAAAGCTGCCAATGGCTCAACGCTACTTCTTATTCTAATTGTTGGAGTTTGTTTAATTTTCAACGCCATGCCGAATGTTGCTCTGTTGACTCACTCGGCTTTTTGAAGAGGTCAAAATGATTAAGTTAACCCAGATATTACCCCAAGCAACTCATATTGATGCAAAGGTGTGTTTAACCATGGTTGAGCGCACTAAGAGTCGATTACGTATCGTCCTTGAAGATGGTCGAGATGCAGGATTAATGTTGCCGCGAGGACACATTTTGCACCATGGGTCGTTACTGGCTAGCGACGACGGCTTTGTGGTTGAAGTTATCGCTGCTAAAGAGCAAGTGTCCACCGCACGTAGTGATGATGCGACCCTTTTTGCCAAAGGCTGTTATCACTTAGGAAATCGACATGTGCCACTACAAGTTGAAGCCGGGTGGTGCCGATACCAACACGATCATGTCTTAGATGAAATGCTGATGGGGTTAGGGCTTGAGGTAAAAGTTGAAAGTGCAGCATTCCAGCCTGAACCCGGCGCTTATGGCGGCACTACAGGTGGACATTCCCATGGAGAAGTTTACGACAGCAGCTTAGAAAAAATGGCTAACAGCCATCATCACGAGCACTGCCACAGCCACGAACATTAAGCCATGTACAACATCCAAAACATGCTACCAGAATTGCGCTTATATCAGTTGATAAGCCCCTCCCTCCCCGTTGGAGGCTTTACCTACTCCCAGGGCTTGGAGTGGGCAATTGAACAGGGCTGGGTATCGACAGCCGATGCGCTAGAAGAGTGGCTTAAGAGTCAGATGCTTGAAAGTTTAACCCATCTTGAACTGCCCATTTTAGTCCGAATTCAAGGTTACCTAGCAGCCAGTGAATACGCTCAGGCCCAAGCTTGGTGTCACTATTTAACAGCTAGCCGTGAGACTAAAGAGCTACGACTAGAAGAGTATCAACGAGGTATCGCTTATGCCCAACTACTACCAAAGCTTGGGCTGACATTAACCCCTGAGCTAAAAACTATGGTGCAAACCTCTCAGTTAGCCGCCTTTGCTTTAGCCATCAATCAATGGCAAATCCCGCTAGAAAAAGCACTAGGGGGCTACTTATGGAGCTGGCTTGAAAATGCCGTCGTTGTGGGGATAAAACTGGTTCCACTTGGCCAGAGTGTCGGCCAACAGCTATTGATGTCACTCGCAAGCTGCATTCCTGCTGCGGTAGATAAAGCCCTCACCATACAAGATGATGAGATAGGCAGTTTTACACCAGCGCAAGTGATGGCGAGTTGCCGTCATGAGCATCAATACACTCGGCTATTTCGCTCTTAGCCACAAGGTTTCAATCAAAAAACAATTGAACTGTGCTCGCAACCATTCGAGCCACTATCACCTAAGGCTGTGGCTTAAACACGCCTTAATCCTACTTAGGAACAAACATGACTGAATTAGATTATAAACAACCACTGCGGATCGGCGTAGGTGGTCCCGTGGGCTCAGGAAAGACAGCGCTATTAGAAGTGCTGTGTAAAGCGCTGCGGGATAAATACCAAATTGCTGTCGTCACCAACGACATTTACACCCAAGAAGATGCCAAGATTTTAACCCGCGCAGAAGCTTTAGATGCTGACCGGATTATCGGCGTCGAAACTGGCGGCTGCCCCCATACCGCCATTCGCGAAGATGCATCGATGAACTTAGCCGCTGTAGAGGAGTTAGCAAAGCGCCACAAAAACTTAGATGTGGTTTTTGTTGAAAGTGGTGGCGATAACTTAAGCGCGACCTTCAGCCCTGAACTGGCAGATATCACCATCTATGTCATCGATGTGGCCGAAGGTGAAAAAATTCCCCGCAAAGGTGGCCCTGGGATCACTCGCTCCGATCTATTAGTGATTAATAAAATCGATCTTGCTCCCTATGTTGGCGCCTCTCTTGTAGTAATGGATCAAGACACCCAGCGCATGCGCCCTGAAAAACCTTATGTATTTACCAACATGAAACAGGGCAAAGGCGTACCAGAGATCATCACCTTTATCGAAACAGCGGGCATGCTCAATAGCTAACGCCTGTCACAGGTACGGCATGGCAACTCCCCCACCAATGACTGCTTGCTAGCAATGACAAGCAAGCAGTCACTAATTAAGCAGCAAGTCATTCGCTGCTATTAACGCAACGGTGATTTTCATCTCAATCTGATGCAAGCACCACAACCTGAAATCTACGGATTAAAAACCTAAGAGGTAAATGTTCAACATGAGTCACGACATTATAAAAGTTTCAAGAAACACAGCTAATGCACCACAAAGTGCGCACTCTACACAAACTGTCGCCTTCTCTCATTACAACAACATTTCAGCACAACTACCAGTTAACCCAAACACGGGTGACATTGTTGTTGGCAATATAAAAGCTCAAGCAAAGCAATGCTTAACCAATATAAAGGCCATCATTGAAAGTATCGGTCACGTAATGGACGACATGGTCAAAATCACCTTATTTGTTAAGAATATCGACGATATGGATGCTATTGATGAAGTCTATGCCACATTCTTTTCAGCGCCGCTGCCAACCCGCACCGTTGTGGCTGTAAAAGCGTTACCCTTAACTGATGCCTTAGTGCAAATGGATGCGTTGATTTCAAATGCTGAGGGCACTGCACCACAAGCTCCTTGCCCATTGGTGAAAGTCTCTAGAGATACTCAAGATGCGCCAACCAGTGCCATGTCGACACAGACCGTCGCCTTCTCTCATTATAATAACCTTTCGGCACAACTACCTATCGAGCCAACAACGGGTAAATTGATTGCTGGCGATATCACGCAACAAACCAAGCAGTGCTTAAATAATATTAAAGCAGTATTAGAGAGCATCAATCATGTGATGGGCGATATTGTAAAAACAACCATCTACCTAAAAGATCTTGCAGACATAGCCGCGGTCAATGAAGTGTGTTCAACCTTTTTCAACAGCTACGTACCCGCACGTACCATAGTCAATGCAACAGAACTACCAATGGGGGCTTTAGTGCAAATAGATACAGTCGTGTCACATGGTGATGGCACGCCACCACAACCACAAGAAGACAGCCGTTTTATCGTGATAGAAGCCAGCAATACCAACAATGCGCCACCAGCGCCCTACTCGCATACAGTTGCATTTTCTCACTACAACCATGTTTCAGGCCAGCTACCAATCGATGCAACAACGGGCGAAATAGTTAGCGCTGATGTTACTGAGCAAACTAAGCAATGTTTAAACAATATAAAAGCGATTATCGAGAGTGTCGCGCATGTGATGGATGACGTGGTCAAGGTCAATATTCAAGTTGCCAATATCGAAGATATGGATGCAATCGACCAAGTCTACAGCACATTTTTCAAACAGGACCTTCCAGCAAGAACCGTCTTTGCAGTGTCGACATTACCAATGGGCGCACAGGTGCAAATAGACGCTGTTATTTCAAACTGTGAAGGCACCCCGTCTCAAGCTTAACGAATATTCACTCGGCGGGTAAAGCTAACCCGCCATTAGCGTCTATTCATATCGAGCTATGATTACCGATTCAAAATTGATGCTTTTTATGCACACCTTTATTCATCCGCAATAACCTTAGTGTCAAACAAGATCAAACAGGCATTTCAGTATCCGTTGTCACTCTGAGTCAGCGTTTTATTCCCTCATTATTTTTCATCTTTACTGTCGCTAAAACCTGCAGAGATCTCACTTTAGAGTCAATAGCACTGCTATAGTGAATTCAGTGCCAAAATAACAGGTTTCTGTTCAAACAGTTCAGCACTTCAAGGAGCACCTATGTTAAATGAGAACCACGCGCTTATTTTCGATTTCCCTGAGTTTAAAAAAGATATCGTGTACTTGAATTATACCGACCAAGAGTTTGACAAATTATCTAAGCAATACCACCTCCTAGACTATGATATTCGCCAACTCGAAATCGCCGGTAGCCCTACCGATGACGAACATATGCACCGACTCAAGCTAACCCGCGCTAACTTAAAAGACGTCTTATTCCAGAAGCTAAAAGCCCACCACGATAAATAACTGTTTCAATATTTGACCTAGCGATTTCAGCCAAAAAGGTATTTACAACACCTTTTTGGCCATTAACTCAGCCATTTTCAGTCTTGCTGCACCTCAATGTCGCTGATAACGATGAAAATATACGCTGGTCTTATTTCTAACGGAACTCTTCCGTAAATGGATAAATGAATGCTAATATTAGGGATTAACGCTTCGTATAATCTCAATGATATGGTTTGAGAGTTTCTACCAAGAGCCCTAAACTCTTGATTATGAAGACTTTACTTTATTAATACTGATCTAGTATTGGTTAACTGTTGCTGCGTAACAGTTTGAGTACTGACTTGCTAGGTTAGTTTAACCACTCAATAAAGGAGAGCTTCATGAATTATCTACAGCTACCCAAAATCGATCTTCACTGCCACCTAGACGGTAGCGTTCGCCCACAAACTGTTATCGACCTTGCTCAAATCCAAGGTGTTGAAATTCCAAGCCATGATGTCGATGACATCAAAGCGCTAATGGTAGCACCGGAGTCTTGCCCTAACCTTGATGAATACCTGACCCGCTTTGCACTACCTGTATCTGTGATGCAAACCGAGGCAGCCCTTGAGCGTATCTCGTTCGAGCTATTTGAAGATGCGGCTTTAGAAAACGTGAAGTACTTAGAGGTGCGCTTTGGCCCACAGCTTCATCGCAAAATGGGTCTGAATTTCGAGCAGATTATTGGTAGCGTCGTCAAAGGGATGCGCAGAGCTGAAGCACAGTATGACATCAAAGGTAACTACATCCTGTCTATCATTAAGGTGCTACCAAAAGATGATATCAATGATGTTATCGATGCGGGTGCTAAGTTCCTCGATAACGGCGTAGTGGCTTTTGACTTAGCGGCAAGCGAAGAGCCAGGCTTCTGCCACGAGTATATTCCCTACGCCAAGTATGCCCTTGAAAAAGGCTACAGAATCACCATTCATGCCGGTGAGCAAGGTGTTGGCCAAAATGTGTATGATGCGATTTCACTCTTAGGTGCCGAGCGTATCGGCCACGGCATTCATATCAACAGTCATAAACAGGCTTACGATTTAGTGCGTTCAGAAGCGGTTGCGCTAGAAACTTGCCCTAGCAGCAACGTGCAAACCAAAGCAGTTGAGAGCCTAGAAAACCATCCATTTGGTGACTTCTACCGTGATGGTTTATTAGTTACGATTAACACGGACAACCGTACAGTATCAGATACCAACATGACCAAAGAGCTGCAGCTATCGGCTGAGAAGTTCAACTTAAGTGAGCAAGATTACTTTACGATTTACCAGATGAGTGTTGAAAACTCGTTTGCGTCAGACGAAGTCAAACAGGCTTTACTAAAGTTTATTGATTAGGGCTCTGTGAGCCAAGGTTAAAGGCTTTAGCGCGATGAATATAAATCGCGCATACATCTCCGCTTGATAGCCAAGGACAGTATACAATTGCTGCTCTTGGCTATTTTGTTTCAAGCTTAGCGCCAAAAGTATCTACAGCTCTTAGCTTAGCTAAAATTAATAACAGCCCCCTCCCACTATGGCTCTGACGCCTAATGCCCCCCTAGTAAAGCCTAACTCAAGCGAATTTAACTGAATCAAAGCTTAGGTTGCTCATGTAACTTTGTAAGAGCCACTCGGCTTAGCTCAAAAAGGCCCAAATTAGCGCTTTTATTTTAATTTTGTGAACTAGACACCTAGGTTTCGGCGCACACTTGTACACATAATGAGGTATTAGCCAGATATCAGCAGTATTGACTATTGGAGTTTGCAATGCAGAACATAGATTGCCCACAGTGCAGCCATAAAATCGACCTTAATTCAATCTCTTGCCCACAATGTCATGCCGCACAAGGGTTAGAATCCTTAGCTGGAGTCGACCCTGATATGCGTATCAAAAACCAGAAGCTTGCCATCTGGTTTAGCTTCCTACTAGGAGGCTTAGGGCTACACAAGTTCTATTTAGGTCAGCACCTAAAAGGTAGCTTATACTTAGCATTTAGCTGGACACTGGTGCCTATGGTCGTGGGCTGGATCGATGCGTTCCGCACCCTGAAGATGACACCATTTAACTTTGAGCAGCGTTACTGCAAAAGAGTGTCGCAGGGATTTTAATCAAAAAAGACTTAAACAAGAGTTCGTTAAGCAAGGAGTTGCTTAATTCAGTTGATAGAGAAAAGACAGCTACGGCTGTCTTTTCTATGCTCAATGCCGACAAAAACACTCCTGGTCAATCTGCTTTTATCTGCTCAACCTTGATGCCTCTTTCTACTTTCACGATGTGATAAATATTGATCATGATACAGATGCAATTCATCAGAACGACTGGATACGCCCCAATCAACAGCGCATAAATCACCATCATTAAACAGCCAGCTGAATTTAGGTAACGCAGTCTTGTTATATTGGTTACTAGTAAAGAAATTGCTATAACGATAGAACCTAAATAGCCAATTAGTTCATGACTCATTATTAGTTCCCTGTGAGTTAAACCATGAATCGTGGCGCTTTAATACTAATAAAATCAGTCGGTTACACTTGATAAAACACCACCTAAGCAACTAAATTTAAAATAGATTCTTGCCATGATGAAAACGGTAAATGGCTTCGAGTGCGACCTCTGTTTCTTTCTCAATCCCCTTTTCGAGTAGAATATTGCGTTTCCCCCAAAAGTTCTCCCCGCGCTTATGATTAGCAGCAACCGCACAAATAGTCGCCCCCTTCAATCCACGACGGTGGCACACGGTAAATAGTGCTGATGCTTCCATTTCAATATTCTTTAAATTCAAGCTGATAAGCTTTTCAATCCATTCAGGAGTTTCACCGTAAAATGAATCATCGGTGGAGCTTATTCCCCAATGAACCTGGTAATTTTCACCAACAGACATCTCTTTAGCGACGCGAATTAATTCAGATGTGACTTCTAGATCCGCTACAGCCGGTAAATTGTCTGGCACATAAAACTTTGATGTACCTTCGTTTTTCATAGCCGCGGTCGTAATGACTAAATCACCGATATTAATTTCATCTTGCAGAGCTGCGCAGCTTCCTAAACGGATGAACACTTTTGCGCCAATATTAGCTAGCTCTTCAGCTGCGATGGCCGTAGATGGGCAGCCCATACCTGTTGAAGTCACAGATACCCGAACTCCCTTGTAATAACCTGTATAGGTTTTATGCTCGCGCTTATGGGCAACTAACTCGGCATCGTCTAGGTATTTCGCAATAATATCTGTTCTGAATGGGTCTCCCGGTAGCAGAACATATTCGGCCACATCCCCTTCTACCATACCGATATGGTACTGCTTAATACCTTTTGTTCTTTCACTTTTATCTACGACTGACATAACCCACCTCTAATTATTATGTTTGAACACCTTGGAGCTGACTTTGCAGCTAATAATCAGATAGTAATCAAGCTCATTTTTCTCATCTACAGGCTTTCACTTGAAACAGTTTTTCCGCCAGAGAATGTAAAATGAGTTAATAAAAAAATGGACCGATAAAAGTTAAAAAGTAATAGCTCCTGCAGTTAACAGTAAACAAATGAGATATTGAGGATATGAGCCTATTGAACTCTGAGAGCAAATTTAGGTTAACTTGTTTATCACTTAAGCCACTTTGATAAGTTCTCGTCCCAATATGCTGGCTGACCAATCGACTGTTTAACAGCATCTATAATCATTTTCAGTCGAGTTGGAAGATTTTGGTTTCGTGGATAGACCGCATAAACAGGCATTTTTTGCATGGGCTTCCAATCTTGCATTAAGGGGAGTAACTCTCCTTTTTCTAACTCATCAGTTAGCAGATAGCTGCCGATATAACCAATCCCCCTACCCGCCATAACCGCATCTCGTATAGCCTCAGCCTTATCGACTCGGTAGTTTCCATTAACTTGTACATCCCGCTGTTTACCCTCTTTTTCAAATAACCAATGGGTATAACTGCGATCCTTGCTGTGATAGGTAACACAGTTGTGAACAGTCAAATCGTCAGGGTGCGCAGGCTCACCATAGCGCTGTATGTAATCTGGAGATGCCAAGAGTATAAAATGTGTATCGACTATTCTTTGGGCAACATAACCTATATTTATCTCTTCAAATGTCGTAAACCAAAGATCGAAGCCTTCATCCAGCATGTCTATCTTATAATCAAACAAACTCACTTCGATATTAAGGTCAGGGTACTTTTTCTGGAGTGCATCCAACACAGGTAAAACGTGCAGGTTTCCGAATGAGCAGGAAAGTGCTAATCGCACATTTCCTGAAAGCTCATCTCTGCAACTAGGTACTTTGGTGTTCGCTAAGTGAATAAGATTCACGATTTGCTCACAGTAACTGGCGAAATCCTTACCTTCCTCAGTCAAGGTAAGCGCTCTAGTATTTCTATTAATCAGTTGAGTTTGAAGTCTTTCTTCAATGACGTTCAACTGTTTACTGACATGAGAGACTGATATACCTAGTTTATCTGCGGCTTTAGTCAAGCTACCTGTACAGGCTAAAGCGTTAAAGAGCACCATTTGATAGGCCTCATGCTGTAGACCATCTTTCATGTTTCAACCTTATATCATTGGAGGACAACCTCTTAAAGAGAGGCTAGATACATCAACTCATCAGAGTAGGTTGTAATACTTTGTTTGTTAACGATGACTTGATGAATTTAAGAAGCAGCTCAAAATTCTGGGTCCCCCAGCAAAACAAGGTACCGCATATTTATTCACAAAAGGCTACTACATAAAATTCTAAACAACACAGAGAATATAAATAAGCACCCTACCAAACTGTTAATAGAGCGTTAAGAAAACAAAATAACGATTAATAGTTAATCATTCAAACACATTTAAATGGAATTTTTAGTCATTTTTAATGCATAAATATTGATTTAGATATTTATCCGTTTATAGTCGATGCCAGTTAAGTATTTTGATTAAGAGAGTGGAAGATGAAGAAGTCAGTATTGGTTGTAGCAAGCTTAGGCTTAACAGGGGCATTGATGTTAACGGGCTGCGGTAAGAGTGATGATGTACTTGTTGTGGGCACCAATGCTTCATTCCCGCCTTTTGAATACGTAGGAGGTCCAAATGGTGATGAGATCATGGGCTTCGATATCGATTTAGCTCAGCAGATAGCTAAAGATGCAGGCAAGACCCTAAAAATTGAGAACATGAATTTTGACTCACTGATTGTCGCGCTCAATGCTGGCAAGGTCGACTTTATCGCCTCAGGCATGACTATCACTCCTGAGCGTCAGGCTAGCGTGAATTTTTCCGAGCCATACTATGAAGCCACCCAGATGGTTCTAGTCAATAAAGATAACAACAGCATCAATAGCCTAGATGATCTTAAGGATAAGCATATTGCTGTGCAGCTAGGCTCAACCGGCGACATCATGGCTAAGAGTTACAGTCAGCATGTCACCGCATTCAACACAGGCTTTGAAGCCGTGATGGAGCTAAGAAATTCAAAGGTCGACTTAGTACTCTTTGACAGTGAACCAGCCGCAAGTTTCTTAGAGAAAAATCCACAGCTAAAGATGGTTGAGCTCGATTTTGCTCCTGAGTTTTATGGCTTTGCGGTCGCCAAAGACAAAGTTGAACTGCTAAACAGCATCAACAGCAGCCTAAGCAACATGAAGCAAAACGGTGACTATGACGCCCTCGTAAACAAGCACATGAAGTGAGTCACTAATGATAGATGCAATTAACACTTCACTGTTTACCCCCATAGGCGAAGACGGCTTAATCGGAATTTACCTTATTCTCAACGGCCTTAAAGTCACTTTAATTGTGACCTTCTTCGCCATGATCATAGGTTCGATTCTCGGTGTTGCGACAACCTTGATGAAGATGTCATCTAAATGGTACCTACGCTGGCCTGCTAATTTTTATGTCAGCGTGATCCGTGGAACACCAGTGGTTGTACAGTTAGTGATCCTTTACTTTATCGTGCTTGCGGCACTGGATGTCGATAAGATAACCGCTGCCATTATTGCCTTCGGCCTTAATAGTGGCGCCTATATATCAGAGATCATTAGAGCCGGTATTCAAGCCGTCGATAAAGGCCAGATGGAAGCGGCGCGTTCGCTTGGGCTATCACAAGCAGCGACCATGAAAGAGGTGATTTTGCCTCAGGCGATTAAAAATATTCTGCCATCGTTAGGTAACGAATTTATCGTGTTGCTCAAAGAGACTGCGGTAATTGGTTTCATCGGCGGTGTGGATCTGATGCGGGCAGGGGAAATCATCCGTAGCCGAACCTTCGAAGACAGCGTACCGCTATTTACTTGTGCGCTTATCTATCTGTTACTGACCTATATCTTCACCTTTATGCTGTCTAGATTCGAAACGAGGTTGAAACAAAGTGATTAAAATAAATAACTTACATAAGAGCTTTGGCGATAACCAAGTGCTAAAAGGGATAACTGAGCAGATTAACCATGGTGAGGTCGTCAGTGTGATTGGGCCCTCGGGTAGCGGTAAGAGTACTTTCCTGCGTTGTATCAACTTACTCGAGCAGCCAACTGAAGGGGAAATCATCATAGATGGCCAATCGATCACAGCTGCAGGTGCCTGCGTCGATAAACTTAGACAGAAAGTGGGCATGGTGTTTCAGAACTTTAATCTGTTTCCCCACAAAACGGTTAAGCAAAACATCACCCTCGCGCCTGTAAAACTGAAGCTAATGACCCAAGCGCAAGCGGATATCGAGGCCATTGCACTGCTTGAGCAAGTTGGTTTAAAAGATAAAGCTGATGCATATCCTTCTAGCCTATCGGGTGGGCAAAAGCAGCGGGTTGCAATTGCTAGAGCACTTGCGATGAAGCCTGAGCTGATGCTGTTTGATGAGCCAACCTCGGCGCTGGATCCAGAGATGGTCGGTGATGTCCTCGATGTGATGAAGTCGCTGGCACAAAAAGGCATGACCATGGTAATAGTCACCCACGAAATGGGCTTTGCCCGTGATGTGTCAGACAGAGTCATCTTTATGGACGGCGGCTACATCGTCGAACAAGATAAGCCAGAGGCGCTATTTAGCAATCCTCAAGAGGTCAGGACTCAAGCGTTTTTGAGTAAGGTGTTAAGGTAACCCATAGGCAGTACCCAACTCTGAGGCGACTCAAGTTAACAAATATACCGTGGAGGTAATCGGCCTTAATATCGCCATGATCTCCACTTTAAGCCAATATCATGAGCTAAAGTAACCAGTCACTTTTAGCTCAGCTTTCCTTCAGAACCATTATCCCTTGTTGATAAAATACTATTAATAAAGGTACGAGTCTTTAATGGCACTACCGCCGCATAGGGAAAGATAAGAAATAATTCAGTCTTCCAAGTAAAATCTTTTAATAAACTAACTAATCGTCCAGATTCAATCTCCTTATGAGTCACAAAGTCTAGAGTTGTGGTAACACCAAGCCCTTTACAAGCATATTGCGCTAGCATGGACTCGCTCATTGAAGATAATACAGGGGATATCGGCACATTAAATTGCTCACCCTCTTGTTTAAACGACCAATTAAGCCCTGTGAGGCAATGGCTATAATGCAAGCATTTGTGTTGGGTTAGCTCATTAGGATGAAGCGGCGTACCCGCAACTTTTAAGTATTCAGGAGACGCCACAACATAGGTGTCAATATCGCGGACTTTTCTGCACAAGTAACTACTGTCTTCAAGCTTGCCGATACGAAAGGCAATATCGACCCCTTCTTTGACTAAATCACCCAAGTTGTCGTTAAAGACGATATCCAATATTAAATTAGGGTGAGCTAAATGCATAAACTCTAGGCTCTTAGCTATCGTATCGTCATGCTTTAGAATACTCGGCATTTTTATCACTAAACGCCCACTGACTACCCGCTGCTTTTCATCAATGTAGTCTTTAACTTGAGCTATCTCATTAAAAATCGACTGACACTTGAGGTAGAGAAACTCTCCCTCTTCAGTTAAGTCAAGTGCGCGCGTGGTACGGATAATCAGCTGACTATGTAAACTGGTTTCGAGTTGCTTAATATGTTTACTAATAACTGAGTTAGTTAAACACAATTCGTTTGCCGCCCCAGCAAAAGAGCCATGGCGAGCAACCGCATAAAAACTGCTAAGCAAGTTAAGGTTAAAGCTCGACTTCATTAGGTTATCTTTCACTTAAAAGTACATATAGGCATTCTAACTCAGTGACTTCGGTGATTAATGTTTTATTGGAAAGAATATTGTTCAATATGTGAAATTGTTAAAACAGTGGCGCTGGTAAATGATGAATAAACAATAACTAGGATATTCATCATGACTACAACCTCCCCAACAACCCGCACCTCAGCCAAGATCGATTGTGAAATTGCCGATATTAGTCTGGCACCACTAGGTCGAAAACGCATTGATTGGGCCAGAGCCCATATGCCTATTATGCGTAATATCATCGAGCGTTTTGAAAGAGAGCAGCCTTTCAAAGGGCTAACCATAGGGATCTGTTTACACGTTGAAGCTAAAACAGGTGTTTGGCTTGAAGCATTGACTAAAGGCGGCGCAACTGTGGCTATCACCGGCTCTCCGGGAACCACACAAGATGAGACCGTCGCAGCCATTGTTGAAGATTACGGAGTACATGTTTACAGCCAGCGCAGTGAAAGTTTTGAAGACCATTTACGCTATTGCCAAAAGGTACTCGACCACCAGCCAGATATCATTTCAGACAACGGCGCTGACTTACATGAACTGTTATTTACTCAACCCCAGAACCAACATCTAATTACGAGTTTACTCGGCGCGACCGAAGAAACCACCACAGGTGCTAATCGCCTACGTGAAGACTTTAGTTCAAATACATTCGCCACCTTGATCATTAACGACACCCAAGCAAAACGCATCATTGAAAATCGCTATGGGGTGGGCTCATCGGTCGTTGACGGCATTATGCGTGCCACCAACGTGATGCTGCACGGCAAAAAAACTGTCATCATTGGCTATGGTTATTGTGGCAGTGGTACCGCACAAAGACTCAGAGGAATGGGCGCGCATGTTACAGTGGTAGAGCACAATCCACTGACCAGATTAGAAGCCCATATGGAAGGATTTTACACCGCTTCTCTTGAAGATGCCCTACCCGATGCGGACCTTGTGATCACCATTACTGGTCGCGACAATGTGCTCGATAAGCAGCATTTTGAGCTAATGGCCAACAATGTGATTATTGCTAATGCGGGTCACTTTCAACGAGAAATTAATCTACCAGCATTAGCGGAAATGGCCGAGTCTGTTGAAACGATCCGCCCTCAAGTCAAAGGCTACAGGCTAAATGATAAGACACTCTTTGTGCTATCTGATGCCAACTTAGTGAACCTTGCCGCAGGAGATGGTAACCCTATCGAAATAATGGATCTCGGGCTTGCACTACAATCTTTAAGCCTTGAACGTATTGCGCTAAATGCCAAGTCTTTAACGCCTATCCCCCAGCCAGTGCCCCATGATATTGAAATAGATGTGGCCGCACTTGCCTGTCAACACTGGATTAATCACTAACCATAATACTCGGCAGGAAGTGAGCGTTCCTTCCTGCTTTTTAAACTATAAAAATCTGTCTGATTTAATCCTTCTAGCTAGGCTGAACTATAATTATAGGTAGCATCATTGGACTTTTATGAGGTAATACCATGTCTATTTCAGCCCGATTAAATGAGTACCTGAATGACAATAAGGTCGACTATGAACTTGTTCCTCATCCCCACAGTTATAGTTCTTTAAGCTCTGCCATTGCCGCTAATATTTCTCCGTCAAAGATCGCTAAAGCCGTAATATTAGAAGATCATGAAGGGCGACGAGTGATGGCCGTCCTACCTGCGAATCATAAAATTAGCCTTCGAAACCTAGGCGATAAACTTAATCGCGATCTACGCTTACTCGAAGAGAAAGAAGTCTATGAGATGTTTGGCGACTGCCAAAAGGGTGCCATCCCATCGCTAGGTGAGGTCTACAACTTAGAGGCCGTTTACGACGAGTTGTTAGTCGAAGCCAAGGAGATCTACTTTGAGGCGGGTGATCACAACACACTCGTTCATTTGGGTAGAGAAGACTTTGTCAGACTGATAAAGGACGCAAAACACCTAAGGTTTAGCCACGAAAGTATTCATTAACTAACACTGCAAATCAGTAAGACTATGAGTTAAGTTGGACAGAATCCTGCTTCTGTCCAACATTGCAATCTTTAGGCATCGCTCCCCCAGCCTCTTAAACACCCTGCCATACTTAATTAATAGAACACTTAATTTTCAATAACTTAATTACAACCCCATACTTGCTGAATTGACTATTCAAGTGCATTATTAATGGGTAAAGAGTGCACAGATTAAACAGATATAAAGATATGAACTGGCAAGGAAAGCACTATGCATATTCTACTCTGGGTGAGTTCTATACTGATTGCGAGCGGCTTACTGTTGCTATCGATAAACTCGCAAGCAACACCAAACCAGACAGCCAGTTCGAACATTAAAGGGGTGACAATTGAGCTCAATAAATACCTAGGTGGCACACAGGGAAAGCTTAAAGACAAGTCTGCACTGATCTTCAGGTTCGGCAACGGCAGCGCAAATAACAGTTGTAGCATTATCACCACAGACAACTATTTAAGGCACTCTAAGAACCGCTTAGAGAATATTAACCTCAGCGAGTCTAATTTCTACTTCGATTGTATGTGGGGTGGCACTTACTATTTCCTATCTAATCGTGTCAAAACTTATGCAGAGGTGATTATCAAACAGCCCGATAGCCAATTTCCGATGTCGATGCACATAGAAGCAAAGCTGATTAGCCTGACAGGTGAACAAGCAAACATTATTAGCGGCGACATTTCACTAAGAAGACAAGCCAAATAGGTTTGGACTATTAGTTAAGCATTAGATTAATAAGCTAAACAACTGATAAGCTCGCAACTGATTCATTTTGTGTAAAGTGACAAAAATCAGCCATAAAATCCCCCCTAAATGTGACTCTGTTACCAATATCCAAATAAGCTAATCTACTTTAATACCCCGCTATGCAATATTAGCGCGCCGCTGCGCTCGCCCCCTACATAAATTATATAAACCGATTGGGAACCTCATTATCAATAGATTGTGAGGCCGGTGTAGTGAGCACTTTAAGACATCTAGTTATTACTATTACTTCAAGTGTATATATCAATGAAAGACAAAATGAGTAACCTGCTACTGATCTCCGGTCACCCGGATCTCAGCCGCTCCGTTGCTAACAAACAAATCCTTGAGCGACTACAAAACTGTAGCCAGATTAAGATCCATAAACTCGATGAGGTATACCCAAACTATCGAATCGATGTGCCAAAGGAACAAGAGTTATTGACTCAAGCCGATATTATCGTGCTGCAATTTCCACTTTACTGGTCAACCTATCCCGCCTTAATGAAGCAGTGGTTCGATGAAGTGTTTACCTATAACTTCGCTTTCGGTCCCGAAGGAGACAAGCTTAAACATAAGAAAGTGATCCTCTCTATCACCTGTGGCGCAACAGAAAACTCTTACCAACCAGGTGAGTTTAACTTCTTGCCTCTTGAGCAGTATTTACAAGCCGCTATGCATCCAGTCAAGGCTGCACAGATGGAGATCATCGATACGGTAATCACCTTCGAAATGAACTCAACTCCAGATGAGGGTGGCGATCAAAACACCGTCATGCAGTTAGCTCAGCAGCATGTTGATCGTTTAACCCACATATTTAAGCAACTGACTTAATTAACCGATCGTCATCAGCTTTATTAATCAATTTATCAATAGGTCTTTCCACTATGTTTCAATCCATATTAGGTATCGTAGCCCTACTTATCGTAGGTTACCTCTTCTGTAATGCTAAAAAACAAGTTAACTGGCGTACTGTAGGTGGCGCGCTAATTATCCAACTTGCTATCGCGGGCTTCGTACTGGCCACCAGCTTTGGTTCTAGCGTGTTACTGGCTTTATCAAACGGCGTGGCTAATGTGCTTGGCTTTGCCGCAAAAGGTATTAGCTTTGTGTTCGGTAACTTGGTGACATTCCAGGTTGAAAATCTAGGTTTTATCTTTGCATTCCAAGTACTTCCAGCCATTATTTTTACCGCGTCATTAGTCAGCTTACTGCACTATATGGGCATCATGGGCTTTGTGGTAAAAGTGCTAGGTGGCGGACTACAAAAGATGATTGGCTCATCTAAAGCGGAATCGATGAACGCTATCGCCAACACGGTATGCGGTCAAACTGAGGCACCACTGTTTGTTAAGCCTTGGCATCCACATCTTACTAAATCAGAGATCTTCGCCATCATGGTCGGTGGTTTAGCCTCGATTGCGGGCTCTGTTCTAGCAGGTCTTGCGGGAATGGGTGTCGAAGTAAAATATCTTGTAATGGCGTGTTTTATGAGTGCACCAGCAGGCCTGCTATTTGCCAAGCTGATGATCCCAGAAACAGAGCAACCAGTTAACGATGTACCAGCACTACCTGATGATGAAAAGCCATCTAACTTTATCGATGCAATTGCCAAAGGCGCTATTGCCGGTATGCAAATTGCTGCGGTTGTGGGTGCGATCCTCATTGCCTGTATCGGTTTAATGGCGATGTTAAACAGCATGATCGGCTGGGCTGGCGGCTTATTTGGCTTTGAAGGTGTAACATTAGAGCTGTTAATGGGCTATGCATTTGCACCTATCGCTTGGTTAATCGGCGTGCCTTGGGTTGAAGCTAATGTGGCAGGTAACTTTATCGCTCAGAAGCTGGTATTAAACGAATTTGTTGCCTACGCAGGTTTTGCACCTTATATCTCTGGCGAAACAGTGGTTGCAGCGACAGGCGAAGTGATGTCACCTAAATCTGTTGCGGTGATTACCGTAGCCCTCTGTGGTTTCGCTAACATCGGCTCGGTATCTATGGTCGTTGCAGCGTTAAGCACCATGATCCCAAGCAAGTCTAGCTATATCGCTTCTGTGGGTATGAAGGTGCTATTAGCAGCGACCCTTGCTAACCTACTCTCAGCCACCGTTGTTGGTCTATTTATGTCGTTCTAATACTGCCTGTATAATCGTGACTTAAATATTAAGCTGAGGCGCACATTCAGTTGCGCCTCACTTTTCCCTCAAATCACTTTTTAGCTGAAGCCCTTTCACAACAAACTAGTCTCCCTACCCCACACAATTTTGAACATAAAACTCTCTTAATCTTTGTAAGTTTTTAAAGCTGCTTGTTTGTTAATTGTTGTTAACTGATAGTTATTTAAGCTATTGATTCAGTAATCATTTATTAGTTATACGCACGATGTGAACCTTAAGCTAGGATGCGCGTCAAATACGTAAAGACGTATCCTTACATTCAGGAATTTGAACATGACTCCACAAGAACAAGAACTGATTCAAAACGTAGCTGATAAACTAAAAGCTAGCCCAAATAAGCCAAAAGATGCTGAAGCAGAAAGCTTAATCAGCAAAGAAATCGCTTCTCAAGAAGATATCGTTTACAAGCTAACTCAAGCGGTACTTGTACAAGAGATGGCACTGAAAGAACTTAAGTCAAAGAGTGACTTCTTACAAACTCAAGTTGAGCACTTCAGAAAAGAATCTGAGCGTGGTGCATTAAGCCGCATGATGGGCGGAACTAACCCGGCTCCAGTGCAGCCTCAACCTGTTCGTCAACCAAGTGCGTTTGGTAGCTTCATGCAAACTGCTGCTGGTGTAGCTGCGGGTATGGTTGCGGGTAACTTAATCAGCAACGCACTATTTGGTGATGAAGCACCAGCAACTGCAGAAGCAGCACCTGAAGTTGCTCCAGAAGTAGCTCCAGAAACTGATACTGCAACTGAAACGGCTGCAGCCGATACCGCAGCACCAGAAGATGCAGGTTCAAGCTTCTTAGGTGACAACTCTGGCTTTGCTTCTGAATATGCTAGCGAAGACACCTTTGCCAACACCGGCTTCGGCGGCGATGAAAGCTTTGGCGGCTTTGATGACGCAGGCTTTGGCGATGGCGGTTTCGGTGACTTCGGTGGCGACGACGAAGAGTTTTAATCTCGCTTAATCACAGCTAGCATCATAGCTAAAAGTGCAAAAGATAATGGCGGCTGAACCCAAGATTCTGCCGCCATTTTTATTTGAGTCTCACTATCTTCTCAATTCTGCTTCTATTCCCTGTAATTAATCTTGGCTTAAATCAGTTGTGTAACCATCTGCAACAGCCTCTTTATATTGATATCCTTTTTGTAATATTCGCGGCTATACTAGCTTCGCCAGTTACAAACTGGCTAAAACACTAATAAAAAACTCAACAAATTGCTCCTAAGGAGAACCACTCGTGAAGAAAGCCGGGATCCTGTTACTTTCTATGCTAATGCCAATGGCAAGTGCATATGCAGAATCAACTAAACCCCTTTCGGTTGATGTGCTGTGGCAACTAAACCGTATAGGCAGTCCAATTATCTCACCGGATGGCGACAAAGTCGTTGCACCAGTCACCCAATATGATGTGCCTGAAGATAAAGGCTCAACTCAGCTTTGGTTGTTTGATACAGACGGTGATATCCAACAAGCACTCACAGCCAAAGGTATGCGCGCAAGCGAAGCAACTTTTTCACCAGACGGCAAAACCTTAGCGTTTATCAGTAAGCGTGATGACGATAAAGCAGGCCAAGTTTACCTATTACCAATGGATGGTCCAGGCGAAGCACAAAAGCTCACCGATGTGCCTGGTGGCGTATATGGTATGAAATGGGTCGGTAAACACATCTACTTTATTAGCCGTATTTTCCCGGGTAAAAACTGGCAAGAAATGGCCGAGCAGTTAAAAGCAGATAAAGACACTAAAGTCTCAGCCCACCAGTGGACTGAACTGCCTTACTCAAGCTTTGACCACTGGATTGATGAAGACCGCCAAGCGCACGTATTCCGTATCCCTGCTAAGGGCGGCGAAATTGAAGCTATCACTCAACCGTTAAAGCACCAGCTACCTCGCTCATCACAAAGCGCATCAAGCTATGATATTGCACCAAACGAGCAGTGGATTGCCTTTACAGCCAACGGCTGGGATCAAGCAAAGAAGACCCGCGAAGTGGATCCAAAAATTGATATCTTCTTAGCTAAAATCGGTAGCGGTAAAGCTGAAAACT
The DNA here is from genome assembly GCF_019654915.1 of Shewanella sp. MBTL60-007. Classification (GTDB taxonomy): domain Bacteria; phylum Pseudomonadota; class Gammaproteobacteria; order Enterobacterales; family Shewanellaceae; genus Shewanella. The sequence goes on along the minus strand of NZ_BPET01000004.1, from coordinate 1,375 downwards.
TAACCCCAGATAACGAAGCGCCAAACAGTAATCCGCAGTTTAGCCCCAACGGCAAAACCTTAGCCTTTACTCAGCAGCTCATTCACGGTTTCTACGCTGACACCTCACGCCTAGTGTTAATGGACATGAAAAAGCGTCAACCTAAAGTGATTAACGACACTTGGGATCGCTCGGTATCACGCTTTGGCTGGACGGCCGACAGCAAAGGTTTTTATGCCGCCATTGATGATGCCGCCACTAGCCGCATTTATCATATCAATGCGAAAAACGGCAAAGTCAAAGCTATTACCAAAGACACCAACTTTGGTAAGCCGGTAATGGCAGAGGATGGCACTATCGTTGCCACTAACGACAGCTTCCTATACCCAGCTCGCTTGGTAACTATTAATCCACGCAATGGCAAAACCACCCGTCTAGATAGTTTTAACGACGACATTCTTGCTGACGTTGATATGGGCACTTACGAGTCGGTAACCTACAAAGGCTATAACGACCAAGATATTCAGATGTGGGTTCACTACCCTCCTGGATTTGATCGCAGCAAAAAGTACCCGTTAATGATGCTTATTCACGGTGGTCCACATAATGCTATTTCTGATGGTTTCCACTACCGCTGGAACGCGCAGACCTTTGCCTCTTGGGGCTATGTGACGGCATGGCCTAACTTCCACGGTTCAAGTGGCTTTGGTCAAGAGTTTGCCGACAGCATCAACCCTGACTGGAAAAACAAGTCACTAGAAGATGTGCTTAAAGCGGCGGACTGGTTTGAGCAAAAAGACTGGATCGACAGCGAGCGTATGGTAGCTGGCGGTGCAAGTTACGGCGGCTATTTAACCTCGATAATTCTTGGTCAAGAACATCCGTTTAATGCGTTGCTGATCCATGCAGCGGTATACAACATGTACTCGCAAATGGCGGCAGACTTCTCGGTACACAGCACCCGTTTTGGTAATTACTGGGAAAAACCTGAGATCTACAAGTCAATTTCTCCGCACTACTTTGCAGAGAACTTTAACACCCCGACGTTAGTTATCCACGGTCAGCTTGATTACCGCGTGCCAGTTGGCCAAGGTTTTGAGCTATTCCGTACCCTACAAACCCGTGGCGTTGAATCAAAGATGATCTACTTCCCTGATGAGAATCACTGGATCATGAAGCCTAATAACTCTATCTATTGGTACAACCAGGTAGAAGATTGGATGACCCGCTTTGCCGAGCCAGGCGGACGTTAATCCATTTTAAATTAGCTGTCCCGTCCTGAAATAGGTTGACGGTTTTTACTAGACCAGTAGCTTCTGCTGCTGGTCTTTTTTATGCACTTGATTAGGTGTTTTCATACCCAAGCTTAAGTGCGGCCTCAGCTCATTGTATATAA
>NZ_BPET01000003.1 GCF_019654915.1 Shewanella sp. MBTL60-007 | reverse complement strand
CGATTTGCTCAGCAAATGGCATGACAGTCTTAGTGAACCTGAATTTAGCAGCTCGTTAGTAGCTGACAGATTAACGTTAGGCGCCAGCCATCTTTACTAAAAACAAAATAAAACCACTAAAAAATAGTAAGCCAAGGATCACCATTGTCGTTAATGTTTTAGATTCGGTCATTGATTTTAAGAGAGCAAATTTGCTCAAAAGACCTGTTCCAATAAGCGCAGCTTCAGTTAGATTTTCTTTAGTTTTTTTATTCATTTGAGACTCCTTTCTATAATGAACCTTTGACTACTAACAGCTTATTATATAGTTGCTCGATAATCTTCCGACTAAAGTTCAACTTAGCAGCAACCATACTAAGCCAAACGAATGTTTAATATTGATAAAACGAAACATTAAGACCAATTTTATTAATATCAAGCCCACAAAAGTGAGCGCCTTGATGTAGAGGTCTCTACAATCTTTTACAAATCATTATAAATTCAATGATTTATAAAAGGATTAGAAGTTTATCGAGTGAAAAATGTTCGATTCTGCTTACTTCACTCACTTCACTCACTTCACTCGCGAGTTATCTGTGTAGAATTCTAACCTCGCATTTATCCAATAATTTTAGGTTAGGCTTAAGCACACTTTATTAGGAAATCTCAGGCTACAAAGCTTCCAGAGAAGGACTTGCTGCGTGTCACGGCAGTGTCTGCACATACGTCGTTCTTTCACATCTGACCCGTAGGGATATGGGAAATGTCATTATGATGTAGGGAACATCATTGACCATGTGCTCACGACATTCGGACATCCTGTCCGGCACTCGCTGGAGGCGATTGATAGCAATGAAGTTATAACTCATAGCTCGCTACCTGATAGTGCTACCCAAAAAATGTAATCAGCCTTCATTCGAAGGCTAGACAATTTTGAACGTTCAGCTTGTGTTCACACTCAGTGGACTCTAATGACCTCATTAAGAAAAAATTTCGAGGTGAAGATGAACACAAAACAAAATCATACAACTAATGAAATTCATATAACTAATGTTGTTGAGCAAAAGTGCATGTGGGCGCGAGCGGCGAGTGTTGGTCTGTTAACCTTATTTATGAGTGCAATGCAGCCTGCCAGTGCCAACTCAGATATGACTCTGCTTTCACCGCCGAAAAGCACCTCTGTTGCGCAAACTGTTTCCAGTGACGAGCAAAGTCCCCAAACAGCCGAAGACGGCAATAACTTATCTGAGGTGCAAATAAGCCAGCTTAAGCAACAGCGGCTGAAGCAAGCAGAGCAACAGGCAAGCCTTGAAGAGAAAGGAGAGGCTAGAGCTACCCGTGAGCCACTTACTCGAGAAAAACTGACCCGTGAGCAAATAGTCCAAGCCCATATCGATAAGGCGGCTCAGGCTAAACAAGAGTTAGCCAAGAGTGGTTCGGTTAAACAGTTTGCTAATGGCGTTTATCGTGATTTTTATATTTACGATGCCTATAGCCGCTTATTTGTCGATAACGACTACGATGGCTTCTATCAAACCTTTAGTGTGACCTTCGATGCCGATGTAGAGGGGATTTATGTCAATGAGCGCGCTGATGTATTTGCCGAGCTTTACTTGAGTCGCAACGGCGGGCCCTGGGAGCATTACTACACCACAGATATTTTTAGCATTTATGGCAATGCTACCGATGATGACTTTGAAGTGTTAACGACACTGGATCGGGGCTACCCGACCGACCACTACGATGTGCTAATCGATCTCTATGAGGTTGGCTATGGTGATATTGTGGCAACGGTAAGCTCCTACGATTTTGATGGTCTATATGCGCTGCCGCTGGAGAGTAGCGATAGAGATAATATTTATGATGATTACCATGGTGGTAGTGTGTCGCTTGCCACGCTATTACTGCTGCTTGGTTTAGTCTGTTGCAGAAGCTTAGGCTCAAGGTTTTTTAAGTAGCGTGGCCTGACGATTTGTCGCAGAAACTCAGTGCAAGATTTGAGCATCTGTCGCAAATCCAGTTAAAATGTTGCTCAAAATACTAAAGCTTGCGTTATGAAGAAGCTGACATGGAAGGAGCAGATATGGATGGAGCTTGCATAGAGTTGTGTGAGTCTGAAGAGGTGATAACTCAGATGAATGCTATCGGTAATAAGGTGAATGTTAGCGGCAGTAGCGCCGATACGGTGCTCTGGTTATGGGAGCATTTAGTGCCAGTATCGGGTCAATGCCAAACCTTACAAGGTGAGGTTATTCGCGTACTCGAGCTACTGGCTTGGGAGGCGCAGGCTAACGGTAACCTTAACTGGGATGCTAGCTTCGATGAGATGTTAGTGTTTCTTCGCCGTGCTTTTCTTTCCAGTGATTATCCACTGGCTGAGACCTTTTCTATTGAAACTAGACTCACCATTGAAGCCGATATTAATCGCCTTGCAAATTTTATCCTGCCAACTGAACTCGACAGTCGTATTTACAGTGAAGAGCAGCCCTATATAAAAGATGACTTGTATGACCGCCTTGCAGGACACCTTGTGAATTATTGTCGCAGTGCACCGCACTTAATTCCCATTATTTAGCCCTAGTATTTAGGCTTAGTATCTAGGTTTAGTATCTAGATTTAGTATCTAGCCTTAGTATTTAGCTCGATTATTTAAACCAGTACCTATAACTCTGTTCCCTAAGCTTAAGTAGTTAGTCCAAGATTAACTGCTCAGCAGAATATTGCTTAGTTTTTGGGACGCAGAGTTGCGCCAACATGGATTGGCTGTAGACAAGCAACGTTAAGTCTCTTGGATAAAGTTTGAACACATTTGAGTTTGGAACATTTTGGGGTACAACTTGAGTTTGATTTTTGTACAGTGTTTTGTGTGATCTTTGTCACCTATCTCATTGGTTTTAAAGTATTACCTTTAAATTTACAATGTAAATCCCGAACAATAAAATCAAGTCAAAACAATCACAAACAAATCCCATATGTATCAGTGGTGAAACAAGTGTTGAAAAGCTAATGAGAATCGTTATCATCTCGCCGCATAATACTAAAGTGGGGTTATTTGATGAAACATTTCCGATATTCGGTGTTAGCAATTGCTTGTGCATCGACATTTTTAGCAACTAATGTTTACGCTGAGCAAACAGATGAATCGCTCGATAATGTGGAGCGCATTACTGTCTATGGCCGCCAGAATCAGGTTGTGATGAACTCAGGTTTAGCGACCAAGTCCGACATGTCCTTGATGGAAACGCCTGCGGCGGTTGTGGTTGTCGATCAAGAGTTGATTCAGGCTCAAGCTCTGACTAATCTGCAAGACTTAGTGCGTAACATCAGCGGTGTGACTCAAGCAGGTAACAACTACGGTATCGGTGATAATCTAGTTATCCGAGGTCTAGGGGCAAACTACACCTATGATGGAATGTATGGCGGTGCGGGTCTTGGTAATACCTTCAACCCTACACGTTCGTTAACCAATGTTGAATCTGTCGAGGTGCTAAAAGGCCCTGCAACCGGGCTTTACGGTATGGGCAGTGCGGGTGGGGTGATTAACCTCATAGAGAAGAAACCACAGTTTGAATCAAAGCATGCATTTACCGCTGAAGTCGGCCAATGGAATACCTATTCGCTTGAGGCCGACAGCACCGCAGCAATCACCGATGATTTAGCCTATCGGGTAGTCGCTAAAACAGCGCGCAGCGACGGTTACCGAGATATAGGTACTGACCGTGATGAGATCTACACCTCGCTTAAGTATGTGCTCGATGATAGCCAAGATCTGATGTTGTCGGCGAGCTACATCAAAGATGCCATTGCTGTGGACTCAATTGGTCACCCTATTCGCATTTTTAACTCTGCATCTGTTGACGGCAAAACTGCAGGTGAAGTGACCTGGGAAGATTTAATCAATGATCCAAACAACGCGGGTATTCAGCTAACAGAGGCCCAGCGTAAACAATTGGCTGACTCGCTAGCAGCAAATGATGGTTTAACTCCCTACGCATTTGGCAATGCAGGCATTATTTCACCAATGGCCAAGGATAATGAGGGCGAAGAGCTGCGCTTTAAGCTGACCCATAATATTTACTTCACTGACAACCTATTTTTGAATCAACAATTGCAGTATCGCGATTACACATCTGGCTTTGCTCGCCAAACTGGCGCGTACAACTATGTGTATTGGGACCGCAGAGGTGTGATTAATGCCGACCCTCGAGCCCCTTTGGTAGAAGATGGCGTGCTTTATCCCTTTGCTGCTCGTCGCCAAGAGTACCGTAAAGTGGATGCCGATGAGTCATCTTGGCAATACTTTGCCGATCTTCGTTATGACTTCCAAATAGGCGATATTGATAATGAATTATTGATAAATGCCAACTATGAAGATAGAGACATCGCGTTCAAGCAATACTCCATCTATGATGCCGATAAAGTCATCAAGAACAAAGCGGGAGAGGTGATCTACCAAGGCAGCCTGCCGTACATTTACGATATTCGTAATCCAAATTGGGCTGAAGGTAGCTTCGAAGATCATGATCCACTACTAACCAGCAACTACGACAAGAAAGTCAGTGCTTGGGGCGTAGGCGTACAGCATGTGGGTTATTTAGGTTATGGATTTACTTCTCGCATTGGCGTGGCCTTTAATCAAATTAAGCAGACCTATGAGCACTTAGGTGTTGATCCCCGCTACAGTGCTAGCCGCGCGCAACCGACACCAGAGGCGGATACTACAGATGATGGTATGACCTATAACTTAGGTTTGACTTACATGCCAACTGACGACTTGTCGTTTTTCGTTAATCACTCGAAAGGGCGCACAGCCTATAGCATTCTCGGTAGTATTGCCGGAAATGATACCGATAGAGATGATAGTGAATCGATAAGTGATGACCTAGGTATGCGCTTTAAGGCCTTTAATGATCAAATGCTGGCATCATTAGTGCTGTTTAAGAGTTCACGAACTAATTTGCAATACAGCAATCCCGATTATGAAGAGGGTGTGTCTGGACCGAGCGTACCTAAGCACTTTTACAATGGTAGTGAAGAAACCACGGGTGTTGAATTTGATATGAATGCTCACCTTAACGAGCAGTGGATGGTTAACGTCAATGCGGTTTATCAAGATGCTCGCGACAAGAAAGATCCTAACCGCTCTAGCTATGACACCCGCCAAAAAGGTGTGCCTTATGTCACGGCAAGTGCTTGGGTAACTTACGGGGCAGATTGGTTCGCGCTTTCAAGCCCAATCAATATCAGCCTTGGGGCAAAATATGTTGATGATAGAAGTACCAACTCAACATCTTTTGGTATTCCTGACGGCTATGTGCCAAGTTATACCGTAGTCGATAGCGCGATTAGCTACGACGCTGATAGCTGGAAGTTACAGTTAAACGTGAATAACTTATTTAACGAAGAGTATTACAGTAAGGCTATGTTCTTGGGCGGTATGCCAGGGGAAGAGCGCAACGCTAAGCTGACGTTGACTTATCGTTTATAGAATCAGACTAAGTGTGATTAGAACCCAATAAAAAATGCAGCCTAGGCTGCATTTTTTATGTACTAAGTACGTCTAAATAAGCTTAGAACTGGTAGTTCACGCTCACGTTGAAGTAACGACCCGGCTGAGTAAAGTCTTCTTTTTCTAGATCCATACTCGCACCGAGCAAGAATACAGATTGACCAGCAACATCGGCATAGTCGATATACTCTTTGTCGAACAGGTTATAAACGCCAGCTCTTAACTTCCAGTTATCGTCAATGCGCAGGCCAAAGGTTAAGTCCATGACCGCATAACCCGCTGTACCGTAGACCTCATTAAATTCCTCTTTAGGAATACAGATCCCCATGGCGCAAATATCTTCTTCGGCTAGCTCGATATCATTGGTGCGGCTCATATCATCCGCCCAACGCACTACCGCACCAAAGTCGGCTTCCATATTAGCAATATCGGTATACCAGTTAACACCCGCGTTACCCTTGAGCGGGCTGACACTGTTAAGGTAATCGCCGTTTTCATCTTCACCGTAGGTGTAAGAGATGTTACCCCATAGCTCGATGCTATCGGTTAGCCAATGGTTAATCTGAGCCTCGGCGCCGTATAAGGTAACCTCATCGCGGTTGTAGTATTGGTACTTAAACTCCATTGGCTTAATCTCAGGTGGGAAGCCTGGTACAAACACAGGAGGTTTATAGCTTACATACTGCCAATCAATAAAGTCTTTCGCCAAAGTGTAGAAGGCGGTTAGCTCATAGTTAGTATCAGAGTGATTTCCACGAACGCCGATTTCCCAAGTATGAGATTGCTCAGACTCCAGCTCATAGTTGGCTTGAATAAATACATCAGTCATTGAGCCTGCATCGACTTCCAACTCGCCCCACTTCTGGTCTGGTGTTGGCATCTTGTAGCCGTATGCGTACTGGCCATAGACGCTAACTGAATCTGATAACTGATAAACTAGACCCAGCTTTGGTGACCAGAAACTGTCGCTCATTGGTTCAAAATTAGCTTCTTCGTATCTATCTCCTAGCCCTTCTTTAGCTTGATTTTTATCAGGCGTATTATCGAAATAGTCATATCGCAGACCTGCGATCAGGTTTAAATCGCCATCAAGAAGGGTGACGTCATCCTGTACAAAAATACCTAAACGCTGACTGTCGGTTGTGGCAAAGGTAAATGGCGTAGTGGTTTCATCCGTTACTACGTCATTAACCGTACGATGACGTGACATGGTAGAAAACTCGTAATCTAGACCATAGGTGATCTGGTGACCATAGTTGTCGCCGCCAATATACTTGCTAAAGGTACTGTTAATACCAATACGTTGATCTTCGAAGCTGTAATCGCGAAGTTCAGTTAAGCCGTAAACAGTGTTCGCCTTATTCCATTCGAAATAGTCTCTATGTTCTAGCTGTTCGGTTTGGCCAAAGTAAGCTGTCACCGTTAAGGTATCATGCATTTTTGTTGGTTTGCTTGAGACTAACTGCAGAGCACCGTTAATGACTTGAGTATCACGGTCGGTATCGATATTTTCTTCAAGTGCATTGTCTTTATCAAACTCGTATTCCCAGCGCTTTAGTGTCTGCTCTAGGTAATCTAAGGTCAACTGAACTGAGGTATAGTCATTGAAATGGTATTTGCTTTTGAACAGAACACTGTCTTGCACAAGATCACTGTCTGGCTGAGTGTCATAGTAGTTAGGTAGTTCTTCGCCAGTACGGTGCTGATAAGTCAGCAGGTTTTCAAAACCACCGTAGGCTGCCGCACTGGTAAAACCGGCAGCGTATTCATCGTTAATGCCCGCATAGCCGGCATTAAGCGATACATAATAGTCATCACCCATTAGGTAGTCGCTGGCATCTTTGGTACGCATCACAACTACGCCACCTAAGGCATCAGAGCCATACATAGTCGATGCAGCGGCTTTTACCACTTCAACTTGCTTTAGGCTTTGCACTTCGGTAAGACCGCGGCCGGTGCCTTCAGCACCTGGACCAAGAGGTGAGGCATATTGGTTATTAACACGAACGCCATCTTTTACCATCATCACTCGGTTGCCACCGATGCCGCGAATGGTCACAGTGGTAGGTTTACCCGCACCGCCTTTAACGCCGATAGCAGACTCGTTTCTAAATAAACTACCAAAGTCATTGCTCATGCTTTTTTCAATAGCATCTTCATCAATGACCATAATTGAGCCGGCAACCTGTTCGATTTCCTGCTCCATACGCGAGCCTGAAATAACGATCACTTCCTGCATTTTAGCACTGGCTTGCTGGTTTGATTGAGTCTCGACCTTGGCTTCTTGAGCCTGAGCATTGAGCGCTGTACTTACTGCTATCGCAAGTACACTAACTTTGAGCTTATTCATGACGCACCTTAACTTTAACCAAATGAGAATTATTCTCTTTTTAAACGCGCGTTATCTTATACTCTAATTGAGGTAGGGTCTCGTTTAGATAGTGCTAATTTCTTGCCTTTATCTGACAAAAAAACAAATCTTGAAAGTGGATCACATTTATCTTTTTTTCAATAAAAACAACTGGCTATTAATTACTCTTTGTTGGTGAGCGTCATTAACAAATGTAACAGCTTGTGGCATCTGTAATTGAATAGGTTCTGTTGGCATGGCTCAACGGGTACCAGAGTCATTTAGTCTTCACGGGTTTATATATATTGACGCTGTGTTAACTTAGGCTGTTAAGGGATTGTAACTGCAGTTGTAATAACGTCGCTGAAAAATAAGAGAGATAAATCATGAGATTACTAAAATCTTGCTCGCTTGCTCTACTCATTTGTTGTCACTGGACACCTTGTTATGCCTCCGAATTGGCCGAGTCAACGGCCAAGGCAATGCCGAGTCTTGAAGCCTTATATCTCCACCTGCACCAAAACCCAGAACTGTCTTATCACGAGAAAGACAGTAGCGCTCGTATAGCCAAAGAGTTAGCAAGTTTGGGTTTCCAAGTTACTGAAAATGTTGGTGGTTACGGCGTAGTAGGCCTATTGAAAAATGGTGAAGGACCAACTGTGATGATAAGAGCCGATACCGATGGTTTGCCAATCATTGAGGAAACGGGAAAATCTTATGCCTCTAAAGTTATCACAACGGATGCCAATAACAATAAAGTGGGTGTGATGCATGGTTGTGGTCATGATATTCATATGACAAGTCTAGTGGGCACGGCTCAGCAACTAGTTGCCACTAAAGCCAACTGGCAGGGGACCTTGATGATGGTCGCACAACCAGCAGAAGAGGTGGGCGGCGGCGCGAAAGCCATGTTAAAGCAAGGGTTGTTTACTGATTTTGATACCCCTGATTATATTCTCGGTTTGCACGTTAGCGCATCTATACCCGCAGGCAAGGTGGGTATGGTATCTGGGTATGCCTTAGCGAATGTCGATTCAGTGGATATTACCGTTAAAGGTAAGGGCGGCCATGGCGCTTACCCGCATTTGACCAAAGACCCTGTCGTGTTAGCCTCTAGAATCGTATTGGCATTGCAAACGATTGCCAGCCGAGAGTTATCGCCCCTAGAGCCTAGCGTGATAACAGTCGGCTCAATTCATGGCGGCTCAAAGCACAATATTATCTCTGATGAAGTGAAATTACAGCTCACTCTGCGCTCCTATAACCCAGAGGTGAGGTTGCAACAAATTGCCGCACTTAAGCGTCTAACCCAAGGGATCGCCATGAGCGCAGGCCTTGATGAATCTCTGTTTCCAGACGTTTATGTTCATGAAGAGGAGCGGATCCCATCAACCTATAATGACCCTGTATTAGTCAGCCGAGTACGAGCAAGTATTGAGTCCGAGATTGGTCAGGATAATGTGATTGACGCCTTGCCAGTAATGGCCGGAGAAGACTTTGGTTTATACGGTTTAACAGCGGAAAAACGCCCTATCACTCTTTTTTGGCTGGGGGCGGTTAACCCGAGTCAGTATCAGTTGAGCTTAGAGTCGGGGAATGCTTTACCCTCATTACACTCGAGTCAGTTTGCTCCCGATTACGCCCCCACGATTAACACTGGAGTTAGGGCAATGACAAAGAGCGCAATCGATCTATTTAATCGACCTTAAAGTCATCTTATTGCCCCTAACGTTTTCCTTGAGCAGCGCCTTGTGCCTGAGTGTTAACGAGCATGATTAGCGTATACGCTGTAGCTTGTTTTCAATCTGAGCCAATAGCTTAAATGTGGGCTCATGAAGTTGGCTTAGCTCTCTTTGGGTGACGATGGCGACCGATTGATTAATGGCCTTGTAAGCAAGGCTATAGTTGTTTTGGACAATTTCCAGTTGTGCCAAGTTATTGAGCGCTATCACTTGGCCTATAGGGTAGCCTGCTTTTTGTTGGTAAACGAGGGAGTATTGGTATTGGGCCTTGGCATGTTGGTATCGATTGAGTCTTTGAAAGATATGACCCGACCAATTAGAGATATGACCTAGGTACAGCCAATCTTGGCTATTGGCGGCTAATGTTCTTGCTTGAGACAATTGACTGTTTGCCAATTCAAGCAGGCCTTTCTTCAGTTGCAGCTGAGCCAGTGTGAGTCTTAATCTTGCCAATTGCAGTGAGTTACCACTGGCTTTCCCATGGGCAATGCCCTTATCGAGCCACTGCTCAGCTAGGATGAGCGTATCGCCTGAGCCGTCTTCACTTTTGTCCTGCGCCGTGAGTAACTCGGCTAATAGTCTTATGGCGATAAGGTTATTGGGTGTTTGAGTCAGCAGATCATTTAGGCTTGCTTGAGCGTCACCAAGCTCACTGTATTGGATCTGCTTTATTGCCTTAATGAGTAAGGGGTTGTTAAACCAGCGGTCATCTAAAGTCTGGTTATCGAGTGAATGGCTTCCCACTCTGTCTTGTACCAGCTTAGCTAACTGCTGATTTGCATCTGTCATAGAGGATGCGTAAATGCTACCGCTATCCACCGATTGTGCGCTAAGTAAGCGATAGTCGAGTCGATAACCATCATCATAGGGAGTCAGTGTCGGTTCAACGAGTAAGCTAATACCTGAGACAATGAAAAGCCGCTCAAGGTCGATAGCTTGCTGATCTTGGATAAAGCTTGAGGCCTGAGACAGCATGGAGAGCACATCTTCAGTCTGTAGTACCGGATATTGGGCCGATGTTCCAAGGTTTGCGATCACTTGCTCCATCTGAGCGTACTCTTGCCAGTAATCGGTTTTTGAATCCATTTTAACAGGCAAAACCATAATCGCGCCTGGAGCTAAGGGAGGACTCTGTAGTTTATTGAGGAGAAGAAACGCGACGAGAAGCAGCGAAAATAAGCTGGTGAATCCGATTAACAGGTAGTGTTTAGTTTTGAATTTTTGCATAAAAGCAAGCATGGCACTCCTAGGCTAGCTCTAATTTAACGAAAATGATCCGCGGCGCAGAGTATGGAAATAGAGATTAAATAGATGCATAGGCTGAGTATAGATTAGCCATAGCTGAGTAAACTTAATTAATTAAGCTATCGTATGCGAAAAGGTATTGTAAAGAAAGTGTTAATTGTAAAGCGCAAAGAACAGAGCCGCATAGAGTTAAGCGGCCCTGTAGGGAGATAAACTATTGATAAAGGAGTCGGTACTCGCCTATAGAGATAAGCGGCTTGAAGAAGCTGCTAGCGCAAAACGAGTGACAGTCTCAGGGGGCGACACTCGTTGGTAAACCTTATAAGTTCCACGGGTTCGGTGGTAGCTTATTGCTGTTTTTACCGCTTTCTTTCCGCTCGCCGCTATTATTGGCTTTACTATTCGCTTTACGGTTTGCAGGCCCTTTCGCTTTAGCATCACGCTGGGGCTTTCTATCGCCTCCGGCATTTTGTTTGCTCTTAGGCTTATAGTTTAAAATTGAGATTGGCACCTCTTTACGGGGGGCAAAACCCTCAACTTCTCTACGCTCAATTAAATGGCCTAAGCGGCTTTCGATCATGCACAGGTTTTTAAAGTCATCTTTCGATACTAAAGCAACCGCTTCACCGCTAGCACCTGCACGGCCAGTACGACCGATTCGGTGAATATAATCATCGGCAGGATAAGGCAGATCATAGTTGATCACTAATGGCAGTTCATCGATATCTAGCCCGCGAGCAGCAATACCTGTGGCAATCAAAAGGCCAATTTTACCGGACTTAAAGTCAGCTAGAATTTTTTCACGGATCTCTTGGCTGCGGCCGCTGTGAATACACTCAGCGGTGATGCCGCGCTTCTCAAGCTGGCTGACCAGCTTGGCAGCGCCTTGCTTAGTCTCAATAAAAATAAGCGCTTGTTGCCAGTTATTTTCTTGAATTAAATGGCTCAACAAGGCCGACTTTTTGTCTTTATCGACGGTAACCAACCATTGTTCAATTTTGGGCTTATTGTCTGTATTGTGAGTGACAGAAATCTCGATAGGTCGAGTTATCGTTGCTCTTGCCAGCTCTTTTACTTGGCGTGATAAGGTCGCGGAGAAAAGCAGGCTCTGTCTATCAACTGGTAGCTTTTCGATGATCTTATTGATGTCTTCAATAAAGCCCATGTCCAGCATTCTATCGGCTTCATCGAGAACTAGAATTTCTAGCTCATCAAAATGAATGGCGCGCTGGGTATACATGTCGAGTAAACGTCCCGGTGTAGCGACTAAGATATCAACGCCTTCGATTAAGCGTTCACGCTGAGGCTTTGAGTCGACGCCACCATACATGGCCATAGAGGTTAGCGCTAAATGCTTGCCGTATTTGCTGATGTTATCTTCAACCTGTACTGCTAGCTCACGTGTCGGAGTCAGAATGAGTGCGCGAACACGCTTTTTACGTTGAGTCTCGCCGCGACTGAGCATTTCTAAAATTGGCAATACAAAACTGGCGGTTTTACCGGTACCAGTTTGCGCTGCAGCAATTAAGTTACGCTGGCTTAAAATAACAGGAATAGTCTTAGCTTGAATCGGAGTAGGGCTAGTGTAGCCTTGCTCGGTAACAGCTTTAACGATAGGTGTGCTTAATCCAAGCTTAGAAAACGGCATGCGAGTCTCAATAATGTGTCTGATTTATCTATGGCAGTTATCGGTTTGGCGTAGATAGACGCAGATAACTGTGTTGCTGTTTGCCATTATAACAGTTTGTTGCACCGTGCGCTTTATTGATGTTGCTTGCTATCGCAGCAAAGATCCTTGTTTTCGAAGGTCTAAGCTGTTTCTAAAAGTAGTTAGAACAACATAACCTTTGGCATGTAGAGTTATGACTAAAGCACTAACTCATTTTTGGACATAAATGGCTTAGAGTGATTGCACCAAATGACGTCTTTAACATAACTAAAATTAATGCAAAGTTAGGTGACACTAACTTAACTAGTCTTTGAATGTAATAAAGCGTTCGAAACCGAGAGAAAGGATAAAGCAGGGATGCTGCGCAAATTTTATTTAGAGAAGGCCGGTTGATTCTGTCGACCCAACTAATGATGAACTAACATGATTAGTTCATTAGCGGTTTCATTTTCAAATCAACGTCATACTTTGGTTTGTGCATATTTTTAGCGAAGAGTTGAACTCTAAGTTAATTAGATTAACAAGTAGCTTAATACAGCGTCGAGCCACTTCGGTCTTCACAACTGAAATGGATCCGTGCACCATTCCATTTCTGTGTTTACGACAAACTGAAACTTCCTTATAAGTTTCAAAATCAATTAGCCCTAACAACTCCAGCAACTCAGCAACCAGTGCCACTTCCGTCGAATCAGCTAAGTAATCGCATCTACTTTTATTAAAACGTTTTGCACCCGTATCTTTGTTAACTATATAGTTGTTTTCAGGTGACTGTATGTAACCTCTCAGCCTTCTTTTAAGTAGTGACTCAATCTCAAACCAAGCAATAGCTAAAGCTAAGTTATTGTTGCCTGTTTTATAATGGACAAGTGAACGTCCCATGTTTGCTACGTGAGTAATGGAACCGTTCAAAAGCACTTCACTAAAAATATCTATACACAAATTAAAATGCTCAATGCATAAAAATTTACTAGCAGTTAGTGCATGAAGGGGAGCATCCCGATATATTCTGGTAGCGACTGTATTGCCTGAAGACCACAAGCCTTCTGCATGCATTTTGGCATTTAAAGTCAATACATCATCTCTAGTTATGTCATGAATACCCGCTAGGTTACTCTTAAAAACAACATTCAGGCTTGAAGTCATGAGGGCAACTTGAAAAGCGTTAATGTGATCTACATATAGGCGCCACTTTTCTCTGGATTTATCACCGTCAAAGTCTTTTACTTCCTTAGATTGAGGGAACTCCCTTTCTACTTCTTTCAGTTGTAGTGCGAATAAACCGTCTCTAGTTAGCTTAATTTCAAACTGTTCAGAGTTATGATGGAAGATGACTTTGCTCAAATCTTTTAATTGCTGCTTATGAACAAATGCATTATTTTCTACAATACCAGCGTCATCTTCACCAATTGCTACAATTTCTTCTTGTGTATAAAACCCTATGTACATTTGAAATCTCTTATTATATCCAACGGTTCACTTTAGTTGTGTTTTCATCTTACCATCAAACACTTATAGTTTGTATGGATATGAATATACGCTTAAATCAATACGCTCGAGATTGATAGCCACAGTCAATAACACCCATTAGCAAATGTATGGCGAATTGTCATGAACTAAATACGAATGAGTAACAACACTAACACTGAAAGGGGCAAAAGTGTGTTTCAAGTTGGCCTAATTGATGCTCGGAAGTGGCACCGAATTACCACGTTTAGTAACTAAATCTCTACTACGTTCAGCCGCTGATAGTGATAGAATCTTCGCATCAGAATTACCGAGAAACCCTATGCATATCCATCATGTTAACGGCATCGACTGGCTGGTGATTACAGCTTTTGAAGAAGTGAAAACTTTATTTATTGAAGAAGCTGGTGCGATCCCACTTTGCTTCTCTACCGCCAGTGAATTGAGCTTGATTGATCAAGCCAAGCGCACTTATGGATATTTGCCTACACTTAGCGGCGTAATCACCGATACAGGCACTTTTCAAAGTCAGGATAACGAAGAAGATTTGCACCCACAGCTTGCCTGCCTAGTTGAGGGGCGTGGCCGGGTATTTATCTATCACGGCGGCTTTGTGGCTTTTGTGGATGACGAGCAAACCTTTATTACCCAAATGGGTTGAAAATTATTCAGTGCATAAAAGCATCGAAGTGACTTAGAGACAGATAATTAGCTAGCCTTACAGCCATTACTCCTAATCATCAGAATAGTGCTTGTTTAACCTAGTGCAGTGTCTGCACACATGCCCGCTGTAGGCGCTTGATAGCGACTAAGTACCAAATTCAAACTCGCTACTCGGTAACACCAACCCTAAAGAAAAATGTAATCAGCCTTTATTCAAAGGCTGCTACTTCATTGTGACCTTACCGCCAATCATCTTAAACGCTGGCGCGCCGCGAATAAGAGTGTCGCGGGCGAAGATTTGCTCGCAGTTTGGGCATTGGCAGGGCGTTTGCGTATAGTCATCGACAATACGTTCTTTAAAACACTTAACCAGTGCGCCTTTGCCACCTTTTCGGTACTTAAACAGCTGGCTTTTACATTTGGCGCAGAAGATCTCGACCGTTTGTGTTGGCCCTTTCTTATTGGGTTTAGCCATATTACTCCCTAATTCATAGGCCTATTTTGCCATAATAAAATAGGTCGTAAACAGTAGCTATTTTTTACTGAACAACAGAAAAGTTCAGTTCACTGTCGTTGATGCAATATCTAGCATGAAGAGCTGTATTTGATAGATATGAGGATAAAACTCGAATGGTGGTTTAACATTTTTGCAACCCAGTTTATGATGCATTAGAGTTTTTAACGCAGGGACTGCAGAAGCGATGCATAAAACAGTAAAAATAGCACTGGTTGGGACTTCGTCAGTAGCCGCAGCCGTTGTTGGTGGTTTGTACTTATCTTTATCTTTGAGCTTACCAGCACTGGATCAAAACGTCACAAGTGATAGCGTTAAACAGCAAGTGAGTCTTGAGCGCGATAGGTTAGGTACTGCCATCATTCACGCCAGTGATCGTCAAGATGCCGCTTACGCTTTAGGTTACGCCCATGGGCAGGACAGGTTCTTTCAGATGGATCTGCTAAGACGAAATTCCGCTGGGGAACTGGCTGAGATCTTCGGTGAAAAGGCATTAGATTTAGACAAGCGTCGCCGCTTTCATCAACTGCGTAAACGTGCAGAACTGATAGTTGCCAAGCTGAATGCCGAGCATTTAGCTGTGCTAACCACCTATGCTCGCGGGGTGAATGATGCACTTGCAGCACAAACTCTCTCTTCATTTGAGTATATAGTGACTGGCGCGGAGCCTAAGCCTTGGCAGCCTGCCGATAGTTTACTGGTGATCTACAGTATGTATCTCGATCTGCAAGGCAACACCATAAAGCGTGACTTAACGCTAACTCAAATTCAGGCACTATTTGGCAGCGAGATGGTTAACTTTTTAATCCAGCCAAGCCAATATCAGGCGCCTCTCGATGGCAGTCAGCTTGCGTTAACGCCTTTGCCAATCCCTGCACTGTCAAACAATTTACTGGTACAGGCTCAAACCATAGAGATTGCTGAGCCGCAGGATATTGGTAGTAATAACTGGGCGGTTACCGGTGAGTTGACCGAGAACGGTAATGCCATGTTATCCGATGATATGCATCTCTCTTTTGCTGTGCCAATCATCTGGTATCGGGCGCAGCTTAACTATCAAAAAGATGGGGTTGAACGTCAAGTGACGGGGGTATCACTGCCCGGCGCGCCAGCGATTGTGGTGGGCAGTAATGGCGAGGTGGCATGGGGTTTTACCAACGCTTATGTCGATACTGCCGATTGGGTGGCCATTGATCAGAAAACTCCCATCTATTTTGAAAATGAAACCATCGCCTTGCCTGACTCCGAGGTCGTTTATGCGATAGAGATGTCGCCCTATGGCCCGGTAAAGGAGGTTGGCGAACAGAGGTATGCCTTGTCTTGGGTTGCACACACAGATTATGCAGTGAATATGCAGTTGATTGAGCTCGATAGCATCGCAAGTGTTGAACAAGGCATTGAGATTGCTGAATCCATGGGGATCCCTGTGCAGAACATGTTGCTGGTCGACAGCATGGGCAGCGCCGCATGGAAGCCTGCCGGCGCTTATCCATCGAGAACTAATCCAAGCAACGTTGCGATGGCAACTCAGGATTATCAAAGTGTAAATTGGTTGCAAGACCAAGTTAAGCTTCCGCAGGTTATTGATCCCGAGAGCAACCGACTGTGGACTGGTAACTCTAGAGTGGTGTCGGTTGATGCGCATAAGGCATTAGGCGATGGCGGCTATGCCCTAGGGGCGCGTAGCATGCAAATAAGAGACAGGCTACTTGAGGCCGAGCGTTTCTCCATAAAGGATTTTTATCAGCTACAGTTGGATAATGAGGCACGTTTTTTAGTGCCTTGGCAGCAGTTGCTACTCAAACAATTGAGTGCTCAGCCAGAGCGTTTCGCTGAAGATATTGATTATATAAAGTCATGGCAAGCTTGTGCCTGTAGCGACTCTGTGGGTTATACCTTAGTGCGTCACTTTAGAACGCAAGTTATCGATACCACCTTCGCTCCTATCGAAACAGAGCTGGCTAAATACCAGCTTAGTCTCTCTTCGATAAAGCGTTATTTAGAGCCGGGGATCTGGCAGCTTATTAATACGCAAGAGCCAAGTTGGTTGCCTCGGGATGAGCAAAGTTGGTCTAGCCATCTACTGCAGATGTATCTCAGCGCTAAAGAGGCGAGTTTAGCTAAATACAGTGACAGTAATGAGATGGCCGATCTCGCGTGGGGCAAAGTCAATCAGCTCAAGATCCAGCATCCATTTTCTAAGCAGCTACCGGTACTCAGTCCCTTACTAGATATGCCTGTGGTCGAAGGCTTTGGTGACAGTTTTATGCCCGCGGTACAGGGGGCCTCATTTGGTGCATCACAGCGTTTTATTGTGCAGCCCGGTGATGAGGAAAATGGGATTATGACTATTCCAGGTGGTCAGTCTGGGCATCCGTTATCAGACTTTTATAGAGCGGGATTCGATGAGTATGTGAGCCAGGAGAGTACTCCCTTATTGCCGGGAGAAGCTATCCATCGACTGACTATCTTGCCTAGTACTGAAGATTAGGTTATCGGTTGGGGGCGACTTTAGAATGTTTGCCCTAAGTTAGGGCTTATTACTGGGTGACTCATACTCTAATTGCTCTATTTCATCCACTGAGATGCAGGTTTTAACGTAACGGTTTCGACCCGCCTTTTTAGCCTGATAAAGGGCTCTATCGGCAGCGAGTGTTGCTTGGCGGCCTATGATGCTAGCGGCGCTTTTAAACTCAAAACCTTCTACAGCCAACACTTTGCACACCCCTAGGCTGACGGTTACATGTGTCGCGGTAGTCGCGCTGGGATGGGGCAGCGCTAGGTCTTCAAAGGCTTGAATCATGGCATCGAGTTTGCGCTGCAGTGGCTCGTCTGGAATATCACGGTAGAGCATGATGAACTCCTCGCCACCTAAACGAGCACAGATATCTTCTGCCCGGAAAAATTGTTGGTTTAGAACCTGCGCGACCTTTATCAGTGTTTCATCACCCGCTACGTGTCCTAGGGTGTCATTATATTCTTTGAAGTGATCCACATCGGCAATGATTAGGGTAAAAGCTATCTGCTGCCGAGCAAGCAGTTGACAATAGGTCTCAAGTCGTTGTTCAAAAGCGCGACGATTGGGGATATTGGTCAGCTTATCAATATAAACCTGCTCATTGAGTTGTTTGGTCTGCTCTTGAATCGTGCCCATTAACGCGTTGAAGTGGGTGGCGACATTTACCAACTCTGTAATTGGGTAGCGGTACCTGAGCTTTTTGATCTCCCGACTCTTATCCATCTCTTCGATATCGATTGCAAGTTTTCTTACCGGTTGCACTAAAAAGTACGAGTATAGGAGGTAGGCTAATAACAGTAGAATCCACATTTCAGCCAGTAGGATATAGATATCGCTACCGAGTACGGAAGGTGATTCTGAATTGGTGTGATACAGGGTAAATTTTATTAATGGTCGACCATCAATATTGCGAACCAAGCGTTGAGAAGTTGGCGCTAGCTTGGTCAGATCCAAGCCAGAACCTAGATAGGGAATGTGACTGACATCGTCAGAGGCTTTGACTTCGCTAAGTTCAACTCCCGCAGAAGTGAATCTTGAAAGCTCTGTCATAAACTCTTCGTCAATCAGCCGAATAAACACAATATAACCCATTATCGGTCCAGTGCGATCTGACTGTAAAATACTGCTGGAGCTGTAGAGAGCTGGGCCAAATTTAGTGGAGATAGCCCCAGTTTTACTTGGTACCTTACTCGGGGTATTAAAAGACAGCTCTTGCGGCGGTAGCGTGTTTTTGTTCAAGGGGGATAGCAGTATATATTGCGGATGTTTTAAAAAGTCCATCAGCTCAAATTGAAGCTTTTGGTTATCGCTACTGTGGCGAAAGCCTTTACTAAAAACCGCATTGTTATTGTTATCGAAGATAAAGATGCCATCGACTTTTAAACTTTTAAAGGTGTCATCTGGATATTCGTGTTGCTCGTATTTGTGCTTAGCGGCAACACTATTTGACTTCATGTAGTTGTAAGTTTGATCCCAAACCGCATAGTCGTAATTGATGGTATGCAGTGGCATACTCATCTGCTCGAAGGCAAAGTTCAAAGCAACTAACTCCTGCTCAGAGACTTTTAATAATGAGCGCTCTATAGCGGGAACCTGTACCCAGATACGGTAGGCAAACGCAGCGCTAGCGAACAGGACAAAGATTGCGATAGAAATCTTAAGTTGTAGCTGATTAAAGGTTTGAGGTCTTAAGGGAATGATAGTTAGAAACCTTTTAAAACAGAGTATTACTCTAGTAAAGCCTAATAATTGACGAGTATCCAGATTTTTACAACAGGTCTGCTTACTTTAGGGTTAATCGTATGGTTTATATCTTTGTAGTATGCGCTGTTTGTGTGGTGGGCTTCCGTGATCTGACAACAGATCTTGTAAAGATATAGGCAATAAAAAGCCACTAATGAAGATTAGTGGCTTTCTAGATTGGTTGTTTTTTTATCAAAGCCGCTTAAGGCTGACTCTTTACTTTCTACGAGCCGCTCAAGGCTGCCCTTAAGCCATTCTTTGAGTTGGCTTCCAGCGCAGTAGCTGTGCTGGTAGTTTTACGCCTTGGGCCTTGTGTTGTGAATGGTTGAGTTGAAGCGGCGTAGGTAAGCCGCTCTATACATCAGTTGTTTAAGGGAGCAGAGTAGGCTGGTGAACTAAAACAAATCAATATAGCTATCTGAGTTCTCAGTAACTATGCTTTTAATGTTACCCATGGACGAGTAATTTTTGGGTTTTAGGTCGGTATCCCAACAGCCAACAATTATTAACTTATATCATTTTATAAAAGGAATTTATAATGATTAAGATAACCGCTTTATTATTAACTTTCCCCTGTATTGTTTTTGCTCTTGATTATGCTGAGTACCCCAAGTTTGATAGTGCTCAGTACTATAAAAGAGGTGACATAGTCTCGTATCAAAACTACATCTGGGTATCTAGACTCCCTAGTGTTAACCAGATACCTACTAAAAACTCATGGAGGTGGAGTCAAGTTGCTTTATCCAACATAGATGAATGGCATTTCGGCCAATTTTATCCCCTAGGTAATGCTGTAATTTACCAAGATAAATTCTATTTCGTAAAAAAACTTGGCTTTGGTAGGCCTGATACGAATAGAAGTAGTTATCAATGGGAAGAGTTTTCCCATCCAGCAATTGGGTATGCATTGCCAGATGTTGATTACGATAATGCTAATTTAACCGTAGATGGAGTTGACTCAAATCTTAACGGTATCAGGGATGATTATGAAATTTTTGTTGTAATGGAGCACACAGATCCCATGTTACGCCATTTAGGCCTGCAAGCAGCACAACTGTATAGAAAACTATTTGATATTGCGCAGATAGATATCAGTGAAATATCTATTCAGGAGGTGGCACAGCTTACAGACCAACTTGTTTCTTTACGTGTTTGCAACCGCCAGAACATTAGAAATTGGGAGGGGTTTAATGGATATCAGCATAAATATGTAAATACACAGGAGCGTTTTCAAGAGTTTTTAATGGCTCAAAAGTTGTTATATGAGGTACTTGGCGATGACTATGAGCCCCAAGTACCGAGAGAACCCTGTAAGTTTATTGCAAACATTGGAGGTGAGTGAAATACATCCTGTCTTGATAATAAAAGGGAGTTATTTAAGTTTCAGGAAAATATCACAATAAAAAGCCACTAATGAAGATTAGTGGCTTTCTAGATTGGTTGTTTTTTTATCAAAGCCGCTCAAGGCTGACTCTTTACTTTCTACGAGCCGCTCAAGGCTGCCCTTAAGCCATTCTTTGAGTTGGCTTCCAGCGCAGTAGCTGTGCTGGCAGTTTTACGCCTTGGGCAGTGAGTGAGTTGATGCGGCTTAAGTAAGCTGCGCCATACATCAGATGCTTGGCCACATCGACCGCGTTACGGTCTTGATAGTTATCTAAATAACTGCCCTTGGCCCACTGGTTAAATGCACCGAGTGCAGGACCTGCCCAAATTTGATAATCCATCTCACGGCCCGCTTCACCAGAATTTGACCAGCGGCTCGAAAGGCCGAGATACCAGCGGAAGATAAGTGCCATCTTACGCTTTGGGTTACCCTCAGCGCGCTCAATCTGCTTAGGGTCACGTTCATTAAAGTGCGCAACTGTGCCTGCCCAGATTTCGTCAAGGCTTGAGCGGAATACTTGCTTCTCTAACTTTTCACGTTCATCCGCCGGAATCGCTTCGATTGAGTCGTAACGGGTGTAAATCTCATACAGCTTGTTTGCACGCATAGGGAAGAGTGTACCGCGTTTAACGACCTGTAACTTAACTCCCATCTCGAACATGTCTGCCGCTGGGGCCATGGTGACATCGGCCATCTCGGTAGTGGCAAGCAGCTTGCGGGTATGATCACTGGCTCCCGCTTCGACACAAGCTTGGTTAACTGAGCCAGTTACGATATACGCTGCGCCCATGTTAAAGGTCGCAAGCGCGGCATCGGGAGTACCAACACCACCGCCACAACCCACGCGGATAGGCGTCTCATATTGGTATTTAGCTTGAATCTCCTCTTTTAGAGCTAAGATAGTCGGTAGTAGCGTCACCAATGGACGATTATCTGTGTGACCACCTGAATCGGCTTCTGCGGTAATGTCATCGGCCATAGGTACAAGTAGCGCAAGCTCCATCTGCTCTGCAGTGATAGAACCATCATCCACCAATTTTTGTAGCATCTTAGCTGGCGCTGGCATCATGAATTTTTCAGCCACCTCGGTGCGGCTGACCTTGGCGATAACCTTGTTGCCAACAACCACTTTGCCGTTACTATCGCGGCTTAAGCCTGCTGCGCGGTAATAAACGATTTGTGGTGTTAGGCCTAAGAATGCCGATGCTTCAACGGTGCGCACTTTATGTTTTAAAAATAACTCAACGCTACCACGCTCTAGTGCAGGCTCACTTGGGCTATGGATAAGGTTAAACATGTATGGGCCGTTTGGCAGCGCAGCTTGAATGCGGTTAATGGCTGCTTCTACGCGGCTAGGGATAAGACCCGCTGCGCCAAATGAGCACAGAATACCGGCTTTACCCAGTGCGATAACCAGCTCTTCCGATGAAATACCATTTGCCATTGCGCCAGCATAGTAGGCGTATTTCACGCCATGTACGCGGCGAAAATTACTGTCACCTAGGCTTTCTGTACCAAGAGCTGGTGCAAAAGCACTGACAGGCAAGCCTGCATGGTTAGCTGCCTGCTCAGAAACTATCTCGGCTGACTGGGCGATACCAAATCCTTGCTCGCTGTGATTTACCACGTAACAGCCACGGCTAAAATCTTTTAGCTGCTGTTCCATCACTTGCACATCAAAGCTAATGTTTGACTCAGTCACAGCCCATGGCCACGGTGAAAGCATTTCGTTGGTTGTAGTAGGATTCATTATTTGTAGACCCTTAATTATTGAGCTATCGGCTCTTATCTATTCTTTTAACTGTTCTTTTCTTTAAAATCAGTCATTCTTTAATGGTTTAGCGTGCGGCTAGTTCCCATTAAATCATTCATTTTATAAATCGAGTTAGGACGCAGGTACTTTTGCTCAATTTCTAGGAAAAAGCGCGCAGCCTATGAATATAGGTGAGCACTTTTGACACAGAAATTGAGTAAAATAGCCAGTCATTCACTCCGGTTTAAAGAGATTCTTCGATGGATATGGCGATATCAAAGACCTCGTAAATACGCAGACCATCTTTACTCAGGCTAGCATTACCGGTGATCACCTTTTTACCGTTCTCATCTTTAATTGACGTGATGCTGACATCCATCGACATCTGCTTGTTCAGCGGGTTGATCTGACCGCGATACTTCCACTTGATGTTCGATAAGATTTGGCCAAACTTCGGATTCTTAAATCCTGCGCCTAAGTCTTTGCTTATGGCGTAAGTCTGCATGGTTTCAATAATCGCTTCAACACCTAAGGAGCCCGGCATCACAGGGTCTTGGTGGAAGTGGAACTGGAAGAACCAATCACTTGGATCGATAGTACGCTCAGCATACAGATAACCTAAACCTTCGGTACCACCATTATCAACAATCTCAACGCTGTCGATAAAGTTCAGCTGACCACCTGCTAAGCGGTAATGAGGCTGGTTAATTGGCGCATTAAAGTGACGGCAGCTCTTATCAAGCAGGTTTACCTTAGTTGTCGCTGCAACGCCATTGGCAACATGCCAAGGCTGA
Organism: Shewanella sp. MBTL60-007; assembly: GCF_019654915.1. Taxonomy (GTDB): domain Bacteria; phylum Pseudomonadota; class Gammaproteobacteria; order Enterobacterales; family Shewanellaceae; genus Shewanella. The sequence goes on along the minus strand of NZ_BPET01000003.1, from coordinate 108,425 downwards.
GTCACCTTACCGTTATCTAGTCCGAGCTGATCTTTAAGCGCTTCACCCTTGAAGTAACCAAATACAGCAGTACCGCGATAGAAAGGCTCGCCATCCGTGCTTAACTCGAAGCTAAAGCTTTGGATGATATTGGTACCCGCCATCACAGTCGATAGTAGGCGCGAGTCGTTACGAATCGTCTTGCCACGAAGGTCCACATCACGCAGCAGTTCACCACTACCGTCTAAGTTACGGAAGAACAGCTCAAGGCCAGGGAACCCAAGTGTGGTACCCATGTAACCCGAGATAAATCCGTTAGGCTGTAGTGAGATCTCCATCAGAATCGAGTAAGGCATTACGGCTTGGTGACTGTTTTTGTCGAAATACCAAGCATCAACAGGTACTTCGTACTCGGCGATACATGATGATGGTTTCTTAAAGTCACCACGCTTACCATTAACTTCGATAACTCGTGTCGTCACTTGTAGATCGCCACAGGGAGTACGTGGTGGGATCATGCCGCGATAGATAGCGAACTCTGGGCCGAAGCACTTCTCAATATCGCCGGTAGCAAACTCAAACATGTGATACGGCGTAAATGGCACTGTATCGGGTACACGGTTTGGATAATCTGGCGTGATAGGTGCTTCAACGTGTGAGATTGGAATCACACCCTTGTTTGGCTCTTTAGTCAGATCGGGAATTTGTGCCATAAGTGGCGCATTGACCGATGCTGGTTGGTATGCCTTTTTATTAACTGACGCTGAAGGCTCCGACTCTTTGCTTAGAGAAGCCACAGGCGCTTGAGCAGTTGTTGTGTCTGTACTTTCTGCTGAGTTCGTCAAAAGTGGGTAGCGAGTACACTCATCTTCCTCTTTGATCATCACTCCAAGGTTTTGGAAATCCACCACGGCTTTACCGTTAAGTAAGATATCGATATTCGCCTTAGCGTATGGGCGAGGGCTGAAACCAATTTCAGTCACTTCCATACGGTAGGTTAAGATGCCTGACTGAGGCAATACCTGACCGCGGCAACGTACTTTCTGTGAGGCATGCTCAAGTGGCTGGAAACGGCCATTCTTGGTTTGGGTATGCATACCAAGGTGTAGCATAAAGAACTGCAGTAGCTGACCACAGCCTTCCGCCATCAAGGATCCCGCCATTACTTGGTCGCCCTTAAAGTGACAAGGGAAGTACCAGTGGTTTGGCTCAAGCTGTTTATGGCCTTCGATAAGGCCTAAGCCCCAGGCGCCGCCATTACGCTCAACTTTACTCACCTGCTCGATCATCAGGAATTTCTCCGATGCGAAACAAAGTGATGGCTGAGCGGGGCCTGCGTGGCTTGGGCCAAAACAGCCTTCAATATCGGCGCTGAGTAGCTTATGGATCTCGCCATAGTTGAAGCTGGTTTTCGGGCAGTCTAACAGTGGGTTGAAGGTCTTTTTCACTGCTAAGTTACGCGCCTTGATCTCATCTTCGGTGCGGATAACACCTTTACCATCGGCAAGCTCTTCATCGGTGAAGAAGCCAGCACAGCCACCATCCATCTTAAGGATCATGGTGTCGCCAACGAAGCACTCGTATGAGAAGAAGAACAACAAGGTGTCGCCGTTACGGGCATAGTTGTTGATCTTAATGTCATAGCGCAGAGTATCGCCGCCACGTGGCAGATCGCCCAAGAAGGTGAGGGTACAATCGAGTAGACGATAGACGCGCTCGCCCTTGTTCTCAAAGTCGATACCTAAGTAGCTGATCAGCATCAAGTCGCACTGACCAGATTCTACCGCAACAGCCCAGGGGATTTGACCATCGACAAGGTAAGGTGCATCAACGGGAATGTCATACTCAGTGGTCATAGAGCATGGCTTAAACTCATTCATGGTGGCATCAAGCTTAGTGACGCGTGACACCAATAGGTAGTCTGTGGTTGGAAGACGAACTCGGCGAGAGTAGCTGTCGATAACGGCGTAATCACTGCCAAATACCTTGGCAATATCGCCTTCAGCATATTCGACTAGGTCGGCATAGTTCCAGATACACGGCTTAAGCGCTGGTGTCGGCGCAGTGTAGGGTGGCACGTTAGCGTGATCAGGCTTGAGTACGGTATTGACTGCTGGCGAGGCCATTGTAGGAGCATTAACCGAATTAACTGGCTGGGCTACTGCACTTTGGTTTAGGGCAACGCTTTGACCTTTTGCTTGCGCGATCTCCTGAGCAAGTTGTTGCTTTAATAGGGCATCGGCGACCTTCATACCTGCAGAGCGGCTTTCTAAGAATGCTTGGTGAGCCGCTTGAGTCAGTTGTTGGTTCTGTTGAAATGCGCTCAAGTTGCCAGCAGAAACATCGATAGCTGCGGTTTGAGTCGGCGGCGCTTCAGTTGTAATAGTTTTAGCTTGATTGGTCATAGGGTTACCTAATACTGGTGTAGGGCTAACAGGTGCAGCAGTGCGGGTAATAAGTGGCTTATCTAGCTTGATAACAGAGGACGCCGCGCCTTGGGCGAGCTTGCTCTGAATTGAGGTTAAGCTGGCTAGTGGTGTGTCGACGATATACTGATAGATATCGCGACCGCCTAAGGTGACTTGCTTTAATAGTTGATGCTTAGCATCAGACTTTAGCTCACAGCTTAAGCGTGACGTTAGCGCGCTCTGTTGGCTTGTACTTTGGCTAATTAATAGCTGAGAGACTTGGTTTTCACTGCTGTTGACGACCAATGCCCTTTGTGGCGCTGCTCCCTGTTGTTTTTGCATAGAAAGGTTGAGTAGACCATGTAGCAGACTCGCCATTCCTGCAGCGGCAAAGCTATGGCCCACACGTTCTTCAGCGCAAGTGTTACTAGCGTGAGGGAACAGATTGCTTAGCGGTGACTGCACAGCGCTTCCTGGCGCAACACTGGTTTCAACAAGTTTGATACAGTTAAAATCTGCGCCAGCTTGAGTCAATAGGTTATCAGTGACTCGCTTCGCCTCTGTCGCCTTGCCAAAAGCAAGGGCGCTGATTTCTCCATATGAAGGCTCTTCATTAGAAGATTGGCTATCAGCACTGTTAGCATCACTTGGTACCAGAACGATAGCACCAGCACCTTCACCCACATTCCAGCCATTGCCGTTCTGTGCGGCTGTGGCATCGATTGATACCGGCTCGACACTGTTTTTCAATATGATTTGTTCGAAACTACCCGAGAGATCCACGGCAGCGATAACCACTGCGTCCAACGCTTCGCTTGCCATCATATTCTGGGCAACATCGATACAGCGGCTCACCGATTGCTCGGCGGCCGAAATGGTGAATGCTGGGCCGTTAAAGTCCCATAGTGATGCAATGCGCGAGGCCATAATATTGCCGATAAAGCTGGTGTACTGATTCAGCTTAGCGGCATCGAGTACACTGTCCATGGTGATCGCTTCTAGGGCTTGATACTCATCACCGCTTAAGGTTACGCCCATGGCTGATAGGCTCTCTTGCAGCTGAGTATGCAGGTTAACGCGGCCACGGAACTGGTGTAGCTCAAGCTCGGTTTCCATCGCGACTAGCACGGCGACTTTCTGCCCGGGATTCAGCTTGGCATCACGAATAGCCTCATCGGTGACCTTCATCAACATTAGTTGTTGTGAGATCAGACGATCATCTTCATTTGGCGGCAGCTTAAAGCGTAGGAAATCGAGTTCGAAGCTATCGACATAGGCGCCTTTTGGCGCAGCATTTAGGCCAAACTGTGCCAGCAGTTCGCTATGCTTCTCTAAGCCCTTCCAGCGCTGTTTAGGAAGCGAAATGAAACCATTACTCTTGCTAACAATGGCCTGATTAAGCTGATTGATGCTGCTTAGCGGGCCAAAGTGCGAGGCAAGACCAGTGATCTTCATCGACTCAGGTGTAGTTGTTTGCACCGCTTGTTTACTTACAGATTGTAAGCCAGCGCCTGCGGCCTGTTCTGCTGAGTAAGACTCCAGTAACAAGTGTGCATTACAGCCACCAAAACCAAATACCGACACGCCAGCATGACGATGTTTTATGCCATCGACATTGTTAGATCTTTTATCTGGCCAGCCTTGAACCATATTTGGCAGGGTAGGCTTACCAAAAAGCTTATTGGGTGAAGATATCGCATCGCTGATATTGATACTTGGTGGCAAGAAGCCCTCTTTCATGGCGAAGATCATCTTCATGATCCCAGGCATGCCAGCCGCAGTCAGCAGGTGACCTAGGTTAGATTTTGCCGATCCAATTAGCGGGGCATCACTGCCGCCGAGCTTATCCTCAAAGAAGGTTTCCATCGAGGTCAGCTCAATCTTGTCGCCCAGCGGGGTTCCTGTCGCGTGACACTCAATCACTTCGATATCTTTAGGCTCGATATCACTGGCAGCGTAAGCACGCTCGAAAGCTTTTACTTGACCTTTAGGGTTAGGGCTAAGGACAAATTGTCCCTTACCATCATTAGATAGACCAACACCACTGACGACAGCATAGATTTTATCGCCATCACGCTCGGCATCTTCAAGACGCTTTAGCACTAAAACGCCTGCGCCTTCTCCGGCGAAAAGGCCTTTACTGTTAGCATCGAAGGGGACCGATACACCGTGATCTGGGTAGGCATGAAAGATTGAGAAGCCCATGTTGATAAAGAATGGGTCTGCACCAGAAACCGCTCCAGCGAGCATCACATCGCTCTTGCCTGCACTTAGGTAATCACAGGCAAGTTTGAGTGAGTAAACCGAGCTTGCACAGGCGGCATCTAGGCTAAGCTGCGCGCCACCTAGACCTAATGCATCCGCCACAACTTTAGAGGCATTATGGGCTATCGCACCGTTGGCCGTATCGAGTGTGTTCTCACTACGGGCTCTTTCACTGCTAGCATTGGTTGGGTTTAGCTTAAATCCTTGATTGCCTAATTTATCCTGCAGCGCTTTCTCAACGGCACTGTGGTAGATAGGCAGAAACAGATCGTTTGAGCGAGTCGTTGGGAACGACAATGCACCCATGACGATACCAGTTCGAGATAATGTATCACTGGTTAATGGGATCCCAGCATCATCGAGGGCTTTACGGCTAGTGTCTAGCGCCCATAGAAAGCTGTCATCGAGTCCGGTTAGGTTATCAGCAGGTAGCTGATAACCGCTTGGGTCGAAACTGAAGTTCTCAATATAGCCGCCCTTATCGCAATAAAAGCGGTCTGACTGGCCTTGAACGCCTTGATAATCGCTGCTGTTTGCCCCTAACTTTTCATTAGTGAGGGTTGTGCGCGAGTCGCGTTTATCGAGTAAATTCTGCCAAAACTCCTGTGGCGATTTCGCATCAGGATAGAGAGTGGCGAGACCGACAATGGCGATCTTGCGCTGTTTAGCTGCGTGTAGTTTCTTATCTGAAGAAGACATTAGGCTTCTCCTTGTAATGTTAGGGTTGTCATCTGCTTAACTTTGACCCGCTCAGTGGTCTCGGCTTGCAGTTGGAACAGTGCTATCTCACGATTTAATCCATCGATAAGTGGCTTGGCTGTGAGTGGCACTCGATGACTAATGAGTTGGCCTAATGCCTTGAGTAGGGTAGTGATATCATCACCGCCTTTAGCATTGACGGGGACAGTGCAAGCGCTTGCGGCGTCTTTTAGTGGTAAAGAGCTGCTTGTCGCATTTGCTTTAGGCTCCTCAGCCTTCTTAGAAGTTAAGGAGCTTTCAGCGGCATCACTATTGGTATTTCTATCTAGTTTCACTATCTTGTCGATAAGCGTGCAGTTTTGTCTGTCAGCACCTAACTCGACAAATAGCTTGGCACCTTGTTTTTGTGCGCTATGAATAAGCGCGGTAAAGTCTAAGGTGTTGCAGAAAGTATCGGCAATGGAGTTTGCTATAACTTGACTATCGAGACCGCCATGGCAGCTTGCAACCTGGTTATCGCCAGAGGCAGCACTGATAAATTTGATCTCAGTGGGTAATGATTCTTCAAGCGGCTGCTGATAAAACTGGGCGACGTTGCCATGCTCTTCCATCGCTGGAGTCGTGTGCATCGCTGTCACGCGGTTCGCAGCAATGCCTCGCTTGCCTAATTGAGTGAGTAGCTTTCTACACTGAGTCTCACAGCCTGCAATCACGCAGGTATCACCCTGAACAATCGCAAGATAGGCGTGGGGGAACTCAGGTAGTAACGCCTTAATCGGCGCTGCGGCTGAGCGAACCACAAAGCTGTTCCACAGGATATCCGCATCGGACTCATCCAGCTGCCATGCTTTGCGAACAGCGGTCAGCTTGCCTGAAATTGCGCGAGTAAATAGCGGGTCAGTCTTGGTTTTTTCAATCAAGGCATGTGGGTCTTTCCACACGCCAAGACTAGCCCACATCGACGCTTCACCCATGGAGTAACCTAGGGCAAAGTTAGGCGTAATGCCAAAGTTCTTGACCAGTAACTGAGTTAATAGGTAGCTGCTACCCACACCAGCAATCGCCAGATCGCCAAGTGGCATGGCTGGTGTCACTTTAGGATCTAAGTGATAGATAGCCTCGGCTTGGAACATGGACTTTAAGTCGCCTTCACGCTCTAACTGCGAATAAAGTGATGGGAAGTATCTATGTAGCTCACTGAACATATCGCTGTAGACGGTGCCTACGCCAGGGTAGACAAAGGCAAGGCTGCCTTGCTCTGTAGTGCCCAGAGGCTGTGCTGTGAAATAACTTCCAGCGGGAGTGCGATACTGACCATTTTCACTCATCACCTTAGGCAGGGCTAGGGTGATTGCATCAATCTCTTGCTGCATGGCTTCAATCGAGCTAGCTTGCAGTGTGATAGCGTATTGACGGTTAGTGCAGGTTTCGAAGGCCTGTAAGTTATCACGCATCAACGTCAACAGAGAGTCGCTCTGGGTAGGCTTTGATGTCAGCGCATTCAGTTTGATTTGCAGCGCCCCTAGTTCGGCGACAAGCTCCGCTTGGATATCAGCACAAACAACAAACTGTAATCGCTGCTCATTGATAATCGACTTTGCTGCGATAAAGCCTGTGCCTTGGGAGACGACAAAGCTGATACAGTTTACTGTTGAACTGCCTTGTGAAGCATTGGTCAGATTGAGCGCCAGCACCCGTGATTGATGGTGCTCGGTAAACCAGTAGTGACTCGCCGCTTGCTTAGGGCTAATCGATGCCGCATCTCTGTGGTGGGTACGAGAGGCAAGGTCTTTTATCTGCTCACACACAGCATCAAACTGCTCTGTGCTACTAAGCTCTGGCAGGTCGATGCGTTTGCTAACACTCGCATGCTGACGCTTTGCCTGATTTAAGGCGCTTTCCATACAAGCGTCAGTAACAGCTGTAGATCCAGCTTGGATCTGCCCTGTTTGCATTTGCATCGCGGCAAGCACCCCATGAGGGTGAATACGATTTTGCGCCGCAGTCAGGGCTGGCATCATCAACATAGAACTTGTCTTGGTTGAAATTTGCACTATTTTGCCTTGCTCTATCGATTCGATAGTGGCTGTTAAGTTGGCCTCAAATTCATCGACCTTGATAGAGACCAGCTCAATTGTCTCAAGTAGTTTTGAGCTATATAGTTCGGGCAACAAGTGAGGCAGTGCTTTAGCGGTTGCAGCACTATTAAGGCTTAGGTCAAGTGTCGTAGGTAGCACCAAGAGTGCGATGCGCAGTGGCATCTCACTCTTGATAACTTGATCACTGACGCTATTGCTAGCTGTCGAGTTAACCATTAAGACTTTTCTCCCGAGGCGCTCAAGGCTGATTCACCAGCGCTCAAGGCTGTTTCATTCAAAAAGGCACTGTTCAGGTTCTTGCTGATTGTGACTTTCGCCCCTTTCATCATCGCGCTAAGCTCACCATTTTCATGGTAAAGCGCAACGTTAGCCTCAAGTGAACGGGCACTTGTCTTAACGACCTCAAGCGTTAGTATTCCTTTGTCACCAAATGCCAGCGGCTTGTGTGAGATAAACTCGCCAATAGCAGAGGGCAGACTCGCAGCCCCGTACTTAAGCCTTGCCCATACCAGCATCGCCTGTAACAGCAGGTCTTCAGCAAACGGCTGACTGCCGCCGATATGCGTTGTTGCCACAAACTGGCCGCAATCACTGTCACTCACCTGTGGTAGTTGGCAACTGGCTAGCAGGCCTTTGTCATCAAAGTTAAATACTTGCTTGATGCCTTGCAAACGTGGCCCATGGAATAGGGTACCGTTGCTATAGAGTTCAGATGCAGATGTAACTGCATCACCAATTAAATCGAACGATTTAGTGGTAAAGCTCTCACTTGATACTGCAAGCGTAGCCTTATACTGAGGGCGACCTTGACTGCTGATTAATGCCGTCATTTGGCCGTTGTCAGTTGGCGTTAACTCAAGGGTTATCTCTTGAGCATCACTGCTATCGAAGATGATCCCTTTAAGTAGCTTGTAATCTAGCACTTTAACTTGGTTACCTAGCATCTCACTCGCGGCCTCGCGCATCCACTGAATTGCACATACAGTGGGTAGTACAGGGTTACCGCTAATGCGGTGGTCTTGGATAAAGACCATCGCATTTGGGTTTAAGGCTCTTGTTAACGTCATAGAAGTTAAAGAGACTGGTGCTAGCGGGCGCGATGCGTTTCGCACCTCACCCGCATCAAGCTTTTTTACAGAAGAGCCTTCAGCTGTGTTTGAGCCTTCTGCGCCATTTGTATAAGCACCGCCTTGCATTGAAGTACCGATAAGCAGCTGAACGCCAGTCTCACTGAGAAGTTGGCTTGCAAATAGCTCTGCCCCTGCCTGCAGTGGGATAACGTATACGCCCCGCTCGGTGAACATCTTCTTAAGCGCATCGGTCACCATGCCGCCATCCCAAGGGCCCCAGTTAAAGCTCATTACTTTAGCTTGTGGGTTACGAGCAGTGAACTGCAGTGCTGCTTTGTTAAGGATGTCATTTGACATGGCGTAATCGCTCTGACCTGTGTTGCCGTAGAAGCCGGCTGCAGATGAGAACATAGCGAGTAGTTTCAATTTGCTTGAGTCGAGTGCTGCAAGTAGAGCCTTAAGACCGTTGACCTTAGTGCCGTAGACGCGAGCTAACTCCTCTATTGTTTTATCCTGAATATGTTTATCGGCAAGTACGCCTGCACCGTGGATAAGGCCAGTGATCTCATTTGAGCGACCATTTAGTGCTGCTGTGATAGCTGCCGTATCGGTCACATCCATGCTGACATATTCAGCACTTGCACCAACTTGGGCAAAAGCTTCAAGAGCAGTGTTGATCTCGATTGAGCTCTTTACCGTCCAGACTAAGCTTTCAACCTGTTTAGGGGTCGGTTTATCGCCCGTTGAGATGATGTGGGCAATGGCTGCAGGCTTTAGCTCGCTAATTTGCTTATTTTCAGCCCATGCAGGTATAGCAAGTAGTTCGCTACGGCCAGCTAGGATAAAGTGAGACTGAGTGCGCTTGGCTAATGCTAATGCACATTCGAAGGTCACACCTTTTGCGCCACCGGTCACCAGTATTTTATCTGTACTATTAAGTGACGGTGCAGCATGTTTGTTGCTCGCATCACCTGCAATCAGAGTTGCACGTGCAACATGACCGTTAGTATCGAGTGAGAGACCTACTTCAGGCAGCTGAACATGACTGTCGAACAGTTCGCTTGTGATCGCATCGCTAAGATGGGTTGCATCTAAGTTTGCTGCAGCATCGATTGCACGGCAGAAAACCTGCGGCCACTCATGGCTTAGTGTCTTAGTTAACCCTGCAAGCGCAGCTTGGTTTAGTTCGGCATCTTTTAGTGCATCGGTATTTAAATAACCAAAACCACCATCGATACGGCTCACAGTAACAAAGCAGCGGCGAGCATCACTTGCTGCAACCTGCTGTGCTTGTACTAGCTTTGGTTGTAACAGTTTTGCCCATAAAAACGCATGGCTTACATGAGCAAAGCTTTGCGCATTTAGGTTTACAGCAGCCTGCTCAGTGACGCTGACTTCAGGTTGTAGGTGGATGAAGCCGCCAATAGTGCCAACTTGAGTTTCAATTTGAGTGATAACCGCTGTAATACTGGCTTCAAGCTCTGATTCTTTGCTTGATGCAAGCTCAAAGCTGGCAACATCACTTGAAAGTGGCGATTGTGGCTGACCTTCAGCTAGACGCACAACGGCAACTTTTAAACCCTGTTTAATCAGTTTCTCTGCAAGAACGCCTGCGTTATGACCATCGTCATTGATCACAAGCGTACTATCTGCGGCGAAACAGTTTTCTAGTTTGTCCGCCGCATTAAGCTTTTTTAGCGCTACCTCGCTGTGAGGAGGAAGTGCTAGAGAAGAGGTGATCGTGTCGGCTACTGACTTAACTGCACCTGATACAGCTGTGCTGACATTAAGAGCCGCCTCTGCGCCTCTTGTATTAGCAGAGCCATCAGCCAGCTTAGAGTTCATATAGCTAACGATTTCACCAAGGGTGCGACACTCGGCTAAATCTTCTGGGTTTAGCTCAGGCAGACCCGGTAGCTCATCTTGTACCGTGCCAAGAATTTCAACACGCTTGATAGAGTCGATACCTAAGTCGGCTTCCATATCCATGCTCAGCTCAAGCATTTCAGTTGGGTAGCCCGTCTTATCGGCAACCACAGACATCATAGTCGCTTGCACTTTCTCAGCGCTCAGGGCTGTTTCTGCAGAAAGACCATTCGCTACAGGAGTGGCAGCTGCTTGAGGCGCCGCAGCGGCACTTGTAGAGAGTTTGCTGTTCATGTACGCCACGATCTCACCAAGGGTACGACACTCGGCTAGATCTTCTGGATTCAGCTCAGGCAAGCCCGGTAATTCATCTTGTACTGTGCCAAGAATTTCAACACGCTTGATAGAGTCGATACCTAAGTCGGCTTCCATATCCATGCTCAGCTCAAGCATCTCTGTTGGGTAGCCCGTCTTATCGGCAACCACTGACATCATAGTCGCCTGTACCTTCTCAGCGCTCAAGGCTGTTTGCGAGCTCAAGGCTGTTTCAGCAGGAGCAGATGAAACTGCAGAGCCTTCAGCGGCAGTTGTAGAGAGTTTGCTGTTCATGTACGCCACGATTTCGCCAAGGGTACGGCACTCAGCTAGATCTTCTGGATTCAGCTCAGGCAAGCCCGGTAGCTCATCTTGTACTGTGCCAAGAATTTCAACACGCTTGATAGAGTCTATGCCTAGGTCGGCTTCCATATCCATGCTCAGTTCAAGCATCTCTGTTGGGTAGCCTGTTTTCTCGGCAACCACTGACATCATAGTCGCTTGCACTTTCTCAGCGCTCAGGGCTGTTTCTGCAGAAAGAGCGCTATGTACTGGCGTAGATGAAACAGCAGAGCCTTCAGCCAGCTTAGAGTTCATGTACGCCACGATTTCGCCAAGGGTGCGACACTCGGCTAAATCTTCAGGGCTTAGCTCAGGCAGACCCGGTAGCTCATCTTGTACCGTGCCAAGAATTTCAACACGCTTGATAGAGTCGATGCCTAGGTCGGCTTCCATATCCATGCTCAGCTCAAGCATTTCAGTTGGGTAGCCAGTCTTCTCTGCAACCACTGACATCATAGTCGCTTGCACTTTCTCTGCGCTCAGGGCTGTTTCTGCAGAAAGACCATTCGCTACAGGAGTCGCAGCTGCTTGAGGCGCCGCTGCGGCACTTGTAGAGAGTTTACTGCCCATATAAGCAACGATTTCGCCAAGGGTGCGGCACTCGGCTAGATCTTCAGGGCTTAGCTCAGGCAAGCCCGGTAATTCATCTTGTACCGTGCCAAGAATTTCAACACGCTTGATAGAATCGATACCTAAATCGGCTTCCATATCCATCTCAAGCTCTAGCATCTCAGTTGGGTAGCCAGTCTTCTCTGCAACCACTGACATCATGGTCGCCTGTACCTTGTCAGCAGAAAGAACATTCGCTACAGGAGTCGCAGCTGCTTGAGGCGCTGCAGGGGCACTTGTAGAAAGCTCAGAGCCATCAGCTAACTTAGAGTTCATGTACGTCACGATTTCACCCAGCGTACGACATTCCGCTAGATCTTCAGGGCTAAGCTCAGGTAGACCCGGTAGCTCATCTTGTACTGTGCCAAGAATTTCAACACGCTTGATAGAATCGATACCTAAATCGGCTTCCATATCCATCTCAAGCTCTAGCATCTCTGTTGGGTAGCCAGTCTTCTCGGCAACCACTTCTAACATGGTCGCTTGCACCTTTGTCGCGCTCAAGGCTGTTTGTGTGCTCAAGGCTGTTTGTGCTGATGAGCCGCTATTGCTTGTCACGGTTGTAGTTACTGGGGCCGCCACTTGGGCAGAAACAGTCGCTGCAACTTTTACTGGTGCAACAGCTGTTTGTACTGGCGCAGTTTGATGGCTCACTTGAGGCGCTGTCGCTACAGGTGTAGGCTGCACTGGCGCAGTGTTAGCTGGTGCTGCAATAGTTGCAGGCTGTTCAACGATACCCTGTTGAGCCACTTCAGTTTGAACGACTTTATTTTCAATAACAGGCGCGTAAGTCGCTTGGTTACCATTGAGTAGGTTTAGCGCAGCAATATTGCTGCCAGCTTGCATCTCAAGGAATTGAGTGTGGCTTTGTAGTGTTTGAGCTTGTAGCTGGTGGAACTGCTCCATTGAGCGTTGTAGGCTCTCTGGGATCGCAATCCCCGAACCTGCCAGCTTAGTTTGCTCTGTCATCAAGGTGGTGAAGGTCTCGCCGTACTGCTGCGGGATCTCTAGGAACTGCTGATGAAGCTGGGCAGCTTGCTGTTGAGCGGCAAAGAAGTTGCTCAGTGCATCACTACCAATATTAAGCGCCGCAGATGGCTTGCTGTCTTTAGACACGATTTGACTCTCTATACCTGACTCTATAACTGAATTGGCTTGAACTGAATTAGATTGGACTGGGGTTGCTACCTCAACAATCTTCTCAACTTCAACGACTTTTTCGACAATCTTTTCGACTTCAACAACTTTTTCCACTTCAATGACTTTCTCTTCAACCACTCGCTCAATTTGCGAGGTGATGATGCCTGTCTCTAAAGATTTGGCCATCTTAGCGCGTGTCGCCTTGCTGATATGGTTGACAGCATTAAGCGAGATGCTCATTGGTGACTTTTTCTCAGGTGCAGCGATATCGGCTTGATACGGATCGATATTGTCAAGCTGGATCCCGGCAACGGCTAACTGAACAGCAGCTTGCTTAAGCTGTAGATCGCTATCGCCTTTAGGGCTTGGGTTGATTGAGATAGTGCAAACTTCACTTGCTTTGCCTGCCAGTGTGCCCTGTACTAATTTCTGTAAGATGTTCTTTGGACCGAACTCGACAAATACTCGTGCACCTGCGTCATACATAGCTTCCAGCTGCGCCGTAAAGCGTACCGATTGAAGCATATGTTTCTTAAATGAGGCTTTAATTTTCGCGGCAGTGCTTTCATAAAGTGTGCCGGTTGCGTTTGAGTAAAGTGCGCGGCTGGCTTTACTAAATTTGGCGGCATCGATGGCTTTGGCAAATGGTGCCTGAGCATGACCCACAAGCTCGGTGTGGAAGGCGCCTGATACAGGTAGGTTAATCGCCTTGTAACCAAGCTCGCTAAGGGCTTTCGCTGCATCTGCTGTCGTAGCGGTTGGGCCTGCAATGACAGATTGCGTCGGCGCGTTATAGTTAGCCACTTTAACGCCATCAAACTTGGCGATAGTCGCTTCAAGCGCTTCAAGATCGTCTGCTGTTTTAGTAATGATGGCGTACATCGCGCCGGCATCGGCCTCAGAACCATCTTTAGCTTCTGCCTTAGTCGCCATGGCATCACCACGGGCGAAGGCGAGCTTGTAGTAATCGTCAGTTGAGATAACGCCTGCTGCGCACAGGGCGCTCAACTCACCAAAGCTATGTCCAGCTACCATGTCGGCATTAAAACCGGCCGCAGTAAATAGTGCATATTGACCCATAGAGATAGCGCCGATGGCACTCTGGGCGTTGGCGGTATTGGTCAGAATCGCTTCTTGCGCTTTAAGATCGTCTTTATTAAATACCGGTTTTGGGTAAAGCGTCTGTGAAAGCGGCGTCTTATTATTTGCGGCAAAGACCTTGTCTGCCGTTACAAATTGCTGACGCATCTCAGGGTAGTAACAGGCAAGCTCTCGACCCATGTTGAGGTATTGTGAACCTTGACCAGCAAACAGCGCGGCGACTTTGCCTTCAATAGCAGATGCGCGGTAGCTAGTGCCACCCGGTAACTGCCAGCTGCTATCACTTGATTCAAGCTTAGTGATAGCTTGCTTAATTTGGTTGACTAGCTCTTCACTGTTATTTGCCACTAAGCCGATACGTGGCGCATTTGCTTCAAGTTCACGTAGTGGGTAGTTAGCAGCCGCATCTTTTAAGATAAAGTCAGCTTGCATTGCTGTTGCAGCGAGTGTGTTTAGCTCATTTATCAGCGCGGCCTTATCGCTGGCGCTCACTAAGAAGCTTTGTGCAACTTGACGCTGGCGATACTTAGCTTTTTCGCTATCGGTGCGGCTATGTTCGCTGTTGTACTCTTCGAGTACGAAATGGAAGTTAGTGCCACCAAAACCAAATGAGCTAATACCTGCACGGCGCGGCGTACCATCGACGCGCGGTAACCATGGACGAGTTTCAGTATTTAAGTAAAACGGTGAATTCTCGATATCAAGCTTAGGGCTTGGCTGGCTGACGTTAATTGTCGCTGGTAACACCTTGTGGTGTAGCGCCAATGCTGCCTTGATAAGGCCAGCTGTACCCGCAGTCGATTTAGTATGACCAATTTGCGACTTCACTGAACCAAGGGCGATATGCTGCTTGGTGTCGTTCTCGTCGCGAAATACCGAGCAGAGGCCTGCAAATTCGGCGGCGTCACCGGCAGCAGTGCCTGTGCCGTGTGCTTCAATCAGCCCAAGAGTGTGCGGAGCAAAACCTGCGTCATCATAGGCACGGTTTAGCGCTTTGGCTTGACCTTCAGGTCGTGGCGCATAGATAGACTTGAACTTACCATCTGATGAGGCCCCAATGCCTTTAATGACAGAATAGATGCGGTCGCCATCACGCTCAGCATCTTCAAGACGTTTTAGCGCCACCATGCCGATACCTTCACCGATCATCATGCCTTTTGAGTCGATATCAAATGGTTGAATGGTTTCGTTAGTGGTAAAGGCGGGAGTCTTAGAGAAACTCATGTACATAGACGGTGAGTTGTCGGTACAGACACCACCTGTGATCATCATCTCTGAGCGACCTTCGGTTAGTTCGGTTAGTGCCATACGCATAGCGGCGAGTGAGCCTGCACAGGCGGCATCGACCACACAGTTCATGCCACCAAAATCGAAACGGTTGGCGATACGGCCAGCAATGACGTTACCTAAGGATCCAGGGAACGAGTTTTCTTCCCAGTGTACATATTGATCTTGGAACTTCTTGATCAACATTTCACTGTCTTCGTCGCTGATGCCACTGTTGGCGAAGACTTTCTTCAGTACTGGGTACTGCAGACGCGCCGTTAGGCTGTGACTGATTTTTTGACCACCGCCCACACCTAAGGTGATACCAATCTTATCTCTGTCGTAACCTTCAGGTAGGTTAGCATCGGCAAGTACTTCTTTAGCGACAATCAGTGATAGTAGCTGTGATGAGTCGGTTAACTCTAAGATATTTGGCGGCAGGCCAAACTCCATTGGGTTGAAGTCAACGTCAGGTAAGAAGCCACCGCGCTTACAGTAGCTCTTGTCCGGGGTGCTCTTATCGGCATCGTAATACTCTTCTGGTTGCCAGTGAGTCGATGGCAATTCGGTGATGGCATCGATTTTCTCGCTGATTAAGTCCCAAAACTTATTTAAGTAACGAGAGTTAGCAAAGATACTTGCCATGCCAACGATGGCGATGGGCATATCTTTAAGGCGTTTATTTAAGCGCGAATCAGCTTGTGAGTCTTGTGCTTGCTCAGTCGTTTTAGCTGACTTTGTAGGTTTAGAGGTCTGGCTCATTATGAGTCTCCGCTGGGTGCCTGAGTGTCAGGCGTCTTGTTGTTTGTTTTAGGCACTTCTTTTGAGGTGTGGCGATTTGGCGTCGCACCAGGAAAGCGCTGTAAGAAAGTGTGATAGTTACGCACGAGTAACTTTCGTAGATGGAACGGCCCATGTTTAAGCACATAGGCCATGTAACGATTGGTAGCTTGGGTGTTACCGTCTTGATAGATGTCTAGATAGATCCAATCACTATGGGGATCGATTCCAAGCAAAATTGAACTGGGTGTTTCTTCGGTCAGTTTTGGGGGAATGGTGAGTGAAACCACCTGAACCACATTGTCGCCGTCATTGTTAGGCAGGGCTAAAGTTTTAGCCAGTGTCTCATAGTGCAAGGTGTAGGTTTGTACGTCGCTGCCTTGGGTGACGGGGATCTGATTAAAATAGCGCATCGGTACATGGGGACTTTCAATATCGCTAACTCTTGAAACCCCGTAACGCTTCAAACACCTTGCCAATCCAGAACGAGACACATTCGGATTAATAAACTTTTGTGTGGCTTTTAACAGCTTATCTAAAGGCATCTTTAGCTGATAACGCAGTCCAACCACCACGTACTCCTGCAGGGGGGTTAACGTAGTATTGAGGTGGTGGGGGGTATTGGGGCAGTTTTCGATAGAGTCGCGTTTACGCCATTTACGAACGGTAGCTTCACTGATATTCAGTATCTTTGATAATTGACTGACACTGAGATCCGATTCTTGGATGAATCGGCGCATCTCTGGGGTCGTTGTGGCATTGCGATGCCTCGCTTCAGTCTCGCTTTGCGTACACTCATTCGGGTTGTTGTTTCCTCCCCTTAAGTGTTGACTGCTTGTTTTTACCATCAGTTTAGCGGCTACCCGTTAATAATCTGTTGGGACTCATTGGCGAAGGCGCTTGTACTAACTGCACCTTAGGTCTCTGCCTATCTCAATAAAGTCGCTGTTTTTTGGCTAGTGGCTGAGCAGACTACCTGAGCCTGTGTGGCAATACAATCACCTGGGACTTATTAATTACTGATATGACCAGATTGAGTGAACATGTGTAAGCTAAGGTGTTGTTTTGAGGCTTACTTTTAGTTGTTAATTAAAAGGGTGATCTAGCTCAAATATTACCAGTTTACAGAGGTCTATACTGATTAGAATTCGCTCAATGAAGATTGCAAATTGAAAATGGATTGACTAAATAATGTAAAAAAAGGAGGCCAAGATGGCTGAATTTACTACTGAGCAAATCCGAAACCTGGCTGTGCTCGGACACACTGGATCTGGAAAATCCTCTCTGTTGGAGGCGCTTCTTTTTCGTGCAGAGGCGATAACACTAAAAGGCAGGGTCGATAAAGGTACAAATCACGCTGACTTTACCGCCCAAGAAAAATCCCATCGCCATAGTTTAGAACCTTCATTCCTCAATCTCGATTACGCTAACCACCATATCAATATAATAGACACTCCCGGACTCCCCGACTTTTTTGGTCGAGCCTTATTACCGCTACCAGGTGTCGAGTCTGTTGTACTAGTGATCCACGCAGGCGTTGGCATAGAGGCAATAACTAAAAGAGCCTTTGAAGCTGCCCGCAGTCAAGGTAAAGCGGTCCTCATAGTTATTAATCATATTGATGGCAATGAGTCGGCGTTAGCGCCTTTGCTACAAGATATTCAAACACAGTTTGGTCAGCGATGCTTACCGGTTAACTTGCCAAATGTTGCAGGTGATGGTGTGGTAGATTGCTATTTACATTGTGACCCCCAAGCTGAAACTGCTTTTATCGGTGCCGAAGCTGCGCGAGATCAGTTAGTCGATACCGTGCTTGAAGAAGATGAACAGCTGATGGAGCTCTATCTTGATCAGGGTGAATCGTTAACGCCAGAGCAGCTTCATGCCCCCCTCGAAACGGCTCTGCGTTTAGGCCATTTAGTTCCAGTTTGCTTTGCCAGCGCCGAAAAAGAGATCGGGATCAGTTCACTGTTAGAGATCCTTGTTAAGTTAATGCCCAACCCTCTAGAGGCTAACCCACCGCAATTTGTAAAAGGTTTTGGCGATAGCGCTAAAGCTGTCACAGTCAATCAGAGTGCAAATGACCACGTGCTTGCACATGTTTTTCGGGTTGCGGTTGACCCATTTTTTGGACGAATGGGAGTGTTTCGCTTATATCAAGGCACGATTGATGTGGGAATGAAGCTGTATATCGGCCAAGGACGTAAACCATTTAAAGTGGCTCATTTGATCAAATTGCAAGGTGAGAAGCAGATTGATGTGGCTCAAGCGATACCGGGAGATATCTATGCAATTGCGAAAGTCGATGAATTAGAGATAGGCGCTGTGCTGCACGATAGCCATGACGAAGATGATTTTCATATGCCAGAGAACGCGTTACCTCAGCCTATTTTTGGCCTAGCGGTTTCACCTAAACGCCGTGGAGACGAACAAAAGCTATCTGAGGTGTTAAATAAGCTGGTGGCTGAAGATCCCAGTTTACACGTGACTCGAGGTGATGCACAGGGACAAACTCTGTTGCAGGGACAGGGAGATCTGCATCTGCAAATTGCACTAGAAAAGGCCCAAACTGTATTTAATGTGGATATGGAAACCGAAATTCCAGCAGTGCCGTATAGAGAAACGATTATGGCAGAGGCTAAGTCCCGTTATCGTCATAAGAAGCAATCCGGAGGCTCTGGGCAATTTGGTGAAGTCGAATTGATGGTTGAGCCGTTGGCCCGTGGCCAAGGGTTTGAGTTTGTCAGTAAAGTGGTTGGCGGCTCTGTGCCAAGCCAGTATATCCCTGCGGTAGAGAAAGGCGTGCGTGAGGCCATGTTAGCAGGTGGCTTGGGCGGCTTCCCAATGCAGGATATTAAAGTCACGGTATTAGATGGTAAGCATCATAGTGTGGACTCGAAGGAGATAGCATTTGTCATGGCGGGCAAGCGTGCCTTTATGGAAGCTGTTACGTCGGCACAACCTGTGATACTTGAGCCTGTTGTCGATATGCAAATATGCGTAGAGCAGGGCTATGTTGGGGAGATCACTGGTGATATCAGTGCGTCTAGAGGCATGGTGTGTGGCACTCAGGCGCAAACCAACGGTATGGTTGAGGTGACTGTAGAAGCGCCGCTTGCGAATGTTGCTGACTACTCGACTCGGTTAAAATCGATGACGGGTGGAGAGGGACAGTTCTCAATGAGCTTTAGTCGTTATGACGTGGTTCCTGATAGAGTTCAGGCAACATTAATGAGTTAATAGAAAGGTTTTGTTATTGAGCTATTGTGGTGCCATTTGAGTTTGTGGCTGTTGTTTTTCGTTAAAACAGGCCACAATAGCCCATATACCTAAACGCATATTTGAGCTGGTCTTGTCTGAATCTACTGCAATAAAACTCTATTTCTGCCCATTAAACATTGCTGATCTTGATAGTGAGTCTGCAGCCTTAATTAGCACTTGGCTTCCTCAAAGTGAAATCGATAAAGTTAACCGCTACATCAAGCCAGAAGCTAAAGAGCAAGCCTTGATGGTGAGGGGTTACTTGCGAGCACTATTATCTTTACATAGCGCCATTCATCCAAGTGAGTGGTGCTTCGAGTATGGTGAGAAAGGTAAGCCTAGATTAAGCCAAGCGCAATTTTTACATACCGGGATTCACTTTAATATAAGCCATAGCGGTGATTGGTTGGTTGTAGGGATCTGCAAGCAGCTCTCTAGCAATAGGCGGGGGGAGCAAGATTCAAATTCGTTAGAGTTTGGCGTTGATATTGAGCGGTGTCGTGATAGTACTAATATCCATGCGATTCTGAGCCATTACTTCTCTGAGCCAGAGAAAGAGGCGTTACTGGCATTGCCAATTGAGTTGCAGCGAGAACGTTTCTTCGATCTATGGGCGTTAAAAGAGTCCTACATTAAAGCTAAGGGATTGGGCTTAGCGCTATCGCTTAAATCTTTTGCGTTTGACTTCTCTACTTTAATTGAGAGCGAACTCGAGCTTGATGTTATTCAAAGTGTTACTCCCTCAGCTCATTCCATCACGAGTGAGCTAAGTACCTCTCCTATACGCCTAAAGCAAAATATTGGCCTCTCGACACTGCAAGAAAGTAGTGAGCAAGTTGCGAGCGAACAGCTTTTAGCGCAGATGAAAGACGCGATGAATTGGCATTGCAGCCTCGGACACTTAGATGATAATTACCGATTTGCAATCAGTGTTGGCCAGTGTCAGCAAGCAAGTATCAAGGCGATGAAAGTCGACTTGAAAATACTGTTAGAAAGGGTTTAATAATCGTAATGCTTAACAGTGAATAATAAAAAACGGGGCGCTGAATGCGCCCTGTTTTGTCTGTGAAGAGGATTAGAGTGCTATTTCACAGGTGTTGGCACAATCTCAAAGGCGGGGTTGAACTCCACCATGCTCTCGACTATTTTGCTAAAGGCTTCGCTATCTCCAGTTAGCTTAGCGTCGCCGCTTGCTAATAGGGCTTTAAGCGTAGTTTGCCCCAGTAGAATGCGATTCACATCGGCTTTATTAACCATGAGATTTGCATCCGCTTCTTGTTCTTTATCGACCACTGCGTTACTTAAGTTGCCGTTACTGAGCTCAATATAGAGAATATCTTTGGTGTCTGGGGTGATGATATTCATCTTCACTAAGCCGTGTTTTGCAGCAAGCTGGCTATCAATTTTAACCGCTAAGAAGTCGAATAGCGTCGGCATATCCATCTCGCTAATCACATCTGCAGATGCAGTTTTAGGCGCACCAGCTTGAATACCCACTCTGAGCTCTTGTGCACCAGTTAGGTAGATATTTCTCCAGCCCGCTCCTTCAGATTGATAGCCTAGCTGCTCATAGGTGTCGGCGAGCAGTTGTCGTGCCTCGTCATTGTCAGGTTCGGCCATTACCACTTTATTCAGAGCCGTTGCCACGAAGCGGTATTCACCTTGTGCGTAGTCATCTTTAGCGCGTTTTACCGCCGCATCGGCACCACCCATATATTCGACAAACTTTACGGATTCTTGCTTGGTTGGCAGTGGGTTTAGGTTAGCAGGGTTCATGTCGAAGTAACCTAGGTACTTGTTATACACCGCCTTAGCATTATGGCTATAAGTACCGTGATAGCCATTGGTGTGCCAGGTCTTATAGATAGACTCTGGAATCGTGTCTTGAATCGCATCCCCGATATCCTGAATACCTACGCCATCGTTAGCCAATCTTAGTGTTTGGTTATGAACTAAACCGTAGTTATCACGCTGTAAGCGCAGAAACTCATTAACATCTTGGTTGCCCCAGACTGGCGCCGAGTGGGATGCAAATAGCACTTCAACATCGTTACCAAAGGCATTAATCATCTCATTAATGTCTTTCGACCACTTAAGCGCATCACGGACTTTTGCGCCGCGTAGGGTGTAGATGTTGTGCATGCCCTGATAGGTGAGCTCTCCAGTCCAAAGTGCTTTTTTGGAGGGAATATAGGTGATCATCTCTGATTCTGCTTCGGTACCCGATGCATCCATAAAGACCATCTCTAGGCCATCTATGGTGAGGGTTTCCCATTTTCCATCACTGTTTAAGGTATAGTCAGGGGCCACATAGGTGATCTCACCTTTCGATAGACCTTTACCTAATGCGGCATCGACAATACCGTGATCGTGCTTACCTAGGGTGGCACCATATTGATAGGCGGCGCGGCGGCTCATGGCGTTACCTGCGAGTACGTTTTCGTCGACAATCTCTTTGGTGATGTTATCTGAGCCGTAGACTTTGACGTTAGGGAACATCTCTTGTACTCCGCGGGCACCACCAAAGTGATCGGCGTGACTATGGGAGTAAATCATGGCAACGACAGGTAAGTCGCCATCTTTAGGCAGATTCTTTAGGGCAAATTGCAGTGATGCTTTGGCCGCTTCTTTGGTTAGCAGCACATCATAGGCAATCCAGCCGTTATCACTGCGAATAAGGGTTAAGTTAGATAAGTCTGTACCGCGAACCTGATAGATCCCATCACTGACCTTATATAAGCCATTAGGCACCATATTAAGCTGAGCTTGACGGTAGAGTGACGGGTTCACCGAGTCCGGCGTTTTGTCGCTGATAAAGGCAAACTCGGCTCTTAGAATATCCGCTGTTACCTTATCAAACTTAGCAACGAGGTTCTTGGAGGATTGCTCGAATGCGCGGGTATCGGCAAAGTTAAGGGTATCGGCTACTGCCTTGTTGTGTGCAATGGTGTGCTCGGTGGCTTCTTTACCTTGGTAATGCACCGTGATGTGATCGTGTTCGTGCTGGGCTGCTGCTGCGTTAAACGAGAATACTGACAAGATTGAGAGTGCAACTAGAGTCTGCTTCATAAGTTCCCCTTAGTAAATTAATTTAGTTCAAAACATGCGTCTTGATCCTAGCGGATAAGCTTAGTCAAAAAAGACGTCTTTCGATTGAATGTAGCCAGTATAGTGATAGTTTTTTGATTAATAATTAGCGTAGACTTTACTTTTAATATTTATAATATGAATATTATGATGGCTATTATTAGCAGTAAGCGGAATTATTTATGTCACAGCAAAAGTCATTCGATCTTAATCTGTTCCGCATTTTTACTGCGGTATATCGTACCTCGTCATTTAGCCGCGCGGCAGAGGAGTTAGACCTGACTCAGTCATCGGTGAGCAACGCTATTGCACGCCTTAAGCTATCGGTTGGTGAGGAGCTGTTTATTCGTGTTGGCAGAGGCGTTAAGCCAACGGCGAGTGCGATGAACTTGTATCAGCAGCTAGCGAGTCCGGTATCTGAAATCGAACAGGTTGCTTCAAGCTTTGAGGTATTTGAAGCCTGTACCAGTGAACGTACCTTCTATGTGTATGCCAGTGAATCGGCGATTTTATTACTACAGGGAGTCGTTGAGCACTTACTCGAGACCTTGTCGATTAGTATCGTATTTCGCGAGCCGCCATTAATTGAAGAGGAGTTGCAGATGGATCTGCAACTTGAAAAAGTCGACTTAGCACTGGATATTTGGTTGCCTGAATCGAGCTCTTTTAAGAGTGAAAAGGTGATGCAAGATAAACTGGTGTGTGTTGCTCGAAAAGGCCATCCGCGTATAAAAGGTGCTATCACACAGGAACAGTACTTTAATGAGAAACACATCATTTTTAAGATGCGCCGGGATAATTTAAGCGTTGCCGACCTATTAACTAAGCAGGTTTTACCAGTACGTAAGATGCACAGTGAGCAGTCGTCAATTCTGAGTATGATGGCTTTGGCCTCTAAAAGTGATGCCTTAGCTATTGCGTCTAAGTCTTATGCCGATGAGTATGCACAGATGTTCGGCTTACAGGTATTTGAACTTCCTTTTGCAGCCGAGCCTATCGAATATCATATGGTATGGAGCAATAAGCTGCAGCAAAATCCAGCTAATATTTGGTTAAGAGACTTACTTAATCAAGCGATAGCACTGCGGAGCAGCGCAAGGTTTTAGTATTGAAGGGTAGATAAAAAAATACCTGTAATGCAGAACGTTACAGGTATTTATTGCGGCTTGGTTACTGTCTAGCGAGACGTTGATTCTCGGCTGGATGTTCAAAGTCGCTACGATATGGGTTGATATCTAAACCGCCACGACGAGTATAACGGGCATAAACAGTGAGTTTGGCACATTGGCAGTAACGTTTAAGGTCAACGAAAATTCGCTCAACGCACTGCTCGTGAAACTCATTATGTTGTCTAAATGAGATGAGATATCTGAGTAACTTTTCGCGATCAATCTTTGGACCCTGATAGCGGATCATTACCGTACCCCAATCGGGCTGTGAGGTGATTAAGCAGTTAGACTTTAGCAAGTTAGATGTTAGGGTTTCGGCGACAATCGCTTTATTATCGACACTATCGACTAAGTAGTCCGGATTGAAACTATAGTCATCAATTTCAATATCCAGATCATCGATACAGGTGCCTGGTAGCTCAACAATTCGCTGGTGGCTGAACTGTTTTGGCTCAATAACCTTAACTGTGACTGTTCCATCGGCGCAGGCAGTTAAATCTTGAGTTAATCGCTCCTGTACGGCTTGCGCGCTATCGAATCGAGTCTGATTGTAGCTGTTTAAATACAACTTGAATGACTTAGATTCAATCAAGTTTTTACTGTCAAAACTTAGGCTGAACTCGGCGATGGCAACCATAGGTTTGCCTTTGGCATTTAGCCAAGAGAGCTCGTATCCAGTCCAGATATCACAGCCATGAAACGGCAACTCTTGAGTCAGGCCTATTGCATCACGGTTTAATTTACGCGGTACGCCTTGAAGTAAAGATGCATCATACTGCTCTTGATAACCGGTCGATTTTCCTAATGTTAATTCAGAAAGTTCGGGGGCGTTACTATAGGGGTCATGATGTTGTGTCATCAATACGGTTTCCATGTCAAAATAGACCCCTATTATAACTGATTTGGAACTGTCTTCAGTGTCTTCTTTACCCGCTTTAGATCTTTTTTTATCTAAATATCAACAAGCCTACCTAGATAAACTTGGCGAGCAGCCACGATATTATGCCCAAGAGCAAGAGTCTGACTGTGTTGTAGGCAAAATGGATAGTGACGGAGCCGTGTTTTGGCAAGCGGTCGTTCGTCAAACTCCGGGTCAGTTTGATAACGTCGAAACGGCGCTTGAATTGACCCTTTCACCTGAGATCAATGTTTTTTATGGTCGTCACTTCTCTGCACCACTGTTCTTTGACTCAGAGTGGGGGAGTGGTGAACTTATCCAGATATGGAACCAAACCGATTTTGAGTACCTGCAGCAAAATATCATCGGCCATTTGATGATGAAGAAAAAGCTTAAGCAGGAGCCAACCTGGTTTATCGGTGTTTTAGATGATGAAGATAAGATGCTAACCGTGAATAACGCCGATGGTAGTGTTTGGATTGAGATCCCAGGAGAGGTTCAAAGCACTAAGCTTGCTGAATCGCTAGATGAATTTATTGGTTTGCTCACGCCAAGAGTCACGCCGCCGGTTAAACCGATAGAGGAGTCTATGCCTGAGCTAGATCACCCAGGTATTTGGCAGCGAATGAAGTTGATGTGGCGCAATTTGCGTGGCAAATAATTGATGCGTTAGATGTAATAAAAAAAATGGCTCAATATTGAGCCATTTTTTATGGGGAAGGCATGTTCTGAGGAAGCCATAGCGCCTTATAAATGATCCCATGAGATATTCGACACTATGCGGCAAGTCTCACAGCGAAAGTGAAACATATCTAATAAAGGCTCGTCCAGAAGCCACTCTTTGCTACCGCATTTGGGGCAGGGGCGCTGCTTTTCTGCCGCAAGGCTCTCACCACCAACACGGTATAAGTAATAGTAGGTCGGGATCTTCGTTAAATACTCGACTCGTCCGCGCAGATCCCATCCGCGTCTGAATAGATCACTCTGGTGACTGGTTAGCTCCTCTAGCGCGGCAAACTCTGCCTTTGTGGCGGCAGCCATCTGTAGTTCATCACAGGCCTGCCATTCTGTTTGCCAGCGGATCAAACGCTTATGATCGCCATTGGCTGTTGGCGGAATGTGATATAGAGGTATGGGTTGCAGTGTATCGCCGTTTCGCAGAGGCGAGCACATATGGACATAACTGGTATATAGTAGCTGCCAGCTTGGGTTGTCTTGACTCGAGACCTCTGAGTTGATGTCTTGACCAATATATTTTTCGCGTGGCGCCAGTAGTTTTGCATCGGTTAGCTCATTTAGCGCGGTATCAACCCAAGGGCTATTGAAACGCTTTGAGAGACTGCTCTTTTCTGGCGTTAGCAGCCTGACTCTAAATTCACCTTCATTGAATGCTACGGCAAACTCACGCCCTAGGACTTGGCCGTTGGCGCGATAGGCCTCGAGCAACCCATTAATAGCTTTCTCTGCTGCGCTAATGGTGGTGTTATCAAAACACTCGAATCTTAACTCAACCACATGCATTCTATTTATGTCCTTCGGTGTCGCTACACTGTTTTTCCAATTTGTTTAACTGCTTTTTCAGCAAGTTAAATTCAGCTTTTAATTCGGTAAGCTCCTGTTCGAGCCTAGTAATTTTATCTGCCTGATTAGCGGCGATAGATAGTTCGGCAGCATCTTCTGCAGGTTGAACTGAACAATCTGCCGATAGTGTTTTAATATCATCCGCACTCATGGCTTTAAACTGTTGTAACCCTTGGATCAGTATCGGCATGGGGATGTTACTGCCAAGTTTGCTCTTAACGAGTGCGAGGGTCGGTGTTCTACCTTCATCACTGATCTTCTTAGCTGCGCTGAGTACTTGTTCTAATGGACTCATGGTTAGTCAAATTCCTCACTCGTTAGTCTTTTTGTTAATCACAGTATAATACCTAATGTCTACTTTAAAATAAATTCAAACAAAAACAGTAGCTTGATGCTTGGCATGTTAATTGCTTTTTAATTAAAACTAAAAGCAATGTTAATACAGGAAGTTAAAGTGAAAACAAAATTATTAGGTTTAGCGTTTTTTGGGATTGCAAGCTTAGGGCTAACGGGCTGCGTGGTCAATGTTGGAGATGGGGAATCTGGTTGGGACAGTAATGCCGCATGGGAAAAGACCCAAGAGAAGAACCGTAATAACTTAGCGAAAATATCCTTAGGCATGTCTAAAGATCAAGTGACCACCTTAATGGGAACTGCCGACTTCAACGAAGCTTATATCCAACAAGATAAAGAAGTTTATGTATTATTCTATCGCACCCAGCGTACCCATGGGGACGGTAAAACCACTAAAGACGAATGTACGCCAGTGGTGATCCGTAACAATGCGGTCGTTGGTTGGGGCCAAATGGCCTATAGTAAGATTTAATCAATCTTTAAGGCTTTCTTAATAGGGTGTCCAGATAGTCGATTACTTCTGACCACTGGGCATCTTGCGCTAATGATTCTACGAGAAAATGCTTTTGTGCTGTATTCCAAAACGGAGCCTCATGTAGCAGCATTTCACTCGGTAAGGAATGCTCTCTTATAAAGGTTTCAATAGCGCTTTGTTCGCTTTCTAGCCCTAGCTGTAAAAACAGATGAGCCAAATCATTTGTTGTTGTGTCCACTTTCATACCTAACGTTTCTGCGATTCTATCCTTTAATTATGGCTTATATATTTCTGCTGTCTGCATTATTTCTAATACCAATATGGCTGATTAAGCATTGGTATTAAGGCTTTAAATTGATTATTAATTGCACTTTTTTATAAGCTTGTTACATTGATAGAGTGTGAGCTAGATCAAGGAATGTGAAATGGAGAATCAAGCTATGGAAGAGTGCCGCGCTGTTTATCTAACAGCAGAAGACCTAAGAATTGCCGCTTCTATTCTATATAACGCTTATCATGATGACCCATTCTTTTTAGAAACGCTTTTTACCGGTGACCAAGCGCAATATGAGCAAAAATTGCGGGGGGCAATCCGTGAGGAGTTGAATGAACTGTGGCAACAGGAGCAAGCGCTAATCGGTATGTTTGTTGGGGAGCGCCTAGTGGGGGTCGCTTGTATAGTGACCCAACAAGTGCCATTAGGGGAGGCGAGATACTGGCATTGGCGCTTAAAAATGTTGCTCAGCACTGGTTGGCAGTCAACTCAAGCAATTATTAATAAAGAAAATCAGATCATCGACAATTTACCCAGTAATCAGTGCGGTATTTTGCAATTTATCGCTATCGCTAACAATGAACAGGGCAAGGGGTATGGCGGACGACTGGTTAACGCCGTGCTGAGTTGGTGTGATGAACAACCACATCTCGATGGTGTAGGGGTTTTCGCCAATCATCCGGCTCATATTACGCTATTTACTCATCACGGCTTCGAGAAGATTGAGAAGCTTAGCATCGGTAAGGTTAGCGGAGAACTCTTGTTCTATAGAGGCTTAGTCAATGAGTAAATACTATTCCTCTTTTGCTGAGTTTTATCCATTTTACTTATCACAACATCAAAACAAGACATGCCGAGTCTTACATTACATCGGGAGTGTTTTGGTGTTGCTCGTACTTTTCTCTAGCTTGCTGACGGCCCGATGGGGGATGTTATTGGCCTTGCCAATTATCGGTTATGGTTTTGCTTGGGTTGGCCATTTTGTTTTTGAAAAAAATCGCCCTGCAACGTTTAAGTATCCTCTGTACAGTTTTATGGCTGATTGGTTCATGTTGTATCAAGCCTTAACTCGAAGAAAACACTTATAAATTCATTTTGAGATAACTTCTTTGTGCGAGATATCTCACCTTGTTGTGGGAAATGAATTGAGATAGATACGGACATTGTTTACAAGTTAAAGCTAAGTTGTTTAATTACAATGGGTTACTCATGAAAAGGCTTGTTAATCTCTGGTTGCGCTTTTGTGTTGCAAGCTTAGGTGCAGATAAAAAGTTGGCTGTCGTTGTAAGCTTATAAGTATAAAGAGATTGAGGCTAGGATGGCGTTGACCTCTTTTGTTAGAGAGCAATTTTTAGTTAAAACCTGCAGAGATAGCGAGTTTTAGCCGAATATGATGGTTTTGCAGGATGCAATAAAAGGACAACCTCAGGAAGAGGAATTTAGCTTAGGATTAGCTAATGAAGGGAGTTAGTACGTTTAGTACAGGGATAAAAAGGGATTTTCAAGGAAGATGCAGGATGCTGGTTAACCAAGGATGACGCAGGGAACGCATATATATAGCGGGAAAGCTTAAGTGAAGTTGTGCTAGGGCGCGCCGAATGGTGCGCCCTTTCTTCGTTTAAGCTCATAGTTAAGATTATTGGCTTAGTTGATGTGCGAGATCTCTTACAAATGTGTGAGAAATCAGTCCTAAATTTTGTTGCTGAAATAAATCTTTTCCTTTAAATACAAATATTTACGCTGCAGTGGTATGCTCTTTCTTGTTAAGGGGTATGTTAAGTAAATGTTTAAGCTGATGTTTAAGTTAGCTTTTGAATTATTATTTAGCTGTACAAGGAAGTATGTTGCAGGGAAGGTTAGGATAATCTGGTGTTGATGGATTGATACCTTAAGGATACTACCAAGGAGCGGATAAACACTCTAGGATGGAAGGTTTACTATCTAGGAAGGTAGAATGCTAAGGAAAGCAGTTGAATGGATTCTCAAGGATGACATCGGACACGCTCAGGAAAGAGCAAGCTTGGTAAATGGATAACCAAGGCAATATGGAGATGTACCTTTAGGTACAGGGATATAAAGGTTCATGGAAGATGCAGGAGCAAAGTTACGCATGGACGGTGCAGGGAGCACTCGCATAGCAGGATGAGCTTACACAACTATAGAAAAGGCACGTCCCCTCAGGGGCCGTGCCTTTACTTCTTTATACGGCTGTAAGTTTTTACTAGCGCTATATTATTTACAGCGTCCTGAGTTGCATCCGCCGCGAGAGCGCCCACCACAGCCGCCTCCTAGCGAGCCCTTAGCTTCTGGTGCTTCATGCCATTCTGGCTCGGGGAAGATCGGCCATTGTATTTTTTGTATTTTCTTTCCGTGCATCCATAAGCTGCCACGATACTGATTGATACCATCTGTGCTAAATTCAAACAGGTATTTTACTTTCCAGGTCAATCCACTGCTGCCACCTAGGCTAGGTTTAGCTGACTCTTGGGCTATAGCTAGCAGCTGAACTTTTTGTTTTTGGCACTCTTTATTAGTAAAAACTCTGCTTATTTCAGCCATTTGCCTTAATTGCCAAAAAAATGCAGCGACCATAACCACTGCGGCAATAATTAAAAAATCTGTCATCATTCTTTAGTTACCTTAAACAAACCGCCAATTGCTGTTGCAAGCTCAGTACTACGATTTGGATTACGAAGTTGAGCGAGAAGCTGAGTGCGTATTAATGGAATAGCCACAATATCAGCAAAAATCTGGTTAAAGAAGTGTTGTTGCTGCTTTGCTAAGGCTTCCAAGTAGATAGTGAGAGTTTGCTCATCTTTTAATGCCGACCAGTTTCTTGCGGCAATGGTAATGAGCATATCGGCAGATAAAGCGCCAAGGTCATTGAGTTGAGAAATGGCTTGTTGGCCCAGTTTTGGGTGAGATGCAAGGGCGCGTAAAAAATAGCCTTTATCTTTATCTTCCGCGGTTTCGAGTTTCGCGAGTATCTTTTTCGCGAGTGCGTTATCAATGCTCAAGTGCTCTAAGCACTGACATACGGCGATCTGTACCTCTAAAGCCCAATTATCAAAGCCATTTGTCAGGTGAGTCTGATGGTCGAGCTCACTGGCTCTAACGCAAACATCGGCAATACCCTGCAAGCCGATACTTTGCCAGTTTTCTGCTGGATGTTGCCCCGATAGGTATTGGTAAGCAAATTCATATTGAGGCGAGGCTTTGCCACCGAGCTGCTTACGCACTAATGCGTTAAATACTGCTAACTTCTCTTGAGTGGGCTTAAAGTTAAATGGGTGGTTGGCTAACTGATCTTGCTGTTGCTCTGTTAATGGCTGAGTCGGATCTCGACCTAGGGCTTCAATGATCATCTTGATAAATTGCATTCTCGGGGCAGGAGATAGGAGCCCACGTTCATCGAGAGGTAACTTGATAAACCAAATATAGTGCTGTTGGCTCGCATCCCAAAAAACAATAGCAAACTGGGCATGACCTTGAATGGGCGCAGGGTAAGGTGAGTTAAGTTCTTCAATCTGATGAAATGCCATCATATCGATATGTTGTACTCGACGGCCCATGTCATAAACTTGGAATTGAGTGTTAGCTGTTTTTAAAAATTGGCTGAGGGTCGTTATTTCTGTCATATCGTTATCGAGTGTAGGTTAATTAGCGCATATTATAGGGATAAGTCTCGCTAGATGGTATCATCGCGGGCCAAATTTCCTATGGGGTAGAACAGCCGGAGTGTGATCCTTGATTGAAATTAAAACAAGAGAAATGCTGGTTGCTTTAGAGGCAGAGTTGGCACAGCAAGGATTATTGAGTCTGCAGCCACCGAGTGCTGAAGCATTGGCGAGTACAGCGCCTTTTGCATGTGATTTGATGCCATTCGAGCAGTGGCTACAATTTATTTTTTTACCCAAGTTGCATTATCTGCTCGATGAGCAACTGCCGCTACCTAGCAAGATAGCCGTCGCTCCCATGGCGCAGCATGTTTGGGGAGAAGACGCTAAGCATCAGCATTTAATTCGTATTCTAATGGATTTAGATGCGCTATTGAGTCAGCCCGATTAATGCGGGTGAGAGAGAGTAAAGATGAGTGACGAGACAGTAATGACAGATAATGACTTGCTTGATGGGCAAGAGGCCGAACAAGAGATTGCGCCGCATATTGAAGTATTATTTGAAGATGATGATGTGGTTGTGATCCATAAGCCAGCAGGTCTTTTAGTCCACCGCAGCTATTTGGCAAGGCGAGAGCGTTTTTTTGCTATGCAGTTGACCCGTGATAAGGTTGGCTGTCATGTCTTTCCGGTGCACCGTTTAGACAGGCCCACATCTGGGATCTTACTGTTCGCAAAAAGCAGTGAAATGGCTAATGTCTTGTGCGAGCAGTTTGCTGCCCATACCGTTGATAAGGAGTATTTGGCTATTGTTCGTGGCAACATGAATGAGGCTGGTACACTCGATTACGCGCTAAAAGAGGAACTTGATGAGTTAGGGGATAAGGATGTGGATCCGAATAAAGCAGCCCAAGATGCTGTTACCAGCTATAAGCCTCTGCTAAATAGTGAGATCCCCTATTCTTCGGGTCGTTATGCAACCAGTCGTTACGCTTTGGTGCAGCTTTCTCCACATACTGGACGTAAACACCAATTAAGGCGTCATATGGCGCATTTACGTCACCCGATCCTTGGAGATACTACCCATGGTGACGGTAAACAAAATAAATTTTTCCGTGCACATTTTGGGATTAATCGACTATGGTTGATTGCAAAAAAACTCAGTTTTAATCACCCACGAACCGGTGAACGTATCAGTGTTGAGACCGAACTTGAGGCCGAATGGTTTAGCGTGTTTGAGGGCTTAGGTTGGGATGAGGGAGTGCTATCTGAAGACACTGAGTCGTTTATCATCGCTTGATGACTGCTATTGCCGCCGCGAACAGACTCTAGCGCAGCGCTTGAGTGTCTAACGAAAAGCGAGCAGTTTAACACCCAGATTTAGTTTCATTTTTTTCTTTAGTGAGGTTGAACTGAAGGAGAGGGGTCATACTTAATTTGAAGCATTGTACAGTGTGGAAATAGCACATCCTGCGAATGTGGGCACTGCGTTGAAGATGCTTACGGTGCTTTTTTCTGCAAGAGTGCCTCATAGTGGGAGATCCTTGTTAGTCTTACTTCATTGTTGCAACAGAGCTTGCCGCAACGTCTATCTGTAAAGTATGTTAAGGATATAACTAAATAGCTTTTAGGCGAAGTAAAACATGAAAAAAGTGAATCTAGTTTTTGGAACAGTTTACGGTGGTGCTCAGTACGTTGCTGAGACGCTTGATCAGGCCTTGCTCGAATTAGGCCGAGAGACTCAGCTGTACCAACCAGAGCAGCTTGTTGGTTTTGTCCCACCTGAGAACGAATTACTCTTGATTATCTGCTCGACAACAGGCCAAGGCGATCTTCCCGACGATATTCAACCTTGGTTTAATGAGATGAAGTCAAAGGCTCCTTACTTGCCAGAACTTAAATTTGGCTTGATTGCGCTGGGGGACTCAAGTTATGAGACATACTGCGGCGCGGGTGAACAGTTTTTGAGTCTATTTGAGGAGCTGGGTGCGAAACAAATTGGAGAGTTTTTAAAAATTGACGCGGGTGAAACAATGGAGCCAGAAGTCGAGGCATTAGCTTGGTTACCTCGTTGGAATACACTTATTGATACTGAGCTTGCCGCTTAAGGCTGAACATTTAACACTTAAACCTAAAACCATCATTAGACCAAATAAAAGAGGCGAAAGCCTCTTTTATTGTTCCTGCTAATATCGAAAGCTTATTCATAGTTGACCACATAAAGCTCGGCATCAGACTTTGTCATGGCGATATCTTTAATCGTTACAGTACCTTGCCCACGAGTATATGGGGCAATTCTCTTGGCCGTTTTATCTGCGCCTGCGTTTACCGTGAAGTCATAGAAACTCTCACCATTACAGACTAAGCGCGGAAAAACTCGTCTCTTATTAATACGGTTGTCTTTCATTGTCCTGTTAAATTGAAAAATATTGTTGCTAGCGCCAGCTTTGCAAACGGCGATTAGCGTGTTCTCTAATTGAGGTGACATCGCCGCTGAAGCGCCAAAGGACATCGCTAGCGCGGCACCTGCTAAAACGTACGTTTTAATCATGTCTTGCTCCTTCCGCATGGGGTTCAAACTTGAGTAAAGCTTATTGATTTTTATTCACCTAAATAACAGTGGAAGAGTTGTATCAAGATGTTGAGGAGCGCACAGAGTATGTCTACAGATTTCAAAGTGTGTCAATTGTGAAAAGATAAGAAAAATCCCGCTAGAAGCGGGATTTTTTCGTTGATTGAACGGTTACTACTTAATGCTTAGTCGACAATACGGAGTAACTCGTTGATCCCAACTTTACCGCGAGTTTTCTCATCGACTTTCTTCACGATGATGGCGGCGTATAAGCTGTAGGTACCACATTTAGACGGCAAGTTGCCCGCAACGACTACAGAGCCTGCAGGTACGCGTCCGTAATGGATTTCGCCGGTCTCACGGTCATAAATGCGTGTGCTTTGGCCGATATACACGCCCATAGAGATCACACTACCTTCTTCAACGATAACGCCTTCTACTACCTCAGAGCGTGCGCCGATGAAGCAGTTATCTTCAATAATGGTAGGGCCTGCTTGTAGAGGTTCTAAAACGCCGCCAATACCGACGCCGCCAGATAGGTGAACGTTCTTACCGATTTGAGCACATGAGCCAACTGTCGCCCAAGTGTCTACCATAGTCCCTTCGTCCACATAGGCACCTAGGTTAACGTAAGATGGCATGAGTACAGTGTTCTTGGCGATGAACGAGCCCTTACGAACCGCTGCAGGTGGTACTACACGGATCGCTTCTTTACGGAAACGCTCTTCGTCATAATCAGCAAACTTCATTGGTACTTTGTCGAAGTATTTGGTTTCTGCGCCATCGATAACTTGGTTATCGAAAATACGGAATGAAAGTAGTACGGCTTTTTTTAACCACTGATGAACATGCCATTGGCCGTCAATTTTCTCAGCGACTCTGGCTTCGCCAGTGTCTAGCATGGCAATCGCTTTTTCAACATCGGCACGAACACTAGGCTCAACGGTTGTTGGTGTGATCTCTGCGCGTGCTTCGAAAGCCGCCTCAATACGTTGGCGTAAAGCCTCCATTAACTTCTCCCAATATTTTGTTTAAAAAAATCTATAAAGCACTTGTGAGTGCTTCACGCAATTTTGCTTGTTGCGTGTCATCGAGTTGCTGCCCGTCGGCGGTTTGCAACAAAAAGAAATCTTCTGCTCGCTCACCGATAGTGGTGATCTTTGCTGCAAGCAGGGTTATTTCGCAGCGATATAAAATTTCGCCAACTCTTGCGAGCAATCCAGGTGAGTCAAGTGCGATGAGCTCCATCATACTTTTACCATGGCTTCGGGTCGCAGGGAAACTGACTTGGGTTGCAACTTTAAAAGGTTTCATCTTTCTTGAAAGATTTCTAAACTTCGGCAACTTAGGCGTTTCATTACTTAACGCTTTTATTAACGTCTTTTTGATCCCTTGAATACGGGAAAGCTGCGACACCGGCTCGCCATCTTGTTCCAAAATCACGAAAGAGTCCAGCGCAT
Source organism: Shewanella sp. MBTL60-007 (assembly GCF_019654915.1). Classification (GTDB taxonomy): domain Bacteria; phylum Pseudomonadota; class Gammaproteobacteria; order Enterobacterales; family Shewanellaceae; genus Shewanella. The sequence goes on along the minus strand of NZ_BPET01000003.1, from coordinate 73,738 downwards.
AGTTATCTTTGGACGTCATGATGCTTGCGTCATGAACGGTAATATTCTTATTGTCTAATATGGCCATTACAGTGGCAAATAATTTAGGCTTGTCTTTGCCGTAGACAAATAGCTCTGTACCACCTCTTGTCATGTGTTTTGAGATCACCACCAAGGTCTCATCTTGTTTGTGTTTGATAATAGCTTCAGCATGCCAAGCGATTTGGTTAGGCTGATTACGAAGAAAGTAATCGGCTTTAAAACGTTGCCATAGTGCATCTAAGTCTTTCTCTTTTATGCCGCGACGTAGTAACTCTTTTTTAGCTTTGGCTTGATGTTCGCGCACTCGAGCTCGGATATCGATGGGTTTTTCTTTACCACGGGCGAGCACCCGCTGAGTGGAGAAATAGAGATCTCGTAGCAGCGACCCTTTCCAGTTATTCCAGGTTCTCTCATTGGTGGCACAGATATCGGCAACGGTAAGGCAGTAGAGATAACTTAAGTGCACCGCATCACGCACATGCTCGGCAAAGTCGGCAACCACATCGGGGTCTGAGATATCGCGGCGTTGGGCTGTTACCGACATCACTAAATGGTTTTCAACTAGCCAACTGACCAAACGACCATCATGATCGTTCATGCCGTGTAACTTGCAAAACTCTAGTGCGTCGGTAGCGCCAAGTTTACTGTGGTCGCCACCGCGGCCCTTGGCGATATCATGGAATATTGCTGCTAATACCAATAAACCTTTCTTTGGCAGCTGGTTAATCAGCACTGAGCCTAAAGGAAACTCCTCTTTTTGCTCCGGCTGAGCGAAACTCTCGATGTTAAGCAGCAATCTATGGGTGTGCTCATCCACGGTATAAGCGTGGAAGAGGTCGAACTGCATCTGGCCTTCAATGGCGCGCCATGCGGGGAGGTATGCCGATAGCACGCCATGTTTGTGCATCAGTGAAAGCGCAGCGATACCACGTGGGTGACGCAATATTTTCATAAACAGTTTACGGCAGGACTCATGATACATCAGTGCCTGAGGTTGGGCACGTCGAGCGCGGCGTAAACTGCGTAACGTCACCGCATAGATAGCTTGAATATTTGAGTTTTTAGCGACCCACAAAAACAGGTTTAAAATATTTTCTGGGTTATCAAATAGTTCGCTGCTTAGGCTCTCAATGAATTTACCACGTCGCTGGAAATTATCATCAATAGGCACGACTTCCAGTGCTTTTATATGGCCTAAAGTGGCGCGTTTGAATAGCTGAAGCAGCATCTGATTAAGCTCCATTACTCGCCTAACCGTGCGGTAATAGTTCTTCATCATCTGCTCAACGGCTAATTGTGTACCATCTTCATAGCCCATCAGCTTGGCGACTTGAGGTTGTAGATCAAACAATAGTCGGTTTTCATCGCGGCCTGAGACTAAGTGCAGTGAACAGCGCAGCCGCCATAAAAAGTCTTGTGCCTCTAATAGTTCATCAAGCTCTACAGAGTCTAAAAAGCCGTGGTAGACCAGTTCTTCAAGCTTTTCGGCATTAAAGTGGCGCATGGCTACCCAAGCGACAGTCTGAATATCCCTAAGACCGCCCGGACAGCTTTTAAGGTTCGGCTCTAAATCAAAGGCGTTGGCGCGGCTATGACGGGCCGCTTGCTCATCGCGTTTGGCCACATAAAACTCACTGCTAGGCCAAAAATCATCTTGACGAATATTGCGATAAAGTAGGGTAAATAGGGCCTGTGGACCACATAAGAGACGTGATTCGAGTAGATTAGTTGCGACAGTAATATCGGTGCGCCCTTGCTCAAGAGTTTGCTCAATACTGCGGACACTATGACCAACCTCTAGCCCTGCGTCCCAGATAAAAGCGATAAAAGCGCTTAATGCTTGCTCGGCATCTTGGGATAAATCGCCTTCGGTGAGGAACAGTAGATCGACATCAGACTGTGGATGTAATTCTCCTCGTCCATAGCCACCAACGGCGATTAATGCGATAGGGAATTGTTCCAGTTTATGGGCGCTCCATTGCTGCTGAAGTAGCCTATCGACGTGTTGACAGCGAGTGCTGACGATTGAACGAATATCTGACTTTGCGTTAAAGCTATCCAGAATCGTTTGGTTTAAGTCGATTAACGCATTTTTGGCAGTTTGAGCACTATTCATCAAATCTCTTCTTCGAGAACGGATCCGTTATGCAATGATTATCTATGCAAAAATCGCTAATTTAAAGGGCTTTATCATCGACTGACGATATATCGTTAAACTTGCTTTATTTTGGTGCGAAAAATGGTGGAGTGAGATGTTAGACGGGGTAAATAACAAAAGGCGTGTTAACACACGCCTTTTCGGAGGGGATGCGAAAAATCGATTAGTGATTAATCACTCTCGATAGTTCTTTCTCTTCTTCTCTTAGTGTGAGTACTTCAACACCTGTGTTAGTGACAAGAAGCGTGTGTTCCCACTGAGCGGAATTTTTGCCATCAGAGGTGGTAACTGTCCAGTTGTCTTTTTTATCTAACACGCTGGTATGACGGCCTGCGTTGATCATTGGTTCGATAGTGAAGCACATACCTGCACGCAATACCGTTTTGTCATTATTTTTGTAATGCATTACCTGTGGCTCTTCATGGAAGCCCGCACCAATACCATGGCCACAGTAATCTGTAACGATGCTGTATTTTTCAAGTCCTGTTTTCTTAGACTTGATGAATTTTTCAATCAAGGTGCCAATTTCACCGAGTTTCATGCCAGGTTTCACTTTCTTGATACTGGCATAAAGCGCTTCTTGAGCAATACGGCACAGGCGTACGTTCTTAGGGCTAACATCGCCAATAAGGAACATCTTTGAGGTGTCACCGTGATAGCCATCTTTGATCACTGTTATGTCAATATTGACGATGTCACCGTCAACGAGTGCACGGTCGCTTGGGATACCGTGGCAGATCACTTCATTAATGGACGTACAGATAGATTTTGGAAAGCCGTGATAATCGAGTGGAGCAGAAATGGCTCCCTGTTCCTCGGTATATTTGGCACAGATGTCGTTAAGCTCGTTGGTGGTAACACCAGCCTTAACATGTGGAGCGATCATTTCGAGCACTTGAGCGGCCAATTTACCCGCGGCACGCATCTTTTCAATTTCTTCTGCAGTCTTAATTACTATACTCATTCTAATGTCTCTATAAATGTCTTTCGATGTCTAAATTTGTCGTCTTTTAATATGACTACTTTGCCCAAAAAACGACGTAAATATTTGTGCTTTTTTTCAAATTATGGTATAAAGCGCGCCGTTATGTTTGACTCTTGCAGTTTCCACCTTTGGGTGGCTTGCAGGAGTTAAGATGGCGGCCATTATACATGGCTATTGATAAATACTAAATCACACACATATCGACACGTTCTTCGGGGTGCCCTTATCGGGTCGAAGATATGGGATATGTGGAGGTCTAACCCCTAATTTATTTAAGGTAAATAAAATGACTACAGTTTCAATGCGCGACATGCTACAAGCCGGTGTTCACTTCGGTCACCAGACTCGTTACTGGAACCCAAAGATGAAGCCATTCATCTTCGGCGCTCGTAACGGTGTACACATCATCAACCTAGAGCACACTGTACCAATGTTCAACGAAGCACTTGCTTTCATCAGCAACGTTGCATCTAAGAAAGGTAAGGTTCTTTTTGTTGGTACTAAGCGTGCTGCAAGCGAAGCTATCAAAGAAGCTGCTGTTTCTTGTGACCAGTACTATGTTGATCACCGTTGGTTAGGTGGTATGTTGACTAACTGGAAAACAGTTCGTCAATCAATCAAGCGTCTAAAAGACCTTGAAAGCCAGTCTGTAGACGGTACTTTCGACAAGCTGACTAAGAAAGAAGCGCTAATGCGTACTCGTGAACTTGAGAAGCTAGAGAAGTCTCTTGGTGGTATCAAGAACATGGCTGGTCTACCAGACGTGATTTTCGTAATCGGTGCTGACCACGAACATATCGCTATTAAAGAAGCTAACAACCTAGGTATTCCTGTTGTTGCTGTTGTTGATACAAACTCTTCTCCAGACGGTATCAACTACATCATTCCTGGTAATGATGATGCTATGCGTTCAATCCGTTTATACACTGAGTCTGTTGCTGCTGCCGCTAAAGCTGGCCGTGGTCAAGACCTAGCTGTTCAAGCTGAACAAGACGGTTTCGTAGAAGCTGAATAATAAGGTTAGATGATTTTCATCTCCCTTATTAACCAAGATGCATGATTGGTAAACAGGGGCGCTCTCATTAAAAGTGACTAGCCCCTGTTTTACTATCTATTGAATTTGAAGAATTATCTGTAGAGGATTTAGCAATGGCAATTACTGCTGCCCAAGTTAAAGAACTTCGTGACCGCACTGGCGCTGGCATGATGGACTGTAAAAAAGCACTGACTGAAACTAACGGTGACATCGAACTAGCGATTGATAACATGCGTAAGAGCGGTGCTGCTAAGGCTGCTAAAAAAGCAGGTAACATCGCTGCTGAAGGCACAATCCTAATCAAGAAAGGCGAAGGTTACGCTGCTCTTGTTGAAGTTAACTGTCAAACAGACTTCGTTGCAAAAGATTCTAACTTCCTAGCATTTGCTAACGAAGTACTAGATGTTGCTGCAGCATCAAAAGTTTCTATCGATGACTTGAAAGCACAGTTCGAAGAAACTCGTGTTGCTCTAGTTGCTAAAATCGGTGAAAACATCAACGTTCGTCGCGTTGAGTACATCGACGGTGCAAACCTAGCTGAATACCGTCACGGCGACCGTATCGGTGTTGTTGTAACTGGTGAAGCTGACGAAGAAACTCTAAAGCACGTTGCTATGCACGTTGCTGCTTCTAAGCCTGAGTTCGTTAACCCAGAAGACGTTCCAGCTGAACTTGTTGAGAAAGAAAAAGCAGTTCAAATCGAAATCGCTATGAACGAAGGCAAGCCTCAAGAAATCGCTGAGAAGATGGTTTCTGGTCGTATGAAGAAGTTCACTGGTGAGATCTCTCTTACTGGTCAAGCGTTCATCATGGAACCAAAGAAAACTGTTGGCGAAATTCTTAAAGAGAAAGGCGCTACAGTAGCTAACTTCATCCGTTTAGAAGTTGGTGAAGGTATCGAAAGAAAAGAAGAAGATTTTGCTGCTGAAGTAGCTGCACAAATCGCTGCTACTAACAAAGGTTAATTTCCTTTAAGTAGTTAAACATAAGACCGTAGCAATCGCTGCGGTCTTATCGTATATACTCAAACAGATTTTATGAGAGTCAGCTAGCTAGCCCGTTAAATCTGTTTAAGTATAGTACCCCTCTATCGCCATAATCAGGACTAATAAATATGAGTACCAATCCTAAACCTGCATTTCGTCGTGTTCTTTTAAAATTAAGTGGTGAAGCCCTAATGGGTGAAGAAGGCTTCGGCATCGATCCTAAAGTGCTTGATCGTATGGGGCAGGAGATCAAAGAGCTTGTTGAGCTAGGTATTCAGGTGGGTGTTGTCATTGGCGGTGGTAACTTGTTCCGTGGTGAAGGTCTAGCGAACGCGGGAATGAACCGCGTTGTTGGTGACCACATGGGCATGTTAGCAACAGTGATGAACGGCTTAGCGATGCGCGACTCTCTGCACCGTGCATATGTTAATGCACGTTTGATGTCTGCGATTCCGCTAAAAGGCGTGTGTGACGATTACAACTGGGCTGAAGCAATTAGTTTGCTAAAATCTGGCCGTGTTGTTATTTTTGCTGCGGGTACCGGTAACCCATTCTGTACGACAGACTCTGCTGCCTGTTTACGTGGTATTGAGATCGAAGCAGAAGTTGTGATTAAAGGCACAAAAGTTGATGGTGTATATTCAGACGATCCAGTAAAAAACCCTGACGCCGTCAAGTATGATGTTATGGGGTACAATGAAGTACTCGAAAAAGAATTGAAAGTAATGGATTTGGCTGCATTTTCTATGGCCAGAGACCACAATATGCCATTGCTCGTATTTAACATGAACAAGCCAGGCGCATTGCGTCGCGTTATCATGGGCGAGCAAGAAGGCACACTGATTAAAGCTGGTTAATCAAACGAGAGCCGCTGCTCTTTCGAGCAGAACTTAGGTTTAAGTTTAATGTGTGTCGCAGCGTGACGAACGACTATGCTTAACGAATTGAGTGAAGTGTTCAGCTCGCTGCTAAAAGCTCATTGAAACGAACCGGAAGAGCCGCAGCACCTAGTGACTTAAAAGGACATATAAAGTGATAAACGAAATCAAAAGCGATGCACAAGCACGCATGGCCAAGTGTGTAGAGTCGACTAAAACTCAAATGGCTAAAGTTCGTACTGGCCGTGCACACCCAAGTCTTCTTGATACCATTCAAGTACCATATTACGGTTCACTTACACCACTTAAGCAAGTGGCGAGTGTTTCTGTTGGTGACGCACGTACGTTAACGGTATCTGTTTTCGACCGTACTATGATCGCTGCTGTTGAAAAAGCAATCATGAGTTCAGACTTGGGTCTAAACCCAATGTCAGCGGGTGCGACAATTCGCATTCCATTACCTGCATTGACGGAAGAACGTCGTAAAGACCTGATTAAGGTTGTTCGCGCTGAAGCCGAGAACGGTCGTATTGCAGTTCGAAATGTACGCCGTGACGCTAACTCTAACGTTAAAGAGTTAGAGAAAGAGAAAGAGTGCACAGAGGATGATGTTCGTCGTAGTGAAGACGATGTACAGAAGTTAACTGATGCACACATCAAGCTGATTGATGAAGTTTTGGCTGCAAAAGAAAAGGAACTGATGGAGTTCTAAATATCACTCCTCAGTAGGGGAATGTTAACTGTTTGGTTTGATTTTTAACCTAGCCACTTGAGTGAAGCTCGCTTTTTTAGTGAGAGATAACGAACTTTTCGTCTCATTCATTTGGCTTCATAGCTCACGCCTTGTAACAAAAGCGCTGAGCTTGAGCAAAAATTAAACTTGAATGGCCAACATGCCCTAGAGTTCAGACGCCGTGTAGAGGTATACTACACGGCGTTTGTCTATTTTTAAGGGTTGTAATAGATGTCAATCGATTCCCAGTCTGGCACTGAAGTGACAGAGACCTTACCGAGCGAAATATCCGCCTTGGTAAAGCAGTCGATCCCCAAGCATGTTGCTATCATCATGGATGGCAATGGGCGCTGGGCACAGGCTCAGGGAAAGCCTCGAGTTGTCGGCCATAAAGCTGGTGTCAAGGCAGTTAGACGAGCTGTCAGTACGGCCCGTAGTTTAGGGGTCGAGTCATTAACATTGTTTGCGTTTTCAAGTGAGAACTGGCGCAGACCTGACAAAGAAGTCAGCTTGTTAATGGAACTATTTTTTACCGTGTTGCAACGTGAACTGAAGTTGCTGCACAACAATGGGGTTCGCCTCAATATTATCGGTGATATCAGTCGATTTTCTCCGCGTTTGCAAAAGCAAATTGCAGCGGCAGAAGAGAAAACTGCTGACAATAAAGATTTAGTGCTTAATGTGGCGGCGAACTATGGTGGACGCTGGGACATTTTGCAGGCGGCACAAAAATTGGCTGCTAAGGTTGAATCTGGTGAAATGAGCAGCACTCAGTTCACCGAAGAGGCCCTAAGTGAGCATTTGTGCATGCAAAATCAAGCCGAAGTTGATTTAATGATCCGCACTGGTGGTGATTACCGTATAAGTAACTTTGTCCTGTGGCAAGCCGCTTACGCAGAGTTAGTCTTTACTGACACCTTGTGGCCGGATTTTGATGAGGATGCGTTTAAAGATGCGATTGCTATTTTTGCTAATCGCCAGCGTCGATTCGGTTTGACAGGAACTCAAATCGATACCATCCGCTCTTTGTAATAATTAATGAGGGAAGTTTTTTGCTAAAACAACGAATAATAACAGCAATATGGTTAATCCCCTTAGTTTTTGGTGCCATTTTCGGTTTACCGACTGAGTATTTTTCTTGGGCACTAGTGGGAGTATTTTTGATCGCCGCTAAGGAGTGGGGGCGAATTATCGATAGCCGTTGTGAAATGACCCAATGGAGCTTTACTGTGACCATTGGTGTTTTATTAGCTGCACTGAATATCTTGGTGCCAACCGATGAAATTTGGCTACGTGGCATGATGCATCCGATATTTTTAGGCGTCATACTTATCGGTGGTTTCTGGTGGTTTATCTCCTTTATCATGGTGTTATCTTTCCCTAAAAGTGCGCGCTTTTGGGAGAAGAGTCATATGCTCAAATCTATGTTTGGCCAATTGACGCTGATCCCATGTTTCGTTTCGCTCATTTCGCTTAAGGCATTGAGTACCCAAGCTTCACCCTATTACGGTGGGCTCCTAGTCCTGTTAGTTATGCTCGTTGTTTGGGCGACAGATTCAGGCGCTTACTTTGTCGGTAAACGATTTGGTAAGCGTAAGTTAATGCCAAATGTTAGCCCTGCAAAAACGATTGAAGGTCTTCTGGGGGGCTTATTAACCACCATGATAGTCGTTGCTGGCGTGATGTATTTCTCACCTGAACAAGAGCTGGGATTAGTCATCGGCGTGACACTGTTTATCGCCTTAGCCTCAGCGGTCGGCGATCTATCTGAGAGTATGTTTAAGCGCGTCGCAAAAATTAAGGATTCTGGCACTATCCTACCGGGACACGGCGGCGTATTAGACAGAATCGATAGCCTAACAGCGGCTCTACCAGTATTCACATTAATCTATATAGCCTTTTGGATGTAACTAAATGCAAAACCTGGTGATTTTAGGTGCAACTGGCTCCATTGGAGCCAGCACTTTGAGTGTGGTGGCGTGTAATTCACAGCAATACAAGGTATTTGCATTGGTGGCAAATACTAATGTCAGCAAGATGCTAGAGATCTGCGCTACGCATCAGCCTAAGATTGCCCATATGGTGGACGCCAAAGCGGCTTTTGAGCTTAAACAGCAGTTGCCAAGTCATTTAAATATCCAAGTTACAACCGGTGAAGATGAACTCTTGTCTCTGGTGAGCAGCAGCCAAGTTGACACAGTTATGGCGGCGATTGTTGGTGCCGCGGGTTTACCTTCGACACTTGCTGCTGTTAAAGCGGGTAAGCGTGTCTTACTGGCCAATAAAGAATCTTTGGTTATGTCGGGTAAGTTGTTTATCGAAGCGATGCAAGAATCTGGCGCACAAGTATTACCGGTTGATAGTGAACATAATGCTATTTTTCAGTGTTTGTCAGAACGCTCACAACTTGAGATTGGTCGCTGCGACTTAGCTGGAGCGGGGGTATCTCATATTCTGCTTACTGGCTCAGGCGGACCTTTCTTAACGTCAGAGCTATCATCGCTATCGAGTATGACGCCTGATCAGGCTTGTAAGCACCCTAACTGGTCAATGGGGCGCAAGATCTCCGTCGATTCTGCGACTATGATGAATAAGGGCCTTGAGTATATCGAGGCGCGTTGGTTATTTAACGCAAGCTCCGAGCAATTAAAGGTCGTGATCCACCCGCAAAGTGTGATTCACTCTATGGTACAGTATCGAGATGGCTCGGTATTAGCGCAACTAGGTAACCCCGATATGCGCACACCTATTGCTCATTGTATGTCTTTTCCAGAGAGAATTAGCTCCGGAGTTGAACCTTTGGACTTTTTCAAAGTCGGACAGTTAAGCTTCTTAGAACCTGATTTTAATCGATTCCCCTGTTTAGCATTGGCAATTGAAGCCTGTAAGCAAGGGCAGGAAGCGACTACGGTATTAAATGCTGCTAACGAGATTTCAGTACAGGCATTTTTAGACGGTAAGATCCGCTTTACCGATATTGCAAGAATAAACGAACAGAGCTTAATGAATACGGCAACGCATCCATTAAACAATATTGATGACATCTTGGCGTTAGATACGCAGAGCCGTCGATATACATTAGAAGCCATTAGTAAGCTCAATTAGTTCAGAGGAAAGGGATGATAGATTTTTTATGGAACTTAGGTTCCTTTATTGTTGCTTTAGGGATTTTAATTGCTGCCCATGAATATGGACACTTTTGGGTGGCTCGCCGCTGTGGGGTAAAGGTCGAGCGATTCTCTATCGGCTTTGGTAAAGCCATTTGGCGTAAAGTTGGGCAAGACGGCACCGAATACGTGGTTGCCGCTATTCCACTCGGTGGTTACGTTAAGATGCTCGATGAGCGTGTTGATGAGGTCCCAGAAGAGTTAAAAGAGCAAGCCTTCAACCGCAAGTCGGTTTGGCAGCGGATTGCAATTGTTAGCGCAGGTCCTATTGCCAACTTTTTATTTGCGATTGTCGCACTCTATGCCATGTATCTTATTGGTGTTCCAGCTATAAAACCTGTTATTGATTCAACTCTTGCTGGTACGCCAGCTGCGCAAATCGTTGTTAAAGAGCCGATGCAAGTGATGGCTGTCGGCAGTCAAAAGGTTAGAGACTGGGAAGAAGTTAACCTTGCTTTAGCGGGTCACATCGGAGATAACAAGGTCGATATTACGCTTGCGCCACTGTCTCGCCTAGAAGGCTCATCGGGTGATGAGCAAACCTACTCGCTAAATACCCAAGATTGGAAATTTGATCCTGAGAAACAGTTGCCGATTACTGCAATTGGCCTTGGCATGTACCGTCCTGCGATCTTACCTACACTTGCGTTAGTCAGTGAAGATGGCGCAGCGGGTCTTGCGGGTATTAAGGTAGGTGATACCTTAGTTGCCATTGACGGTGAAACCTATAAAGATTGGCCACGCTTTGTGGAGATCATTCAGGGCTCAGCCAATAAGACGGTTACTATTACTGTGCGTCGTGATGGCGAGCAGATAGCAGTTAAGGTCACGCCAAAGTCTCGTGAGAATGCCGAAGGTAAAATTGAGGGAGTTATTGGTGTCGCACCAACCGCAGAGCCTTGGCCTGAGAATATGAAAGTGCAACTGGAGTATGGATTTTTAGAGTCTTTTCCGGTTGCAGTAGATAAAACATGGCAACTTGTCTCTGTCAGCATTAAGATGATTGGCAAGTTACTTACCGGTGACGTTTCAGTTAAAAACTTGAGTGGCCCTATTTCTATCGCACAAGGTGCGGGAAATAGCGCTGACGTTGGGCTGGTATATTTTTTAGGTTTTCTTGCATTGATAAGCGTGAACTTAGGCATTATTAACTTATTGCCTTTGCCAGTGTTAGATGGGGGACACCTTTTGTATTACTTCGTTGAGGTAATTACAGGCAGGCCTGTACCGGAGAAGGTACAGGAAATTGGATTCAGAATTGGGGCAGCATTGCTGCTGATGTTGATGAGTGTCGCGCTTTTCAATGACTTTTCCCGACTCTGAGCAAGGACAGACAAATAATTAGAAGTGCTCTATGAGATTGAATAAACTTTTTGCCTCGATGTTATTAGTCGGAGCGTCTTTTTCAGGGAACGGTTGGGCAGAGACATTCCAACCTTTTGAAGTAGCTGATATCCAAGTTGAAGGTTTACAGCGAGTGGCACTCGGTGCGGCTTTGCTTAACTTACCTGTGAAGGTAGGGGATACTGTTGATCAATTAAAATTGCAGCAAGCGATTAAGAGCTTGTATGCATCAACTAACTTCGAAAAAATTGAAGTGCTGCGAGACGGTAATGTGCTCGTGGTTAAAGTTACCGAGCGTCCAACCATTAGCTCTGTTACCTTCGAAGGTAACAAAGACATTAAAGATGAGCAGTTGCAGGAAAGTCTTGATGGCTCTGGCGTAAAGGTCGGTGAGTCATTAGACCGTACCATGCTCTCTGGCATTGAAAAAGGCTTACAGGACTTTTACTACGGTGTTGGTAAATACGGCGCTAAGGTAAAGGCTGAAATCATTAACTTACCTCGTAACCGAGTTGAGCTTAAATTTACCTTCACCGAAGGCCTCGCCGCTGAAATTCGCCAGATTAATATCGTGGGTAACACCGAGTTTAGCGATGCTGAGCTCATCGGTATGCTAGAGCTTAAAGATTATGTGGCTTGGTGGGATCTATTTGGTGAGCGTCGCTATCAGAAGCAAAAGCTGCAAGCAGACTTAGAAACCATCAAAACCTACTATCAAAACCGTGGCTATATTCGTTTTGACGTGACCTCTACTCAGGTGGCGATGACCCCTGATCGTAAAGGGCTTTATATCACCATCAACGTTGATGAAGGTGAGCAGTATAAAGTTAAAGACGTTAACTTAACCGGCGACTTAATGGGTAAGGAAGAGGTGTTAGAAGCCATCTTGCCATTAAAGTCTGGTGATATGTATAACGGCGGAGATGTGACCTTTACCGAAGAGATGTACGGTAAGTACCTTGGTCGATTCGGTTACGCTTATCCAGAAGTTAAGACCTATCCTGAAATCGATGATGAGACTAAAGAAGTTAATCTGAATATCAACATCAACCCAGGTAAGCGTGTCTATGTACGCAATATTAGCTTTAGTGGTAATACAGTCACTAAAGATGAGGTAATGCGTCGTCAGTTACGTCAGATGGAAGGTGCATGGCTTAACTCGGCGCAGGTAGAGCTGTCAAAATCTAACCTTAACCGTCTTGGCTACTTCGAAACCGTAGATACTGAAACGGTACAGGTGCCTGGCACCGATGATCTGGTCGATGTGGCATTTAACGTTAAAGAGCAACCATCGGGATCATTTAACGCCGGTGTGGGTTACGGTACTGAATCGGGTCTTAGCTTACAGTTTGGTGTGCAGCAGAGTAACTTCCTCGGTACAGGTAACCAAGCGGGTGTTAACTTAAATACCAACAAGTACTCGAAGAACGTCAATATTAACTATACCGATCCTTACTTCACTAAAGATGGCGTGAGCCTTGGTGGTAGTATCTATTGGAGTGAGTTTGATGCGGACGAGGCAAACTTGGAAGCCTATAAGAACAGTTCTTATGGTATCTCGCTGAACTCAGGCTTCCCGATTAACGAATATAACCGTATTAACGGTGGTATCGGCTATCGCCATAACGAAATTTCTGAAATTTCAGCCTATGAGCAGGCGATTCGTTTTTACGATATCTATCGAGATAGCGACGATCCAAATGCTGGCTTAGCTTTCGATAACTTTGAGCTGAGCCTAGGTTGGTCGCGCAGTAACTTGAACCGTGGAACTTTCCCATCGGATGGTTCATCGCAACGCTTAAACGGTAAGATGACGGTACCAGGTTCAGATCTGCAGTACTTTAAAGCGGATTTTGATACCAACTTTTACTTCCCGCTTAACCGCAGCCACAGTTTTGTTATGCTGGCCCGTGGCCGTTTAGGCTACGGTAATGGTTATGGTCAGTTTAACGATAATGACCAGATCCTACCATTCTGGGAAAACTACTATTCAGGCGGTAGTAGCTCACTGCGTGGCTTTAAGTCTAACTCTGTGGGTCCACGTTCATTCTACTTGTATCGTGGTAGTGAGCCATGCTCACCTGATCCATCGGGTGAAGGTTGTAGCTTGCCAGGCGATCCTAACCAGATCCAGGTTAGCTCTGGTCGCTCAATTGGTGGTAATGCCATTGCAACGGCAAGCTTAGAGTTAATCGTGCCAACCCCATTCTTGGATGAGGCCTATACAAATTCTGTACGTACTAGCTTCTTTGTGGATGCGGGTAACGTATGGGACACTGAGTTTGACTACGATTCATATCGTTATCTTCCAGTTGAAGAGTTTGATAAACTGCAAGATTATAGCGATCCGAGCCGTATTCGTGCCTCATGGGGCATGAGCGTGCAGTGGTTATCACCGATGGGACCTATGGTCTTTAGCCTTGCATGGCCAATCAAGGAATACGAGGATGATGAAACAGAGATCTTCTCGTTTAATATTGGTAAAACTTTCTAAAATCAATTTGAAAAACATCGGCAAGTTTTGCTGAATAAAGGAGTTTGTTTTGAATAAGATGTTGAATCGCGCAGTGATGGTTATGGTTCTTATGGGTGCACCACTTGCGGCGCACGCTGAGAAGATTGCAGTAGTTGATATGCAAGCAGTATTCGAGCAGTTACCACAGCGCGAGCAAGTGAACGAAACACTTAAAGCTGAGTTCGGTGACCGTGTTGCAGAAGTTCAAAAGATGCAGGAAGAGCTACGTGGTCTGCTAGAAAAGCAGCAGCGTGATGCTGCGCTAATGAGCGAGTCTCAAAAGACCGAAATGGTGCGCAAGATGGAGTCAATGAAAGCTGAGCTACAATTGAAAGGTAAGGCTTTAGATGAAGATATGCGTCGCCGTAACGGTGAAGAGCAGAACAAACTGCTTCTACAAGTTCAAAAGACAATTAACTCTATTGCTGAAAAAGAGCAATATGACATGGTGCTTCAACGTGGCGCCGTTATCTATGTTAAGCCAAGCGCTGACATCAGTAACAAAGTGGTTGAAGCTTTAGGTAAAGGCAATTAAATAGATGAAAAGCTATACTTTAAGAGTATTGGCTGACCATTTAAATGCAGATGTTCAAGGTGATGACTCAGTTGAAGTTTCGACTGTAGGCACCTTGGACGGTGCAGGTCCAGGTCAAATCTCTTTCTTGGCAAATTCTAAATATCGCTCGCAGCTGCAAACTACAGCTGCGTCGGCGATCTTGATGACGCCTGCCGATGCAGAAGGCTTTTCTGGCAACGCGATCGTACTTAACGATCCTTATGTTGGTTTTGCTCGCATCGCACAACTTCTCGATACCACTCCAAAGGCTGCCGATAGTATCCACCCGTCTGCACAGATAGCGGCTTCTGCCATGTTAGGCGAAGATGTGGCTATTGGTGCAAATGCTGTCATTGGTGAAAATGTTATTCTAGGCAACAATGTTCAGATTGGTGCGGGTAGTGTCGTTGGCCAAGACAGCGTAATTGGTTCAAATACCCTGTTATGGGCTAATGTTACCGTTTACCATAATGTGCATTTAGGCCAAGACTGTATCATTCACTCTGGTGCGGTTTTAGGTTCAGATGGCTTTGGTTATGCTAATGAGCGTGGGCAGTGGATTAAGATCCCACAAACTGGTGGCGTTCGCATTGGTGACCGTGTTGAGATTGGTGCAAACACTACTGTAGATCGTGGTGCTATCGACCATACCGAAATTCACGATGGTGTCATTATCGATAACCAAGTGCAGATTGCCCATAACGATATTATCGGTGCTAATAGCGCTATAGCTGGCTCAACAGTTGTCGCCGGCAGTGTCACTATTGGTAAACACTGTATTATTGGTGGTAACTGTGCGATTTCAGGCCACTTAAGTATTACTGATGGCGTGCATATTACCGGTAGTACCAACATCACTAGCGTGATTAGAGAGCCTGGGGTTTATTCATCTGCAACAGTTGCGATGGACAATAAGCTTTGGCGCAAGAATACCGTTCGTTTTAGACAGTTAGATACGCTATTCCAACGTGTGAAGACACTTGAAAATAACGTAAAGTAAATGAATTACTGCTTAGAGCAGATAAAGGAAAATTTCGTGTCAAATCAATTGAATACAATGGATATCAAAGAGATCCTAAAATTTTTACCTCATCGATATCCATTTTTATTGATCGATAGAGTGCTAGACTTTACTCCTGGTGAGACTCTACATGCTATTAAGAATGTCACTATCAATGAGCCATTTTTCCAGGGGCACTTCCCGGTTCAACCAGTGATGCCAGGTGTATTGATTTTAGAAGCGATGGCGCAGGCAACTGGCTTGTTGGCTTTTAAAACCATGAGTGAAGAGCCTTCTAATGACGCGTTATACTATTTTGCTGGTATCGATAACGCGCGTTTTAAGCGTGTCGTTGAGCCGGGCGACCAGCTTCATTTTGAAGTGAAAATGATTAAAGAGCGCCGTGGGATTGGCGTATTTACTGGTGTTGCCAAAGTGGATGGCGAGGTTGTTTGTTCAGCCGAGATTATGTGTGCACGTAGAGAGATTTCTAAGTGATTGATAAATTAGCTTACATCCACCCAGATGCCAAGATTGGTAACAATGTCACTATCGGTCCTTGGACCTATATTGGCGCCGATGTAGAAATTGGTGACGATTGTTGGTTCAGCTCACACGTTGTTGTGAAAGGCCCAACCGTTATTGGTAAAGGTAATAAGTTCTACCAGTTCGCCTCTGTGGGTGAAGATTGCCAAGATAAAAAGTATGCCGGTGAAGCGACTCGCTTGATCATCGGTGACAACAACGTGATCCGTGAATCGGTAACGATTCACCGCGGTACTACTCAGGATAACTGGGAAACACGTATTGGCTCAAATAACCTGTTCATGGCTTATGTGCATATTGCTCATGACTGTGTGGTTGGTAGTAACGTGATTATGGCCAACAATGCTTCGATTGCGGGCCATGTACATGTTGGCGACTGGGCAATTCTTGGTGGTATGACAGGCGTTCATCAGTTCGTTCATATCGGCGCTCACGCTTTTACTGCGGGCAGCTCATTGATCCTTAACGATGTACCACCTTTTGTGATGGCATCGGGTCAACCAGCTATCCCTAGAGGCTTAAATATTGAAGGTATGAAGCGTAGAGGCTTCTCTAAAGAGTCCCAGCTTTCGGTTCGTCGAGCCTATAAGACCTTGTACCGCAGCAGTTTGACTGTGGCTGAAGCTGTAGAGCAGCTGAAAGAGGCTGCAGTGGATGATGAGCAGGTTAAGTCTTTAATAGACTTTGTCGCTTCCTCTCAACGAGGCATTATTCGCTAGTCAAGTCATAGAGCCCGTGTAAAAGCGGGTTCTTTGTTTCCACCTCATCATCAATGACAGACGCCATTCTATGAGTTCAAATAATCCTCGTGTATTTGCTATGGTTGCCGGAGAGATCTCGGGTGACATCCTTGGTGCAGGTCTAATAAAAGCCCTGCAGACTCAATATCCAGATGCCAAATTTGTTGGTATCGGTGGGCCTCGTATGGAAGCCCTAGGTTTTGAGTCTATCTTCTCTTATGAAGAGTTGGCAGTAATGGGGATCGTCGAGGTCTTGTCGCGTCTACCAAGATTGCTAAAAGTACGCGCAACACTAATCGATGAGCTGGTTAAGATAAACCCAGATTGTTTTATTGGTATCGATGCCCCGGATTTTAATATCGGCCTAGAGTTAAAACTTAAGAGTCGTGGCATTAAAACCGTGCACTACGTGAGCCCATCTGTGTGGGCATGGCGACCTAAGCGTATTTTCAAAATAGCTAAAGCAACCGACATGGTGTTGTCACTACTACCATTTGAAAAGGCGTTTTACGATGAATACCAAGTGCCTTGTACCTTTGTCGGCCATACTCTTGCCGATGATATTCCATTGGAAAGCCCTAAAACTGTTGCCAGAGAGTTACTCGGTCTAGAGAAGGATGCCGAATATTTAGCAATTCTACCGGGTTCTCGTGGTGGTGAACTTAAGATGCTAGCCGAACCATTTGTTAAGGCGGCGAGTCTTATTAAGCAGCGTTACCCCGACATAAAGTTTGTTACGCCACTGGTAAACCAAAAGCGCCGTGAGCAATTTGAACAGGCGTTACGCGAACATGCGCCGAACTTGGAAATTCATTTAGTCGAAGGGCAATCTCGTGAAGTGATGGCGGCTGCCGATTGCATTTTGTTAGCATCTGGGACGGCAACATTAGAAGCCATGCTCGTTAAGCGCCCGATGGTAGTGGCTTACCGCGTCAGTCCAATTACTTATCGCATCGCCAAGGGAATGATGCTCACGAAGCGCTACTCCTTGCCGAATCTACTTGCCGATGATGATATTGTCGAAGAGCTTATTCAGGCCGACTGTACACCGGAAAAAATAGCTAAGGCGGTTGGTATGCAGCTCGATAGCGATTTCAAGCCTATGTATGAGCGCTTTATGCAGATGCATAAGACCTTACGTTGTGATGCCAGTGCGCGTGCGGCAGATGCAGTGATTAAGTTAGTAGAGGATAAAGTTTAATGGCGGTGATTAAAGGTATTACACCTGAGCAGGTGGCTCAGATTTGTGTCGGACACTATGCTGGTGTCGATGAAGTAGGCCGCGGCCCACTTATCGGCAATGTTGTTACCGCTGCGGTTATTTTAGACCCGAACAATCCTATCGAAGGCTTGAATGATTCTAAGAAACTATCTGAGAAGAAGCGTGAGTTGTTGTTTGAACAAATTCAGCAAAAGGCGCTGAGTGTCAGTGTCGGCTCGGCAACACCAGCAGAGATCGATGAACTCAATATTTTACATGCGACTATGCTTGCCATGCAGCGCGCAGTTTCAGGTCTGAGCATTAAACCTAGCAGCGTATTAGTCGATGGTAATCGTACACCGGACTTTGGCGTTGAGAGCCATGCTATCGTTAAAGGTGATGGCCTTATCGATGCCATCAGTGCGGCATCAATTATCGCTAAAGTTGTTCGTGATAGAGAAATGGACGCCCTTGCAGAGCAATATCCAGAGTATGGTTTTGAAAAGCATAAGGGTTATCCAACCAAAGCGCATTTTGAAGCGTTAGCTCAGCATGGCGTGCTACCGGAGCATCGTAAGAGCTTTAGGCCTGTACGAGAAGCAATGATATAAATTTATAGCCTTTAGTGTTTGCCACTGTTTGAAAAGTAATACATCTACCCCTAGGGTTAGCAGTTTAACTTGTTTGCTGCTGGCCCTTGTTTTACTCTGTAAGATTCATTATTTGTCTTCGTCTACCCAATATAAAGATACTCCAAATTATGTCTGATCCACGTTTTGTGCATTTGCGCGTCCACAGTGATTTTTCCATGTCAGATGGACTTTCTAAAGTTAAGCCTATTCTTGCTAAGGTGGCTGAACTTGAGATGCCTGCTGTGGCGTTAACCGATCAGACAAATATGTGTGGTTTGGTGAAGTTTTATGGCGGCTGTCATGATGCCGGGATCAAGCCGATTATTGGTACTGACTTTTGGGTAAAAGTGCCGGGTTTTGACGATTTTTGCTCAATTACTGCACTCGCCATGGACAACAAGGGCTACTCGAATCTGACCTTGCTGATCAGTGATGCCTACCTGCGCGGTAACATCAATGACAAGGCTGTGATCGATCAGGAGTGGTTAGCAAAATATAACGAAGGCTTAATTTTACTCTCGGGCGGTAAAGATGGCGACGTGGGCCGCGCGCTACTAAAAGAAAACCAAGCTCAGGTAAGCTCATTAATTGAGTTCTATCAGACCCATTTCCCAGACAGATATTATTTAGAGTTGTTGCGCACAGGGCGTCCTGATGAGGAGCGTTATCTGCATATGGCCGTTGCCCTTGCAGAGCAAAAAGATCTACCTGTGGTCGCGACAAATCAGGTTGTATTTAATAAAGCCGAGCAGTTTGAAGCGCACGAAATTCGTGTGGCAATTTACGATGGTTTTACACTTGCCGATCCACGCAGGCCCAAGAAATACAGTGACCAGCAGTATTTTAAGAGCAGCGAAGAGATGTGCGAGCTGTTTGAAGATATTCCCGAAGCGATTCAAAATAGTGTTGAAATTGCTAAGCGCTGTAACGTCACAGTACGACTGCACGAATACTTTCTACCAAACTTTCCAACCGGTGATTTGACCATTGAAGACTTCTTAGTCGATGTGTCAGAAAAGGGCCTAGAGGAGCGTTTGGAGTTTCTTTTTCCCGATCCCGAAGTTAGAGCTGAGCGCCGCCCTGAATACGATGAGCGTCTGGATGTGGAGCTTAAGGTAATTAACCAGATGGGCTTCCCTGGTTACTTCCTTATCGTGATGGAATTTATTCAGTGGGGTAAAGACAACGATATCCCGATTGGCCCTGGCCGTGGTTCGGGCGCGGGTTCACTGGTGGCTTACGCCTTGAAGATCACCGACTTGGATCCACTTGAATACGACTTGCTGTTCGAGCGATTCTTGAACCCTGAACGTGTATCTATGCCCGACTTCGACGTCGACTTTTGTATGGATAGACGTGATGAAGTAATCGACCATGTTGCCGATCTGTATGGCCGTGATGCGGTATCGCAGATCATCACCTTCGGTACGATGGCGGCGAAAGCGGTTATCCGAGATGTAGGCCGCGTTCAAGGCCATCCGTACGGTTTCGTTGATCGGATCTCTAAAATGATCCCAGCAGAGCCAGGAATGACTTTGGCTAAGGCGTTTGAGGTCGAGCCCGGTCTACAAGAGTCCTATGATGCCGATGAGGAAGTTAAAGATCTTATCGACATGTGTCGCATTCTAGAAGGTGTAACCCGTAACGCCGGTAAGCACGCCGGTGGTGTGGTTATCGCGCCAACTAAGATCACCGATTTCTCGCCAATTTATTGTGACACAGAAGGTTTAAACCCAGTCACACAGTTTGATAAAAACGATGTGGAAACGGCGGGTCTAGTTAAGTTCGACTTCTTGGGTCTAAGAACGCTGACCATTATTGACTGGGCGCTGCAGATGGTGAATGCCGTCAAAGACAAGAATGGCGAAGAACGGGTACGAATCGAGTCGATTTCATTGACCGATCCTAAGTGCTTTAAGTTACTGCAGCGCTATGAAACCACCGCGGTATTCCAGCTTGAATCTCGTGGTATGAAAGATTTGATTAAGCGTCTTCAGCCTGACTGTTTCGAAGACATGATCGCACTGGTGGCTTTGTTTAGACCTGGCCCGCTACAGTCGGGCATGGTAGATAACTTTATCGAACGTAAGCATGGTCGAGAAGAGGTATCGTATCCAGACTCGCAATATCAGCACGAATCGCTAAAAGACCTACTGTCGCCGACTTACGGTATTATTCTCTATCAAGAGCAGGTGATGCAGATTGCTCAGGTACTCGCTGGCTATACCTTGGGCGGCGCGGACATGCTTCGTCGTGCTATGGGTAAGAAAAAACCAGAAGAGATGGCTAAGCAGCGCGGCACCTTTAAAGAGGGGGCGATTGCAAACGGCGTCGATGGCGAGTTGGCGATGAAGATCTTCGACTTGGTAGAAAAATTCGCAGGTTACGGTTTTAACAAATCTCACTCTGCCGCTTACGCCTTGGTATCTTATCAGACGCTTTGGCTTAAGACCCATTACCCCGCGCAGTTTATGGCGGCGGTAATGTCGGCGGATATGGATAACACAGATAAGATCGTTACCTTGGTGGATGAATGTGAGCGCATGGGGCTACCTTTGTTGCCGCCTGATGTGAATAAAGGCCTGTTTAGGTTTACCGTGGATGATGAACTCAATATCGTTTATGGCATCGGTGCGGTAAAAGGAGTGGGTGAAGGCCCTGTCGACTCTATTTTAGAGGCGCGTAAAGATGGTCCGTTTAAAGACCTATTTGATTTCTGTGCCCGCGTCGATCTGAAAAAGCTTAACCGCCGAGTAATCGAAAAGCTAATCTGTGCGGGGGCGCTGGATAATTTAGGCCCGCACCGTGCGGCGATGATGGCGACTCTGCCTGAAGCTATCCGCGCTGCAGACCAGCATGCTAAGGCCGAAGCGATCGGTCAGCACGATATGTTTGGTCTGCTCAATAGTGAGCCAGAAGACAGTAAACAGCAGTTTGTCGATTGTACCCCTTGGCCGGATAAAGTCTGGCTAGAAGGAGAGCGTGACACCTTAGGTCTGTACTTGACTGGTCACCCGATCAATCAGTATCTCAAAGAGCTTAAGCACTACACATCTGGTCGCTTGAAGGATGTGCATCCTACGGATCGTGGCAAGACCATGAAAGCAGCAGGCCTTGTGGTTGCCACACGAGTGATGATGACTAAACGTGGTGCCAAGATGGGCTTAGTGACGCTTGACGATAAGAGTGCGCGCCTTGAGGTGATGCTCTTTACCGAAGCCTTTGAGAAGTTTAATCATCTGCTTGAGAAAGACCGCATTCTTATTATCGAGGGCGAGGTGAGCTTTGATGACTTCTCTGGCGGCAACCGTATGACAGCCCGAAACATCATCGATATGGGCGAGGCTCGCAGCCACTTTGCTCATGCGGTAGAGATCGACCTGCAGTCAGAGAAAGTTAATCCGCAGTGGTTAAGTGAGTTTCAAACTGCGGTCGAACCTTGGAAGGCGGGCGCCGTACCTGTACTGATTAACTACGCACAACCTCAGTCTCAGGCTCAATTTACCCTTGGTGATGAGTGGCGGGTTAATCCAACAGATGAACTGATGTTGGCATTAGAGTCGTTAACCGGATCGGGTAAGGTTAGAATCGTTTTTTAGACCAAACGCTTGCTAACTGAAATAGTTTTTAAGATGAGCACTTTTTTAAGGTAAACAGTTTCTAGAATGAATATCGCCGCTTCGATTTTGCAGTGTATTAAGCAGTTACCTCCGCGTCTTTCGGAGGCTGAGGTTGCGGCTAATCAAGCTTGTCTGAAAAAGCGCAAGCTGGTGTTGGCTTATAGCGGCGGTGTCGATTCGGAAATACTCGCTCACGGTCTTTCTCGATTTGCCAAGGCACACTCAGAGTATGAATGTTTACTGGTCCATGTACATCACGGGCTAAGCGATAATGCCGATAAGTGGGCCGAGCACTGTTTATCTCAGGCCGATGCTTATGGACTGAACTGCGCTGTTAAACGAGTCGAAGTTAAGCTCGCGCCACGAGTGAGTGTTGAGGCAGAGGCGCGTAGTGTACGTTATCAAGCGCTGCTATCAGAGCTTGAGCAAGACGATCTGCTCATGACCGCACATCATCAAGATGATCAGCTTGAGACGGTTTTGCTGGCACTCAAACGTGGACTTGGCCCTAAAGGTTTATCAGCCATGGGAAAGGTCCAGCGTTTTAATCAGCAAAATTGGATTATCCGGCCGCTACTTGATTACAGCAAGGCTGAAATCGAGGTTTATGCCAGACAGCACAATATCAGCCACATTGAAGATGAGAGTAACTTCGATAATAAATACGACAGAAACTTTCTACGTCTAGAAGTCATTCCTACGCTAAAGCAGCGCTGGGGATCCATAGCGGCAACGGCGAGTCGTAGCGCCGAGTTATGTGCTTTGCAGCAGTCGGTTATCGATGAAGAGATAGCCATTAGATTACCCGAACTACAACGTCAAAACGGCAGGCAATGGACACTCGATTTAGATAAGCTAGCCAGCCACTCTAAGGCTTGGCAGTCATTGTTACTGCGAGGTCATATGGAGACTCTAGGGTTTGCGCCCCCCTCTAAGGTACAAGGTGAGCAGATCTTGGCGCAGTTACTAGAGGCTAAAGCTGATGCGAGTGTTGAGATTCGTCTTACAGATGTGGTTATCAAACGTTTTAAGCGAGAAGGTTACTTTTTATCGCTGGATTCGATGCAGTATAAAGCTAACAAGAACTATTCTGCGATAGATGTTGATAATATCGAAGCGTTATTGAATGGCGATGTGACCCTGCCAACAGGAGAGGGGCTATCTGCACAAGTGCTTCAATCGGGGGCTCGTCTTAGGTTTCCCATAGCTTCCGAGCAAATCTCAATTGTTTTTGCTCTGCCTGGTAGCACAAGGTGTCAGCCCCACAATCGTAGCAAGGGGCGTGAGCTTAAGAAGTTGTGGCAAGAGTTAGAGTTAGCCCCTTGGGAGAGAGGAGAGGTACCACTGCTGTGTTATAACGGCAAGCTCGTAGCCGCCGTAGGTTACTGGATTGAGAAATCTTTTCTGGCGAGTGATGGTGCCTTGGGGCTTAGTCTAAACGTGCGCCAGAGTTAAGCGAACACGCTAACTGATATCGAGACGTTAGCAATAGACTCACACTTAGGCGGCACAAATCCGATAGCTCTGCCGTCCTGCCGCTTTTGCTTCATATAAAGCGTTATCAGCTCTTTGATACAGGCTCTGCTCGGTATCTTTCTTTTGCCATTGAGTGACCCCCATACTCGTACTGACTTGATACCTTTCTAAGTAGTGGTGGTTACTCAGTGCATTTAGGATCCGCTGGCATAAAATTTCTGTCGCTTTCGCATCGCCTTGAACTAACAGGGTAAACTCATCTCCGCCAATTCTAAACGCTTGGTCAGTATCTCTTATGGTGGCGTTGAGCATGTCTGAAAACTCAATTAAGGCATTGTCACCTAACTGATGACCATAGTCGTCATTAAGTTGTTTGAAGTTATCCAGATCTAATGCCACAAGAGAAAAGCTGCTATGGTTGCGCTCTGCGCGTGCAATCTCTTTCCTAACGGATTGTAGGTAGTAATGGCGATTGCCGAGCTTAGTTAGTGCGTCGTACATCGCCTGCTGTGACATTTCTTGGTACTGAATAGCGTTAATCAGCGGTTGCAGTACGAGCTCTTTAAGCTGGTTTAACATCAAGGTTTGTGACGGCACTAAAGCGGCTTTTAGATTATAGTTAATCGTAACTTGGTGCCCAGCAAAGGTTAGCTTCTGTTCGAAGGCGTAGCCATATGGCTTACCCCAATGAAATTGATACTGTTTATAACTTAGGCGCACACCATAGAGCGGCAAGTGTTGTCCCATTATCTGGCCGAAGCAGGCAAATACCGTCCTAGGATCTAAGTGTTGATGCAGTTGCTGGATAATATTGACTAGATCTATCTCCAACGGCATCGACATTGCTATATTTGTAGTCTGGCGGTATTGAATAGGGCTGGACTCCGTTGCTAGGCCAAGTTCCATTTGTGTGTACTCCAGTGTTGTCGTTACAGCTTTAAAGTGACTTACCTATGAAATAAGCAACAATCGTGCCTGCAATATATTGCACATTAGATTCATCGTGAAAAAAGACCGAGTTTATAGACTAATTGACTAGGCTTCTCACCTTTCTCTATCGTTATCGAACAGTAGCCTATAACCATAAAACAACTTGGTTAATCACAGAGGTGTTTATGGTTTTATATAATATTATAAGTCTCTTACCTTGTTTTAGTCTTGACTCAATTATATGAGTCCGTGTTCATTTTTCATTATCTACTAGGTTAACTGTACTGGACTTGTACAGCATCGAGTTGGAAAGGTGAAGTCGTGTGGTAGGAATAATCATTTGTCTTTATTTGTCATTCAGTTAATCTCTAGTTAAGCGAATGAAAACAAGGTGTCGGTATTTTGACAAATATCGATAAGCTTAAGCTAAGGAGTAGACCGCAGGTATGGAACACAGCTTTCTCATTCAAATATTGCTGATGTTGGTTATTGCTATTGTGTCAATTGCCATATTGAGGCGCGCCGGGCTGCCAGCGATTCTGGCTTATCTGGTGACGGGGGTGATAAGCGGTCCAAGCGGTTTTTATTGGTTTACCCAGCATCAGATGCAGTCTGTTGCCGAACTCGGTGTAGTGTTATTGATGTTTAGTCTAGGGCTTGAGTTTTCATTGCCTAGGCTCTGGGCTATGCGGCGCACAGTATTCGGTTTAGGTTGCGCTCAGGTGGTTGTAACCACTGTTTTGAGTATGGGCATCGCCTTGCTATGTAACCTTAGTGTGACAGAGTCTGTTGTCGTTGGTTCGGCGATTGCGCTTTCCTCTACTGCAATCGTGCTTAAACTGCTTAATGAGCAGGGGTGGCTCAGGCGTCGACACGGCGAGCTGTCTGTCAGTGTGCTGTTATTTCAAGATATTGCAGTTGTTCCTTTATTGATTTTAATGCCTATTTTGGCTAGCGACGGCGAAGCTCTGATGTGGAGTGACGTGGTTTTTGGCTTGCTCAAAGGGGGACTCGCCTTTATTGCCTTGATGGCTTTTGGTAAGTGGGCTCTGCCAAAGTTGTTCGATGAAGTCGCTCGCTCACGCTCTAATGAATTGTTTGTCTTGTCTACCTTAGTGGTCGCCTTAGTAACAGGGGCTATCACCCAATGGCTGGGGTTATCGATGGCATTAGGTGCCTTTATGGCGGGGATGCTACTGGGGGAGAGCCAATATCGACGTCAGCTTGAGGCTGATATTCGTCCGTTTCGCGACCTGTTAATGGGCCTGTTTTTTATCTCAATAGGTATGTTGCTGGACTTCCAGTTAGTCGCCCAGTATTGGTGGCAGATCATCCTTATTCTCATAGCCGTAATCCTAGGCAAGTCACTGGTAATTTTTTCCTTACTGAAGTTTGCTAAAGAGTCATTTCGCACATCGGTGGCTACGGCTCTTAGCTTGGCGCAGGTGGGGGAGTTTAGTTTTGTGGTGCTGGCACTAGCGGTAAATTATCAGCTGCTTGATGCCAAGATAAGTACCATCTTGGTGATGGTTGCTGTGTTATCTATGGCGCTCGCACCTTGGTTGGTGCGTCATAGTGTGGATATCGCCAGAATGCTACAGGGCTTAAAACCTAAAGCACAGACCAGCGAGCCACTCAATGTGCAGATAGACAGTAAAGGCGATTTGGTATTGATCTTAGGTTATGGCCGTGTTGGTCAAACCATTGCAAGGTTTATGAAAACCGAGGCGATTCCCTATCTAGTACTCGATCTTGACCCAAAAAGAGTCTCTGAGGCGAGAACGGCCGGAGAGCCAGTGTATTTTGGCGATGTCTGTAAGAGAAGTATTCTTAAGCAGGCAAAAATACGGGATGCCAAGCTTATCGTGCTGACTTTTAGCAGCGAGCGCGTACTCGAGGAGGTCTTGCCCCTATGTAGGCAGCTTGCTCCTGACGCTAAGATTCTGGTGCGTACCCGCGATGACTCTGGAATGGAGGAGCTTGAGCGAGCAGGAGCCAGTCAGGTGATCCCAGAAACACTCGAAGGCAGTCTGATGTTGGTGTCGCAGGTCTTGTATCAATGTGGTGTGCCCTTAGCACGTATTTTAAAGCGGCTCGAATCAGAGCGGCGTAATCATTATCAATATTTACATGGCTTCTTTTCGGGAGCGGAAACCGACTTTACCTTGGAGTTACTGCATGCGGTAGCTCTACCTAAGGGCGCTAATGCTGTGGGGTTGACCTTGTCTCAGATCCCTTGGGAAAAGCTACGGGTCGAGTTGAGGGCGGTCAGGCGAGCTGGCGCAGAGGTGGAAAATCCTGAGCTCGATTGGCAGATAAAACCGGGAGATATTCTCATCTTATTGGGTAAACCAAGACGAATAGAGAAGGCAGAGATCTTCCTGCTGCAAGGCTAGTGTTGTCGTGTTGCAATCGTAGTTTAGAGCTATAGTTTAAGGTTAAAGTTGAAGCATTCTTTTAGGGCTATTGATTAGCCACCGTTAATCCAATAGGGGCGAATGAGTGCATTACCTTATTTTTATCCTTTTAGCGCCTTTGCTGTTTCTACAGGGCAAAAGAGTCAAACGCAGTACACCTAAATTGCCAGAGGCGGCTGGTCCTAGAGTGGGGCGCATAGGTGAAGGCTCCGAGTTATCACTATTAGTGTTTGGCGACTCGGCAGCGGCGGGAGTTGGTGTCGAAGATCAGCAACAAGCCTTGATAGGCGTGGTGACACAGGCACTCGCTCATGAGTATCGCATCCAGTGGCGGCTTTTGGCGCAGTCCGGATACAATACGGCTCAGGCAATGAGAATGTTGCAGGCAGAGGTGGCTTCACAATCAAGCCTTCGCTTCGACGTTGTGGTGGTCTCTCTTGGGGTCAACGACGTGTTGAGTCCGCTATCTGCAAAGAGATGGATTGGCCAGCAAAAGGCGCTTGTTGAGTTGTTAATTGCTGAGCTGGGTTGTCAGACATTAGTACTGACCCGTGTGCCCCCCATGGGCGACTTTCCGGTACTTCCACAACCTCTGCGCTGGTTCTTAGGCCGTCGCAGTCAAGAGTTTAATCGGCATTTAGAGCATTTTTCGAAACAAGAACAGAGGTTTACTCTATTAGACTTTGGTCACCAGCTTGATGCTGAGGCGATGGCGATAGATGGATTTCACCCGGGAGAGCTTATCTATCGAGATTGGGGAGAAAGCGCCGCTAAAGTCGTTTTATTGAACAATCCCAAGGCTAACTAATATTGAAAAAATGCTTTATCTCATCTATTTGGCACATGGCATCTTCATAGCCTAGTTCGATCAACGAGCTGCAATAACCTTGCTCAAACAGTAAGTAAGAGATGATACTCGACTCCGAATGTTCGTTGATCCCTAATACTTTCATCATAGTTTTAATGGCGAAGGGCATATCTTGAAAGTAGCGTGAAGCCATGGCGCTAAGATCTTCGCTGGGCTTAATCACTAAGGTTTCAATATTCTTTAGCGCCAATTTCTGCTTACTTTCCTCTGGGATTAACGAGAGAGTGTTGTTGATCCGCTCAAGTCTTTCCAGATCGCTATTGAGGGTATCAGAGAAGATGGTATCGAGCAGGTGACCCGCAATAGTGGCGGTTTTTGGATGGTGCTCAAGCTCTTTGGGTTGAATTTTATGGGGGCTTTCAAGGTTAATCACCATTATCTTCTCGGCCCCTAAATGAATAGGGCTACTTAGTGGTGCCAGTTGATGCACCGAGCCATCACCATAGTATTCCTGATTTAATCGAATAGAGGGGAATACCATAGGAATAGCTGAGCTTGCCAATAGGTGGTCGGTATTGAGCCGAGTACGTATGCCGTGTCGCCTATCTCTTTGCCAATTGTCGAGATGGGCATTGGCCTGAAAAAAGGTGACCGAGCGCGAGTTGTTATAGCAAGAGGTATCGAGACTGACAGCTTCTAGGGCACCGCTACTAATATTACGATCGATGCGCTCGAAGCTGATTAATTCACTGAGTAATTTTCTTAGGGGGTCACTGTTAAATAGACTGCCTGCACTGCTAGAGGCCCCATCGCTCTGTAGGCCTTTTAAGGCCATCTTACTTAAGTGATTTAGCACGCCTGGAATCGAGGCGCGATAGACTTTACGTGCGTGAATGTTGCGCCATACCCACTCGAGTTTTCTAACCCCTAAGTGAAAGCAAGATGCATGGGTCGCAATAGAGGTGGCGTTAATGGCACCAGCAGAAGTGCCACAGACGATCCTAAAGGGAATGCCGTGGTTGCGTGGATAAAATTGTACTATCGCCTTGAGCACCCCAATCTGGTAAGCAGCCCTTGCGCCACCGCCCCCAAGTACTAACGCCGTTTTATTTGGCAATTCGACGCTCCTTATCGTTTGAAATTTAAAACTAATTCTAAACAAACTGCTTAAATTTAGAATATGTGAGTCCGAGTTTATGCACAAGCTCTATAGGTGAATTTAAGCTTGATGAAATCTATTCAGCTCGGCGCAAGCACTCTCTCTAGCAAAAATATTTAACGATATATCTAGTTAATAAGTCTATGTTTCATTGACTTAACAAGTAGGGAATAGGTGGGGTGGTTGGTTTAAGTTATTGTAATAAAGGATATAATCATGATTTTGTAGTCAGTTGATAAGAATTGGGGCAAGTTGATAATAATAAGTAATGGGGTAGACTGAAAAAATGGACTGATGAGGGATCGAACATGTTACAGCCACTAAAAATAATAATAGCTGATGACCATCCACTATTTAGGCAGGCGCTGGTCAATATTCTAACCGTACACTTCGACGGTGTTAGTTTATATGAAGCAGAGACGGTTGCTGAATTAGATGCAATTCTCAAGGTGCACCCTGATGCTGATCTATTGTTACTTGATCTGAATATTCCTAAGGCCCATGGGTTTAATACCTTAGTTAATATCCGAAACTGTCATGCACAGATGGGAGTTGTGGTGATTTCTGGTCAGGAAGATAAGAACACGATAGGTAAAAGTATGTCATTTGGGGCTATGGGCTTTATTCCTAAGTCCACCTCTGCTGATAACATGGTGAAGGCTATTTCAGCGGTATTGTCTGGCCGACAGTGGGTGCCATCAGGTTGTGGTAATATTGAGGCGATTGAAGCCGATAGCATGACAAGTAAAATCGTTAGCCTATCACCTAGGCAACATCGAATTTTAATGATGTTTGCGGATGGTTTATTGAATAAGCAAATTGCATATGAGTTGGGGTTATCAGAGGCCACTATTAAAGCTCATGCCAGTGCGATCTTCTTAAAGCTAGGTGTGCACACACGCACCCAAGCTGTTATAGCTATGAATCAATTGCAACTGGATAAGCACTCACTCGACACCGCTTTAGGTTAACCTTTGCGTCAATAATCATTAAATAGTTATTAGATAGTCGGTGGTGCCGCGTAATTTTTGCGTAGGCTTCTTGCTAGTGTGGCACTCATCACCGCCCTGAGGGCAATGGGCTTGATTATTTTGCGTAAGTATCCATAGCCCATCTCTTTGGCTCGCAATACAACGGCTTCATCTATAGTCGCTGTGATCAAGATAGCCGGCAGCGGTAAGTCTGATTCAGCTTGTAATTGTTGCATCAAGTCTAGGCCGTTTTGATTATCTTCTAGCTGATAGTCCATTAGTACTATATCGATGTGGGCTGCATGCTGACTAAATAGAGTCTTGGCTTGCTGGGCAGATGTCGCTTGATGCACATGGCACTTCCAACTTTGCAATAATTCAACCATGCCCGCCAATACGTTGGGGTCATTGTCAACGCACAGCACATGTACGCCGCTTAAGGTAAGAATATCCACTGGAGCTTTACTTGTGCTGATCCGGTGAGGCTGCACAGTATCTAGCTGCAGACTAAAGATACTCCCCTGACCTAGATTCGATGACAGTGTAAGACGATGGGAGAGTATATGTGCAAGTCCTTGAGCGATATTCAAGCCTAATCCCAAGCCGTTAACCCCTTCATGTCCCGAATGCTGCAGCCTAGTAAATTGCTCAAAAATGACGGCTTGTTTATCTGTTGGTATTCCAGGGCCATCATCAACCACCTGAATAGATAGCTTGTCCTGCTGACGTCGGTAGCCAAGTAGTATGGTGCCATCGCCTGCATAGCGAAAGGCATTGCTAATTAAGTTTTGTAAGATCCGCCTTAATAGGGTTTTATCACTGCGAACCCACATTTTTGTCGTAATATGGCGGAATTTAACCTGTGAGCTTTGGGCTATCGCACCGAATTCATCAACTAAAGAGTCAATAAGCTCCTGTAAAGCAAATTCGGTAATCTCAGGTACAACTGTCCCGCTTTCAATACGCGAAACTTCATTTAAGTCCAGTAGCAATTCGTTAGCAACTTGAAGTGAATTATCGATATAGCCTATTTGCTGTTGTTGCTTAACCGTCAGTTGAGAGTCCTGCACAAAAGCTGAAGAAAACAGGCGGGCAGCAGATAGCGGTTGTAGTAGATCATGGCTACAGGCTTTCAAATATTGACTCTTTTTCTGATGAGCTTGTTCGATTTTATTTAGAGCCTCGGCAAGTTCTTGATTCGACTTTTCCAGATCTAAATTGGCTTGCTCAAGCTTTTTAGTTCGCTCAAATACCCGCGCCTCTAAGTCGAGATTTTTTTCTTTGAGTAATTTTTCAGCTTCACGATACATGGTGATGTCAGAAAAGATCATCACAAAGCCCCCATCAGGAATTGGATTACCTTCAATACGTATCGTTTTACCGTCAGGTTGTATGCGCTCTGTGCTGTGGCGACTACCTTGGCGTAGATAGTTGAGCCGACGTTCAACTTGTTGCTGTAAATCATGTTGAAACCTGTGGCTATGGCTAAGGTTATATTCGATAAGCTGACTAACTGGACTGCCGATATAAACCAGATCTTCTGGGTAGTTGAATAGATTTAGATAATGCTGGTTCCAAGCCACGAGATTGAGTTCTTTATCAATCACAGAGATCCCTTCGCTGGCATTCTCAATAGCACTGTGGAGCACAGAACGACTGAATTCTGTTCTGTGGCTTGAGGCCTGTTCCACAAGTTGAGCGACATCTTCAATGGCGATATCGCGGCCATTTAATGCACAGGAAATAACTAGTCGCGCAGAGGCCGAGCCCATCACACTTGCGAGCATATTCTCGGTGTAAAAAATCAGTGCTTGATTGTAACTGGCTTTATCGGTAACAGGTTGGACTTGATTGCTGAAAAAACCATGAAAACCTTGGGCTGCTTTGTCTTTTCCTACGAATCTTGCCGCTAATAACTCTAGTTCCGTTGGGTTAATTTGGCGGGAGATATTGGGTTGTAGTTTGTCGAGATCTGGTCGCTCGATAAAATGAGCAATCTGCATCTGTTCGTGAACACTTTGGCGGGTAAATGATGAGAGCAGCCAGATCATTGTGATATTCACAAATAGGCCGAGCAAGGTTGCCATAGTCGTCATCGAGTATTCACTGCCCGCAAAGGGATGAGAATAAAGTCCGAGCTGAGGTAGTAGGTTTAGGCAAAACCAGAGTGAAAATCCACTTATTATGCCACTGAGTACACCAACCAAGGTCACTCTGCGCCACAAAAATGCTGCAAATAGGGCTGGACCTATTTGTGCTATGGCACCGAAGGCAACCTCACCCAGAGAGGCTAGTGTATCCGGCGGAGCCACTAAGAACATGCCATAGCTTAGAAAGATCACCACTAAGATAAGCGCTTTGCGGATATTGAGCAGATGAGAGCGGAACTTATGAAAATTGGTGCTCTGAATATTCGTGACTTTAAAGAGGGTCGGAAAGACCACTTCATTACTAAGCATAGTACTCAGGGCGATAGTGGAGATGATCACCATAGAGCTGGCTGCTGAAATAGCCCCTAAAAAACTGAATAGCCCTAACCATGCATCGCCGCTGAAGGCGGGTAAAAATAACACGTAGGCATCGCTCTGCATCGAGTCACCATAGAGTATATTGCCAGCTTGCCCCAATGGGGTGGCAAAAAATGCAAAGACAAGAATATAAAGGGGGAAGGTCCAGCGACTCCAAATCGCGTGTTTCTGTTCTTTTAGTTCGACAATAAGCACTTGAAACTGTCGGGGGAGACACAAAAAAGCCGATGTGACGATAAATAGCAGACCAAACATCGACACCATATTGGGATAGTTAAATGAGGTTGCCGTGTTGGACATTTCGCTGGATTGACGCCAGATCTCCATTGGCGAGTCGAATAAAAAGAAAGACACGAATATACCAATGGTCAGGTAGGCAACTAATTTTACGAAGGACTCAAAGGCGATGGCGAGCATCATACCTGGGTGGCGCTCCGTAACATCGATAGCACGTACACCAAAAATAATGGTAAATCCCGCGAGGATAAAACTCACCACTAATCCTAATTGCCACGAAGACAATAAGTGGTCTTGCCGTAATATCTCATAGGAATTAACGATAGCTTTTAGCTGCAAGGCTATATAGGGCAAGGTACCAAATAGCGCAACGAAGGTTACCACCATTGCTAGCTGTTGTGATTTGCCAAATCGAGCGGCAAGGAGGTCGGCAATGGAGGTGATATTCAGCTTTAGGCATACGCGTATGATGCGTTGAATAAATGGCCAAGCAAAAATAAATAGCAGAATCGGTGCGATATAAACCGGCAGGTAGGAAAAGGAGTTATCTGCCGCCTGTCCCGCCGTCCCTAAAAATCCCCATGAGGTACAGTACACCCCTAAAGAGAGCGAATAGATAATACTATGCTGTTGTTTAAAAAGTTTTTCTCGGTATTTGTCACCTAAGAATGCCATTAGAAACAGCAAACCAATGTAGCTGATACTAATGGTGACCAGTAACCAGTTGGGAAACATCTTGTAAGGCCTTGTCTATGTAAGCTCTTAAGGCTTACTTAATTGTTATAAAAATTAACATATCACGTTTTTATCCTCCCGAAGCGAATAATTCACATCGACTTAAGTATTAGGCTGTCAGTATTAATACTGCTGGATTAATACCTATTCCCAATTGAGGCAATTGCTCGATTTCTACATCTTGGATGCAGACATTAAAGGGGATAAAAGATGGTCATTTCTAAAATAAAACAGCTCACATTAGCCAGTTCGCTTTGCTTGGCTGCCGGTTCAGCCACTGCAGGTTATGACTTTGAAGTAGGTGAAAACGGTAAGATTTCCTTTGGCGGTTACATTAAGGTCGATGCCCGTTATGTCGATGGTGATGTTGGTTACCGGGACTTTTGGATAGGTACAGGGGCACCACTAGAACAGAGTGCTTCGCAGTTTAGAATTTTCGCCAATGAAACACGATTCAATACTAAGTACGTTCATGGTGACGTGATGGGCTTTATTGAGATGGACTTCCTCGGCGGTGGTGGCAACCAAGTTGTATCGAACTCAGCAAACCCGAGAATACGCCACGCATTTATTAAGTATAAAGATTTAACTGCGGGGCAGACCTGGACCACTTTTATGAATACTAGTGCGATTCCTGAAACCGCTGACTTTGCCGGTGCAACTGTGGGGTTGGCGTTTATTCGCCAAGGGCAAATCCGCTATGACATGGGTAACTTTCAAGTATCGGTAGAAAACCCAGAGAGTGTTGGAGGCGATACCGCCAATGACGATCTGCCAGATGTTATCGCCCGTTATAACTTTAAAGGTGATTGGGGCAACATCTCTATCTCTGCATTAGGTCGCAATTTAAACACTAATCAAGGTAATAGCGAAACGGCTTTTGGTGGCTCGATTGCTGGTCGTATCAAGACATTTGGCAAAGACGATCTTAGATTCCAATTTCACCAAGGTGAAGTCGGTCGTTATGTGGGAATTGGTGCCGCTTCAGACCTAGTGGGTGAAGAAGTAGAGAGTACCACCTCCTATCTTGCCGCATATCGTCACTACTGGACCGATACCTTAAGAAGCACCGTGCTTTATGGCCGAGTTGAAACCGATATTACTAACGCTGAGCGCAGTCAGTGGAGTGTCAACCTATTCCAAAATCTAACTCCACATTTGGCTGTAGGTTTTGAGGTCGGCAACTTTGAGATTGGCGATCACGATGTCGATTCTAATTATGCGCAACTATCGATGCGCTACGCCCTGTAGTCGCTAAATCCGTCGAAGGAATCATTTCTTTCGACGGATTTAGCCGCTGTATTAGCCACTTTCTAAGGCGATTCAATACCCATAGCAGTGAAGTTCTAGGCCTTTCTGGTCAGGAGTTAAATTGCAAAGCAAAGGAGTAAGGGTGTGACAGATACCATTCTAAAAGTTGACCAGATCTCGTTAGCATTTGGCGGCGTAAAAGCGTTAACAGATGTGAGTTTTGAGGTTGAAACTGGCTCAGTGTTTTCGATTATCGGGCCGAACGGTGCAGGTAAAACATCGATGCTCAACTGTATCTCAGGTCGTTACCGTCCGCAGCAGGGCAGCATTCATTTTGGCAACAAAGAGGTGACAAACCTGCGCCCAAATGATCGTGCCGATCTAGGCATAGGTAGAACATTTCAAAATCTTGCGTTATTTGGCCACATGTCGGTATTGGATAACATCATGGTTGGTCGCCATCACCAGATGAAGAACAATTGGTTAACAGGTCCTTTGTACTGGGCATCACCAGCTCAGAAAGAGGAGCTACAGCATCGTCGTCAAGTTGAAGAGATCATCGATTTTCTCGATATCTCCCATGTACGTAAATCTATAGCGGGTACTCTGTCATACGGACTGCGTAAGCGTGTCGAGTTAGCTAGAGCCATCGCGCTCAATCCAAAACTTATTCTACTCGATGAGCCAATGGCGGGGATGAACCTCGAAGAGAAGGAGGATATGGCCCGCTACATCTTAGATCTCAACGAAGAGTTTGGCATCACTGTGGTCATGATTGAGCATGACATGGGGGTTGTGATGGATATATCACACCAAGTGATGGTTCTGGATTTTGGTAAGAAGCTCGTTACTGGCCTACCTGATGAGGTGATGGCTAATGAGCATGTGAGACAGGCTTATTTAGGCTTGGAAGAGAACGAGCAGTTACAAGAGGTTGGCTAATGAACACCATAGATAAATCAGCGGCAGATTGCTTTGATATGGGTGATATGGACACCTTTCCAAAGATCTTACGCTACAACGCTAAGCATTGGGGTAACGATACCGCGATGCGAGAGAAAGAGTTTGGCATCTGGACTGAGTTTAATTGGCAAGATTATTTAAATCGCGTTAAGTGGATGTCGTTGGCGTTTGAACATTTGGGCATTGAGCAGGGCGCAGCCATAGCACTGTTAGGCGACAATCGTCCTGAGTGGGTTTGGGGAGAAGTTGCTGCCCATGCCTTAGGGTGTTTCTCACTTGGCGTGTATCAAGACTCACTACATGAGGAGGTCGCATATCTGCTTAATCGTAGTAATGCTCAGGTTGTCGTTGCTGAAGATGAAGAGCAGTGCGACAAACTGCTGGAGCTTGGCGACCTTATTCCGTCGGTTAAATATATTGTCTATTGTGATCCTAGAGGGATGCGCAAATACGATGATCCAAGGCTTATTGATGTGGAAGAGATCTACAAGATAGGCCAGAGGGTTGATAGCCAAACCCCCCGTCGTTTTGACGAGCTGGTAGACGCAGGACAAGCGGATAATATTGCTATCTATTGCACCACTTCTGGCACCACTTCAAAGCCTAAAATCGTGTTACTCCAAGGCAGTAAATTTATTGATCACTGTTGTTCCTATTTAAGAGCTGATCCACGCGCGCCAGGTGACAATTATGTTTCAGTGCTACCACTACCGTGGATTATGGAGCAGGTGTACGCCGTCGGCCAAGCCTTGATTGCACGCCAGATTGTTAACTTCGTCGAAGAGCAGGAAACCATGATGGCCGACCTGCGTGAAATCGGCCCCAGTTTTGTGTTGCTCGCTCCTCGTGTTTGGGAGGGGATCTTAGCCGATGTTCAAGCTCGAATGATGGACTCGACCCCCTTTAAAAAGAAGCTGTTCGATTTTGCCATGAAGCGTGCCGAGCAAGCTCTAGCGCAAGGTAAACGCTCGACACTGGCTGACATCATATTAATGAAGGCGTTACGTGACCGATTAGGTTTTTCGTTTTTGAAGTCTGCTGCCACTGGTGGCGCGGCAATGGGACCCGATACCTTTAAGTTTTTCCAAAGCATAGGTGTGCCGTTAAGGCAGCTTTATGGTCAGACGGAGATGTGCGGTGCATATACCATTCACCATGAGGATGATGTCGACTACGACAGTGTTGGGGTGGCATTCGATACCGCCGAGCTTAAGGTGATTAACACAGATAGCGAAGGCGTTGGTGAAGTTATCGCAAAAACAGTGGGTATGTTTACTGGTTATCTAGGCGATCAATCCGCTTATGATGAAGATGTCATTGATGGTTGGATGCATACAGGTGATGCAGGCTACTTTAAACCATCGGGACATTTGGTGGTTATTGACCGCATTAAGGATTTAGCGAAAACCAGCCAAGGGAATCAATACTCACCTCAGTACATAGAGAACAAGCTAAAATTCTCCTCCTTTATTGGTGAGGCGGTCATTCTAGGGAAGGACAAACCCTACCTTTCAGCCATTTTATGTATCCGCTTTAGCATCGTTTCAAAGTGGGCGGAGCAGCAAGGCTTGGCGTTTACCAACTACACCAATCTTTCTAGTTTGCCTGAGGTTTATGAGCAGCTGACCAAAGAGGTGGAGCAGGTAAATCAATCTTTGCCTGAAGCTCAGAAAATCAAAAAGTTCATCTTGCTATACAAAGAGCTCGATGCTGATGACGGTGAATTGACTCGTACTCGTAAGGTTCGACGCGCGGTGATTGCGGACAAGTATGGTGACATCATCGACTCCATCTATAACAACCAGCCTCATGTTGATATCGATACCGTTATCACCTTCCAAGACGGTAGCCAGTCACGGATCCAAACCCAAGTGAAAGTAGCGACAGTGATAGCAACAGATGCTGCTTTGAAAGGGAATATTGAGCAAAGGAGAGCATCATGAATTTTGAATTATTACTGCAATTGATCATTAACGGTCTGATCGTTGGCTTGCTTTATGGTGTTGTTGGCATGTGCTTTGTGCTGGTGTACAAATCCACTCAGATTGTGAACTTCGCACAAGGGGAGTTTTTGTTGGTGGGTGCCTGGGTGTGTTGGGCATTTCTCATCTATATGGAGCTGCCATTTTTTGTAGGATTTCTCCTCACCCTCTGTTTTATGGCGGTGTTCGGTGTCTTGCTGCAGATGATAGTACTGCGCCCCATGATTGGTGAGCCGATTATCTCGGTTATCATGGTGACCATAGGTTTATCGATTTTCTTCCAGTCTTTGACTAAATGGATCTTTGGGGTATCACCGCAAAGTTATCCAACGGTTTTCGATACTCAGTCTATTGCGATTTTTGGGCTCAATATCGAGTTGGCGTACTTAATGAGCACCGTGATTGCACTCATTATTATGGTCAGTTTTTTCTTGTTCTTTAAGTATTCCAAGCATGGCCTGGCAATGCGTGCCACGGCATTCGACCAGCAGGTCGCCCAGAGCTTGGGGATCTCGGTTAAACAAGTTTTTGCCATGAGCTGGGGAATTGCAGCCACAGTGTCTGCCACCGCAGGAGTTGTGATCGGCATGGTAAATGGTGTCTCTGACTCTCTCTCATCAATAGGCATCAAGGTCTTTCCTGCGGTTATTCTTGGCGGCTTAGATTCGATTGTCGGTGCAATTGTTGGTGGTGTAGTGATAGGCGTATTAGAGAACGTGGCAGAGTTCTTCGATAGTCAATTTTTACATATCGGCAATATGTACGATATCGCCCCTTTTTATGTGTTGCTAATCATCCTGTGGTTTAAGCCCTATGGCTTATTTGGTACTCGAGATATCGAACGTATTTAGTAACCCAGTAACGGCTTAATTTTTTGTACGAGGAGTTTTTATGTCTAGCTTAGCAATGCGACCCTGTGGAGATTTCCGCACTAGCTATAAGGCCGACAATACCATTTTTGAAACCAAGACCATCCGATTACTTATGATGGCGGTGATCGCGCTAGCTTGCAGTGCACCATTGTTGCTCGATGGTTATTTCTTAACCCTATTTATTCAGATTGCTTACTTGGGGATCGCCGCATTGGGGCTCAATATTTTAGTGGGCTTTACCGGTCAGATCTCGTTAGGACATGGCGCTTTTTTTGGATTCGGTGCGTTTGCATCGGCTTGGCTTAACACCAGTTTTCAGATCCCTGTAGTGTTTTGTATTCCGCTTGCGGGCTTTCTAACCATGGCGGTGGGCATGATGTTTGGTATGCCTGCGGCGAGAATTAAAGGGTTATACCTCGCGATTGCTACCCTTGCTGCTCAGTTCATTATCGAAGATTTCTTTGCTAGGGCTGAGTGGTTTTCCGGTGGTTCAGCAGGCTCGATGGCCGCACCTGTCAACCTATTCGGTTTTGAGTTCGATACTGACCAAAGCTTTTATTTCATCGCACTGTTTGCCTTGGTTTTTATGTATATCTGGGGTTGTAACTTAATGCGTAGCCGTGACGGTCGCGCTTTTGTTGCGGTGAGAGATCATTATCTTTCTGCTGAAATTATGGGAGTAAAGCTGAACAAGTATCGCTTGTTATCCTTTGGGATATCCTCTTTCTATGCTGGCATTGGCGGCGCGTTATACGCTCACTATTTAGGTTATGTGTCAGCAGAAGGGTTTACGATTTTCATGTCTATTCAGTTTCTGGCCATGGTGATTATTGGTGGCCTTGGTTCAATTAAGGGAACGCTAATGGGCGTGGTGTTTATGGTGTTGTTACCAGAGGTGTTAGAGAGCGTGGTCAGTCTGATGAAATACACAGATTGGGGCAACATTCCCATGGTGACTGATGGCTTAGCTTATATCAAAGAGATGGCCATTGGCCTAGTGATCATCCTGTTTCTTATTTTTGAACCAGAGGGATTAGCTCACCGCTGGGCACAGATAAAAAATTATTGGAAATTTTACCCATTTGCTTACTAAAGCGAACTTGTTCAATAGCTTAAAGAGTGAAAACAAGAGAGATGCAAGTGAGACGATAAGGCCGCAGAGGTCGCTAGGTGTGGCATTGGGTGCTCTAAACCTTACTTTTACGGACGATACTGAAGGGATTAAATTATGTATAAGAGTCATTATTACAACAAACATGCAAAACAGTTAGCCATTGGATTAGGTGCAAGTCTGACTTGCTTGGCTATGAGTCCTGCAGCAAGTGCAGAAGAAACCATCTTTGTTGGGCACTTGGCAGATATGTCTGGCCCTACGGCATTTGTGGGCAAGCCCTATGCCGACGGTGTACGTGATTCATTAGCCTATATTAATGCCAACGGTGGGATTGATGGCACTAAGCTTGAGTATGAAACCATAGATTACGCATACAAGGTGCCCCAAGCTATTGCCTCCTATAAGAAGTGGTTATCTCGTAAGAATATGGTGGCGATGCAAGGTTGGGGCACGGCAGATACAGAGGCGTTGATCTCATTTGCAGCCAAAGATAAGACCCCAATTTTTTCGGCGTCATATTCAGGACATTTAACTGATCCACAAGGTAAAAACCCAAATACCAAGAAACCTGCCCCTTATAACTTCTTTTATGGTGCATCCTATTCAGATTCTTGTCGTGGGTTGGTGCAGTGGGCTGCTGAAGATTGGAAGGCTAAGGGCGGTCAAGGTAAACCTAAGTTTACCCATATTGGCGCAAACCATCCCTTCCCCAATGCCCCTAAAGCCGCCTGCGCAGAATATGCGACAGAGCTAGGGTTTGATGTTCAGCCTCCGGTTGTGATCTCGATGAAACCGGGTGACTTTAAGGCGCAATGTTTAAGCCTTAAGAGCTCAGGCACTAACTATGGTTATATCGGTAACCTAGGGGGCTCGGTGCAATCACTGATCAAGTCTTGCGATACCGTGGGAACCGATATCCAGTTTATGTCCAATATCTGGGGGGGCGATAAGCTAGT
Source organism: Shewanella sp. MBTL60-007 (assembly GCF_019654915.1). Classification (GTDB taxonomy): domain Bacteria; phylum Pseudomonadota; class Gammaproteobacteria; order Enterobacterales; family Shewanellaceae; genus Shewanella. Next base: position 33,221 of record NZ_BPET01000003.1, on the reverse strand, counting down.
GTTTAAGGCGGCTGGCGCGGGTGTGAAGAACTATATCTTCCCAACCATGACACCGTTCTGGAGTGATGATGTGCCCGGGATGGAACTGGTGCGAAAAATATCCAAGATGTCTGATAACACTGGTGACAAGGAGCGCTTACATCACTATATCCGTGGCGTATGCTCAACCTACTATATGAAAGAGTCGATGGAGTGGGCCAAGGCTAACGGCGGGGTGACTGGAGAGAATGTTAAGAAGGGCATGTATGTGCGTCAAAACTGGGTACCTAAAGGGCTAGAGGGAGTCTGTTTAGCGGCAACTTGGACACCTGATGACCATAGAGGGATCAACAAGGTCAATATTTATAAGGGTAACTTCAACGGTGGTGATGTACGTGTTGAGAAGGTTAACCAAGTCACACTTGAACGTCGTATTGATTGGCTAGGCTACTAGAAATAGTGTCACTGGCATCAAGAACCTAGCAGGATGGCGTTTAGTTCTGCTAGGTAATCTCATCTATAGGTTGGAGTAGTTATGACACAAGCAGTGCAGTTAAAACCCGAAGTCCCACTTCTTTCCATTAATAATATTGAAGTTGTTTATGACGATGTGATTCAAGTTTTGCGTGGCGTCAGTATTGATGTGCCACGAGGAGAAATTGTCACGCTCTTAGGGCCAAATGGTGCAGGGAAGTCGACGACCTTAAAAGCGATATCAGGTTTACTTAAAACCGAGAATGGTGAAGTCTCCCGCGGTGATATTCATTTTATGGGCGAGCGTATCGACGTGAAAAATGCCGAAGATGTAGTGCGGTCTGGTTTATTTCAGGTGATGGAAGGGCGCCGGATTGTCGAAGATATGAGTGTTATTGAAAATCTGAAGTTAGGGGCTTACACCCGCAATGATGGTCAAGTGAACCAAGACATTGAGATGGTGTTTAACTATTTTCCAAGACTTAAAGAGCGTATAGGCCTTGCTGGGTACCTCTCTGGTGGAGAGCAGCAGATGTTGGCCATAGGACGTGCGCTGATGGCTAGACCAAAGATGATCTGTCTCGACGAACCTTCTATGGGTTTATCGCCGCTCTTGGTAAAAGAGGTGTTTGGCATCATTGAGAAGATCAATCGCGAGCAGGGGATCACTATGCTGTTGGTGGAGCAGAACGCCAATTACGCATTAAAAGCGGCGAACTATGGCTACATTATGGAGTCGGGGAAAATCGTCCTCGATGGCAGTAAAGAGATGCTGCTCAATAATGAAGACGTGAAAGAGTTTTACCTTGGTGGGGGTAATGAAAAGCGCAAGAGCTTTAAAAACCTGAAATCATACAAGCGTCGTAAGCGTTGGTTATAAGTAGGAGTTGGCTTGATGAACCTATTTTTTAAACCCGAAGAGGTGCAGTCTCCCGAATTAAGAGAGCAGACATTAATGTCTGGATTGAGTGATTTTCTCAGCCACAGCCGTAGATCTTGTGAGTATTACCAGAACACCTTAGCAGGAATAGATCTAAGCAAAGTTGATAATCGTGCAGCTTTGGCGGCGTTACCAATCACTCGCAAGTCAGACTTGATAGAGCTGCAAAAGATTAATATGCCTTTCGCTGGAATAGTCCCTGCGGCCAAGCGACCTGATCGAGTATTTCAATCTCCAGGTCCCATTTACGAACCTGAGTTTGATAAACAAGATTGGTGGCGACTGGGGCAAGCATTTTATGCCGCGGGTTTTAGAGCTGGAGATGTAGTGCAAAACTGCTTGTCGTATCATCTCACACCTGGTGGCTTTATTATGGATTCAGGTGCGCGGGCTTGTGGTTGTAGTGTGATCCCGGCAGGCCCAGGACAAGGGGAACTGCAGCTAGAGATGATAGAGAATCTTAGACCTAACGGCTATTGCGGTACGCCTTCATTCCTGCATATCTTGCTAGAAAAGGCACAGCATTATGGCAAGGATATCTCTTCGATAACGAAAGCCTTAGTCACAGGCGAGGCCTTGAGTGCTCAGCTAAGAGCGATTTTTGAGCAAGCTGATATTCAAGTTAAGCAGGCCTATGCCACAGCAGACATAGGACTGATTGCTTATGAAAGTGTGGTCGATGAAGGTTTGGTTGTTGCTGAAGATATAATCCTAGAGATTGTCCGTCCAGGCAGTTTAGAGCCCGTTAGCAGAGGGGAAGTAGGTGAGGTGGTTATTACTCGGCTGGATAGGGGCTATCCACTTATACGTTTTGCGACTGGTGATTTGAGTGCAGAGCTATTAGGTCAAAGCCCTTGCGGCAGAACCAATATGCGTATTAAAGGTTGGTTAGGACGCGCCGATCAGACAACGAAGGTGAAAGGGTTATTTATTCATCCTGAGCAAGTTGAGCGCATAAGGTTAGCCCATGCAGGCATAGCCAAGGTTAGGCTAGTGGTTTCTAAAGATGCTCATAAAGACAGTATGTGCCTTATGTGTGAGATAACTAATGCTAGTGCCGGTCTTGATGAGCAGACGGTTCAAGAGAACATTCGAGCGATCACACAGCTTTCTGGAACGGTTAAGTTTGTTACGGCTGGCAGCTTACCCGATGACGGGCTGGTGATTGATGATCAAAGATAAAACCATAAAAAAACGCCGATGAAGTCATCGGCGTTTTTTATTGTTCTATCGAGCTAGTGATTAAGCGTGTTGCGCTTTTAAGAACTCAACGATTTCGTCTAGTGGGATATCTTGCTTCTCACCCGTGCGACGGTTCTTGTATTCGAACATGCCGTTATCGATGTTACGATCACCAATAACCACTACGTGTGGAATACCGATAAGTTCCATATCGGCAAACATCACACCAGGACGCTCTTTACGGTCATCGAACATGACTTCGATGCCTGCATCGTTTAGATCTTGATATAGCTTCTCGGCGATGTCTTTAACGCGGTGCGACTTGTGCATGTTCATTGGCAAAATACCAACGGTGAACGGTGCAATCGCATCTGGCCAGATAATACCGCGGTCATCGTTGTTCTGCTCAATTGCAGCGGCAACCATACGGCTAACACCTACACCGTAGCAACCCATAAGCAGAGTCTGAGACTTGCCGTTTTGGTCTAGTACGTTGGCATTCATCGCTTCAGAGTAGTTAGTACCTAACTGGAAGATGTGACCTACTTCGATACCACGAAGTAGTGCGATAGTTCCTTTACCACATGGGCTAGGCTCGCCTTCGATGATGTTACGTAGATCGAATGCTGCTGCTTCTGGAAGGTCGCGCTCCCAGTTGATACCAAAGTAGTGTTTGCCATCTTGGTTTGCACCCGCACCGAAGTCGCTCATGATGCTAACGCTGTGATCAACAAATACTGGCATATTTAGGCCTACAGGACCGATTGAGCCTGCGCCCGCACCGACTGCGTCACGAATTTCTGCGTCAGTTGCGAATTCAAATGGGGCTAATACCGCATCTAACTTCTCAGCTTTCACTTCGTTTAGCTCATGGTCACCACGGATAACGATAGCCACAAGTGGTGCCTCTTCCGTTGCACCTTTAACGATAAGCGTTTTAACAGTCTTCTCAATCGCTATACCATGCTGCTCAACAAGCTCTGCAATGGTCTTAGCGTTTGGTGTGTCGACAAGGGTCATTTCGCTTGTTGCTGCTTGACGAGTTTCAGTCGGCATTGGCGCTTCACATTTTTCAATGTTCGCTGCGTAATCACTTTCCGTTGAGTAAGCGATTAAGTCTTCACCACTGTTAGCTAGTACGTGGAACTCGTGTGACATGCTGCCACCGATAGAGCCTGTATCTGCCATTACTGGGCGGAAGGCTAGGCCTAAACGAGTTAAGATGTTGCTATAAGCTTGGAACATCGCCTCATAGGTCTCGTCCATGGTTTCTTGATCTAAATGGAAAGAGTAAGCATCTTTCATCAAGAATTCACGTGAGCGCATGACACCAAAACGTGGACGAACTTCGTCACGGAACTTAGTTTGAATCTGGTATAGGTTAAGCGGCAACTGCTTATAAGAGTTGATCTCTTTACGCACGATGTCGGTGATCACTTCTTCGTGAGTTGGGCCAAGAACGAAGTCACGGTTGTGACGATCTTGGAAACGAAGCAGTTCAGGACCAAACTTGTCAAAACGACCCGTTTCAACCCAAAGATCCGCAGGTTGAACCATAGGCATAAGGATCTCAACGCCGCCTGCTTTGTTCATCTCTTCACGAACAATAGCTTCGATTTTACGCAGTACACGTAAACCTGTCGGCAACCAGCTGTATAAGCCTGATGCGTTACGACGGATCATACCCGCACGTAACATTAACTGATGACTAACGACCTCTGCATTGGCAGGAGTTTCTTTTTGAGTTGATAGCAGGTACTTGCTTACGCGCATTACCGGTGTCCAAATTTGAGTTGAATGGGCGCTATTTTATCACTTGTAGGCTTTCTGTCACCTATGGATTTTGTGATTTGGTGGAATTTATTGGCTAGGTCTAGCCTACTAGTGTAATCGGATGCAACATCCAGCTATTAAGCTATTAAAAATTAAGCAAAACAGTTGAGTAAGTGGTAGAGAGGGGGGATTTCTTATCTAGGACTGCATAGCTAAGTTTTAGCCCGAAGTGGTGGCAATGCCATCGGTCACGATTGAGCTAAACTTGATTAAGCCATTTGAGTAAGAGTTTATATTTTCTTGAGCCTATCCTCTAGCAGCTTGAACGATGTGAACTCAATAGTCTATCGAAAGGGACTAAGTTATGAAAAAAGTCGCTATTATTCAAGAATCGCCTTGTGTGCTCGATAAAAAGGCAACCATCCGCAAAGCTGTCGAAATTATTCATTCGGTATCGGAGAAGGGGGCTGAACTTATCGTTTTTCCCGAGGCATTTATTCCCGGGTATCCTGCGTGGATTTGGCGATTAAGACCAGGAGCAGACTGGGGAGTTTGTGAAGCCTTACACACACGTTTGCTGCAAAACTCGGTAGATTTGTCCTCGGACGATATCAAACCGTTGCTTGAGGTGGCAAAAGAGAGGAGGGTGACCTTAGTTTGCGGCTTAAACGAGCGCGATAATGGCAATAGCCAATCAACCATCTATAACACTGCCATTACCATTGATACCCAAGGGAAAATAGTCAACCATCACCGTAAACTCATGCCGACTAACCCTGAGCGTATGGTTTGGGGATTTGGTGACGGCCATGGTTTAAATGTGGTTGCGACTCCGGTTGGGAAAGTTGGCAGCTTAATATGTTGGGAGAATTATATGCCTCTGGCGAGATACTCCCTGTATTCACAGGGGATAGAGATATATATTGCCCCCACTTATGATAGCGGCGAAGCTTGGATTGGTACTATGCAACATATTGCCAGAGAGGGAAAATGTTGGGTACTTTGTTGTGGAGTCGCGCTGCAACGAGCCGATTTACCTGAAGACTTTCCAGATCTAGATAGACTCTATCCCGCTGATGAAGATTGGATTAACCCCGGTGATTCCGTCATTGTATCTCCTAGTGGTGAAATTATGGCTGGTCCCTTATCTAAAGAGAAAGGTTATCTACTCTTAGATATTGATGTTGAAAAGGCGGCAAGCTCTAAGCGTGCGCTGGATGTTGCGGGGCATTATTCGAGGCCGGATGTGTTTAAACTAGAAGTCGATAAATCTCGCCAGTCACCAGTCAGATTTAAGAATGAGAGTTAATAGTTTGATTTAAGCGTTTGATTTAAAAAGGTTAATGCTTATTTTGTTGTGTTAATTTTGAGTAAGGGTGTCTTTATATTGGACATATATAGCGGCTATCCCTTTAGTGAACTAAGTGCTAGATTACGTTCGAAGGCAGTCGCGCTATACTAGGCGTTTTTTTGAGTTAAGTTCAGATAATGGCATTGATATTTTTACCCCTGATCTTAGTGTTGTTTAAATACCGAGAGTTTGGCCGTTCTGAGTGGCTTTTTAGCGGATTTTTCTTGGTCTATGGGCTGGCGCTAATGGGGGCTGAGGTACCACCAAGTTCTAGGATCGGGGGGCTTTATTTAGGCGTGCCTTCAATTTCCTATTTTTTCTATCTATTTCCTGAAGTACAAACTCAGTACTCCTCGTCTGTTATCCGCAGTTTAAGCCTGCTTGGGGTCGTTATTGCCTTTATCGCCCTGTTGCTGTTTTTTACGCCTCTTTAATTTACCCACTTGGTGATTTAGCGCATCACAATTAATCATAACGGCAATATGTGGCTGTAGGACTACACTTCTCTATAAACCAAGGAGAGAGTATGTCTCAAATAGATGAAGTTGTTACTACGTTAGATGATTATGCTCGCGCTTACTGTGCTAAAGATATTGATGCCTTGATGCAGGTCTTTGACTCAAGTGGGCAGATCTCTGTGATTGGCACGGGGAAAGATGAGCTATGCGCAGGTGAAGATGAAGTTAGGCAACTATTTCTAAGGAATTTTGCCGAAGCGACAGTGACAAAATTTGAGTGGCTCTGGTCTGATGTTGTTATCTTTAACGACCAAGCTCTGATAGCACAGAGCTTGATTATTCACCTCGATACGCAGCAGGGGCAAATAGAGGTGCCTATTCGTTGGAGCGTGGTGTTAAAGAAAACGGACCGATGGCTGTGGCTGCATAGACACGCCTCAACGCCTTCGGAGGCACAGACCGAAGGCTCGGCCTATCCAAGCACAAGCGTATTAACTGGGCAGGGTTCAGCGTTTTAACTGACTCTTTCTATGACCATGGCAATACCTTGGCCAACGCCAACACACATGGTGCACAGGGCATAACGCCCTTGGGTGCGTTCTAGCTGATTGACCGCAGTAGTTGCAAGCCTTGCCCCACTCATTCCCAGTGGATGCCCTAGTGCGATGGCGCCGCCCTGTGGGTTAATCCTAGAATCGTCATCTTTCAACCCTAGTTCTCGGGTGCAGGTTAGCGCCTGCGCTGCAAAGGCCTCATTGAATTCTAAAATATCCATATCGTTCAAAGAGAGATTCAATTGCTTAAGTAACTTGTTGGTGGCAGGTACAGGTCCAAGCCCCATAATGCGAGGGGGCACGCCAGCAACAGCCATACCCAAGATCTTAGCTCTAGGTTTAAGCTTATGTTGCGCTACACCTTTGGCCGAGGCCAACAGCAGCGCCGCCGCACCATCGTTGATGCCAGAAGCATTGCCGGCGGTAATGCTGCCTTTTTCAAATAGTGGCTTTAAGCTACTGAGTTTCTCTAAGCTGCTCAAGCGTGGGTGTTCATCTTTGCTAAAGACAGTTGGCTCACCGCGACGCACAGGGATCGTGACTGGTACGATTTCATTATCGAAAAAACCTGCTTCTTGGGCGCTGGCCGCCTTTTGCTGACTCCATAACGCAAAGCGGTCCTGCGCCTCGCGGGAGATGGTAAAGTCTTGGGCTAAGTTTTCCGCCGTTTGCGGCATCGCCTCGGTGCCATATTGCCTATCAAACTCAGGGTTGATAAAGCGCCAGCCCATGGTGGTATCGTAAAACTCGGTTGAACGTGCAAAGGGGGTTGTCGCCTTTGGCATTACAAATGGGGCGCGAGACATGCTCTCGACCCCACCGGCAATCATCAAGTCGGCCTCGCCAGTACGGATCGCGCGGGCGGCGTCCCCAAGGGCGTTAAGCCCTGAGCCACATAGGCGATTTACGGTACAGCCAGGTACTTCAATGGGAAGGCCTGCAAGCAACCCGGCCATGCGTGCAATGTTACGGTTATCTTCGCCAGATTGGTTGGCACAACCAAGCAGCAGGTCGTCGCATTGTTGCCAATCGACATCAGGATTGCGCGCAATCAAGGCCTTTATTGGCAGGGCGGCAAGATCATCACAGCGCACCGATGATAGCCCACCACCATAACGCCCGATTGGAGTTCTGATTGCATCGCATATATAGACATCTTTTAAGTAAGAGACATCTTTTAAGCTATCTAAGCTCATAGTCGTTCCTATTCGGTTATTGTCGTTGAAGGTTTAAGGGCATCGAACTGCGGCTTTAGCCTGTTAAGGCCTGCAAGTAAGACTTCGGCAAAATGGCTTAATTCTCTGTCTGTCATTACCGTCGATAGGGTGCCAGAGCAGGTGTTAATCATCATAAAGCCGTTATCAAAAAGATGATCTACTAGCGCCGTCATTAGCTTCGCCTCTTGAGGCGATGCATAGGCATCGCGGTAGTTCGTGGGCGGCGTTGCTTTCATATGGATGCGGAACATAGAGCCTGTGCCTGTGACACACGCTGGCACATCGGCCTGCGCTATCACATCACTGATCTTGGCTCTGAGCCTATCACCTTGCGCGTTGAGTCTAAATACGGCCTCACGGTCAAATAACTTCATGGCACTTAGGCCTGCCACCATGGTAACGGGGTTGGCAGAGAAGGTACCTGAATGAGGAAACAGCACCTTATCGTTTAAGGGATTCATCACATCCATTACCTCGCTGTTCCCAGCTAGGGCACCGACGGGAAAGCCGCCGCCAATCATCTTGCCCATGGCGGTGAGATCCGGCGTGACAGGATAGTTATCTTGGGCGCCACCATAACCATTACGGAAGGTGATCACCTCATCAAACACCAGTAAAGCGCCGTTGTTTTCGGTCCATTCTCTAAGCGCAATAACAAACTCTGTCGATGCGGGGATCAGTCCTACTCGGTGAGGCAGCAGGTCTACCAACACACAGGCAAGCTCATCTTTATGTTTATTTAAGATGGCTATGGCGCGGGGGGGATCATTAAAGGGGATCACAACTACATCATCGAGTGCCGCTTGGGGCGTACCAAAGGCAACAGGCACGCTATTGGGCTTCGATACCTCTCCCCAGTTGCTTGGTGATGCGGTCTGGCTCACTTCAGCATAGTCATAGAGTCCATGGTAGGCGCCTTCGACCTTGGCTATCTTGGCGCGCCCCGTATAGGCGCGCGATGCCTTGAGACAGCTCATTACCGCCTCTGTACCTGAGTTGACGAAACGAATTTTGTCAAAGCCAGTGTTACGGCTACACAGATGCTCGGCATAGTCGATCTCGGCTTCGGTTGCCAGAGTGAACGCACTGCCTTTTTGTAGTTGCTCGGTTACCTGAGTCACTATCTCTGGATGGGCGTGACCATGGATCAACGCTGCCATATTGTTGGCAAAATCGACCCGTCGTGTGCCCTCGATATCGGTTACGAAACATCCAGCAGCCGACTGTGCATAGAGTGGATTTGGCCTGCGCAGCACGGTATTTCGGCTACAACCACCGGGCATAAGGCTTAAGGCCTTTTGGTAGAGCAGGGCACTGCGGTCAGCCCCAGTCTCACTGGGGCTGTTGTTTTCATCATTTTCTTGTTTAAAAGCTGACATCATCTTAATTCCATTTCAGCACTTTTAGACTTTTCTGCTTAAACCGTTAGCTAGTAACGGCTTAAGGGCGAATTAGCTCACAGGCGGTGCGTTGCTGCACATAATCGAAATCGACACCCGGTGCCAGCTCGACAAGCTCAAAGCCCCGTTCTGTTACCTTTATCACCGCAAGGTCGGTATAGATGCGGCTTACAACGCCTTGCCCCGTCAGAGGATAGCTGCAGTTTGCTAAAAGTTTGGCATCACCCTGTTTAGTGGTGTGCTGAGTGATCACAAAGATGGTCTTCACACCTGCAACCAGATCCATTGCGCCGCCCACGGCAGGAATGGCATCGGCCGCACCCGTCGACCAGTTGGCAAGGTCGCCTTTTTGCGACACCTGCATGGCACCTAATACGCAGATATCGATATGCTTACCGCGGATCATGGCGAAGCTGTCGGCGTGGTGAAAGTAAGCCGCACCAGCAATTGCCGACACTGGCTTCTTACCCGCATTGATCAGCTCAAAGTCAATATCATCGTCATTCGGCGTTGGCCCCATACCCAGTAGGCCATTTTCGGTGTGGTAGATCACCTCACGGCCTTTTGGCACATAACGGGCAACTTTTTCGGGGATCCCAATGCCTAAGTTGACATAGGCTCCATCGGGAATATCCTGCGCCGCTTTTTGCGCCATCTGCTCGCGGCTCCAGCCTATTGTTTGTTTTTGCTCACGTTTGCTATTAGTTACTGGGCTGTTCATGGGTAGCTTACTCCTGCGGCGACAAGCTTTGACTCTTGGGCTGGTTGCTTCACTGTGACGATACGATCGACAAAAATGCCCGGTGTCACCACGATTTCGGGATCGATAGCGCCAGCCTCTAGATACTCTTGTGATTGCACTATGGTGCAGTTGGCGGCCATCGCCATAATGGGGGCGAAGTTGCGTGCGGTCTTGTTGTAGCGCAGATTACCTAGACGATCCGCTTGCAGCGATTTGATAAGAGCAAAGTCGGCCTTAAGCCCAAGCTCCTGCACATACTCGCGGCCATCGAATACTTCATGCTTCTTGCCATCGGCTAGCGGCGTTCCTACCGAGGTAGCGGTGTAAAAAGCTGGAATGCCAGCGCCGCCTGCTCGAATGCGCTCGGCAAGTGTGCCCTGAGGTACCAGTTCAAGCTCAATCTTGCCCGCGCGGTAGAGATCTGGAAATACCGTCGAGTTGGCCGTACGGGGAAATGAGCAGATCATCTTGCCCACTTGACCGTTTTCAATCAGCGCCGCTAAACCAACATGGCCGCTGCCAGTGTTGTTATTGATAACGGTCAGATTTTTAGCGCCATGATCGATTAGGGCATGGATAAGCTCAATTGGGCTACCGGACTCGCCAAACCCACCAATCATCACGGTGGCGCCATCGAAGATATCGGCGACTGTCTGGGCTGGCGTTGCCATCAGTTTATTGATCATCTTCTGCTCCTACGAGTCTTTGCTGTAGTGCATCGGCAAGCTGAGTCTCGATCTCTTTCAGCTCATCTTCGAAGAAGAATTTGTCTGTGTCATAAGGGGTTAGACAATCGATCTTGTTCTCTTTCTCATCATATTTAGCCAAGATAACCCGATCCATCCACTCCATGTTTCTCGCCTCGGTAAATTGCAGTGCAAAGCATTTCTCACCATTAACGATAGCAGTGCCTAAGATAGCCAGCTTACCCGCTGAAATTGTCATCGAGATATGACGAGATGGACGGTTAATCGACGCCAATGAGCGATAGATCCGATTGAAAATCTTGCTCATATCCGCCAGTGGGGCGGTGTAGTAGTGATGTTCGCCTGTGGGGCGGGCACAGTACATAGAGTGGAAACCTATACAGAGCATGCCAAGAATATTGGAAAGATCGATCCAGCTTTGTGATGAGCGCTCCACGTCAACGTCACCTTTGTCATCCATAAACAAGCTAATATGGTTCATCATTGGGCTTTGGCTGCGAATATTCACTCCATGATTTTGAAGGCGACGGATCGCCGCCAGCGTGCTTGGGTTAAGTAGCTCTCTCGGGGTCGAGAAGTGGGCCATCAACGCAAGCTGAACGCCGTTATCACGCATGGTATCGAATAGCTCAAGCATCGGCTCGTATTTCTCGGTGAGTACGATCTCCGGTTGGAAAGTCAGTGCTCGGGTCGCTAAGCGCACATTTTTTACATGTAGTAGCGATGGGTCTTCAATCAGTGGCATCACATATTGCTTTAAGCGACTCATAGGCATGTAACCACCATCGCCGCCAGTGATTAGAATATCGGTCACCTCTTTATGACGTCTTAAGTACTCATGCAGCTGGGCGATATCTTTTTGAATAAACATATCTTCATCGCCGCGCACTTGAGCATGACGGAAACAGTAGGTGCAAAAAGAGAAGCAGTTTTGGGTGGTCTTATCGAAGACTAGCTGGCATTGAGGGTACTTGTGCTGACTGCCGTCGAGAAACTCTAGTACGCCCTCATCGTTCACAAACCAAGGCTTATTGAGTTGTTGATTTCCGTCATGGGGATTAGTCTTCTCCATATACTCAATGGCGACTTGGGTGCGCGCCTTAGCATCCTTGGCATCGATATAGGCTTGGGTGGTCTGTGGATTGATCATTCCTAGTTGTGGGAAAACCAACTGAAATACAGAGTCTGTTGGGTAATCGTCCCAGTTAATGCTGTTTAATGAGTGGCGGGTGGCGAGGAAGCGATAGACTTCAACGAAAAATTCACGTTCATCGATATGGCCGATGTCTATGCCATTCTTGTTAAGGATGGCGCACACCTCACGAAAGCCCGATAGACCGGAGTAGTGTTCTTTATCGGTAAACAGAAATTCACGGCACTCTAGTAGACCTGAGTGCTGTGGATAGGATGCGTGCAAGCGGCTCAGTAGTCCAGTTGGCAGTAGATTTTCACTATCAATAATCTTAGTCGTTTCATCGCTATAGCCGTAACGTGCCATGGTGCGGTCGCGAGCGTCACGGTTAACAACCAGATGCTTTGCTGGTGCAGAAGGTGCAGAAGGTGCAGAAGTTGCAGAAGTTGCTGAGAGTACAGAGGATGAAGTTACCAAAACCTGCTCGGTAGGGGATTGAGTGCTCATTATTATTGTCCTATCTATTCTAAAGTGTCGAAATCGGTCAAAATTTGACTCATCTTGTTAACCATATAGATTTTGTGGGTATAGCAAAAATACTATCTTTTTATGTGGGGTATAGGAAAAGGCTATAGCTAGATGTTGAGGTCATAGTTAAGTGTGCGTAGACTGGAAAAGCTAATAAAGGCCCTAGGTACTAGGAAAAGCAGGTACTAGGAAAAGCAGGAAAAGCTAATAAAGGCCCTAGGTACTAGGAAAAACAGGTACTAGGGAAAGCAGGGAAAGAAAAGACGGGAAAAGCAGGAAAGCAGTGGCTGTTGTAGGTCGGGCTTTAGCCCGTCAGGCTTTTGCTTTTCCTAGCAGGGCGCAGCCCGCCCTCGCAGCGAAGCGTCCTAGGATCTAGTACCTTCTTTAAAAGGAAAGCTGAGACGGTAAGGCTTAGGCGTAAAGTAAAATAGATTAGTGGTGATTGTTGTAGGTCGGGCTTTAGCCCGTCTAGTTTTTGATTTTCCTAGCAGGGCGCAGCCCGCCCTCGCAGCGAAGCGCCCTAGGATCTAGTTCCTTCTTTAAAAGCAAGGAAAAGTTTAGCGGCGATTGAATAGGATGTTTAATGAAACTCAGATCATTGAAATACTTTAAATCAGTCTATGAGCTGGGCAGTATCACGGCTGCGGCAAAGGCCTGTTTTGTGTCTCAGCCCTCAATCACTGCCGCGATTTCACAGTTGGAGCAGTTACTCGATATCGAGCTATTTATCCGTCATGCTGGTGGGGTAAGCCCCACCTCTGCCGCCGATAAACTCTATCCCTTGGCGCGTGAGATGAGTGACAATGAGCAAGCTATTTTGCATCTGTTTAGCGATGGACCGATTCCGATCCCATTGAAGCTTGGGCTGATGCGATCCTTAGGTGCCGAGCGCATGAGTTCTTTGCTTAACGACTTATCGAAGCGTATTGATAATTTAGAGCTGACTCTGGTGGATCCCGATGAAGCCTGCGATGCTAGGGTGGTGCTATCTCAGTCGGTTAATAGCGGTGAGGAGTTTCTACCAATCTGGCAAGACAAATACCAATTGGCGATACCAAAGAGTTGGCCGCTTTCCACTAAACCCGTTATCACGCTTAGCGATCTTGATGGCATCGCTTTTATTAATCGCACGCCCTGTGATGCACTAGAGAAGTTAAAGCAGGCGATGGCTGGCAAAGGCGTGCAGTTTCAAAGCCGGGCCAATATCCGAACCATAGAGTATGCTTGGCCACTGGTGAGCGCCGGAGTTGGCTTAGCCTTACTACCTGATTGGGAGGAGATAAAGCATAGTGATGGCTTGGTATTGCGACCTATAGAGGGGATTGAGCTGATAAAGAAAATTGGCTTAGCATATACCAGTGGTCGGCTCAGCGAGCCGCTTATCACAGCGATTATTTCGGTATGCAGAGCATCACAACTTAGGGCTGGTTAGGCGTAAATCGCCTCTGTTGGTGCTCAGTCACAATAAGCGGCTCAATCACAGGATTAGCTTGTCATCACTTATCTCACTTATCTCATTTTACTTAACGACTAGCACAGGGCACTTAGCCTGATTAGCAACCGATTCGGCGATGTTAGGAGTTAGCATATGAGACAAGCCTGTAAGGCCTTGGCTTGCGATTACAATCATCCCTACATTCAGTTCATCGGCTTCTTCTAAAATTTGATCCAGTACGCTACCCGTTCGTACGTTGGTATGGACCATTAACCCCTTGGGCATCTGTTCTCTAACCTCAGCAACAATCGCCTTCATTTTATCGTTGGCAATGGTTTCGAAGTCATTGAGCAGTCCCGCAGGATTGTCTATGACAATGCCATAATCGGGCCCGACATAAGGCAGAGTGACTACATTTAATAACCTGATATTGACACCGTATAAGCTTGCCATTTCCACGGCATAGCCTAAGGCATGAGTCGATGTCTCAGAAAAGTCTATCGGACACAAGATATCGCGAGTACGCATAACCCCTCCCTATCAATAAAACCAAGCAATTTGTCAGTGTGTGCGGTTAATTTTTACCTAGCAGTTACTTTACCACCAAGACTGGGCAGGTCGCCTTATTGGCAACTTTCTCAGCAATGTTCGCATGTAACAGGTGATCTAACCCGGTTCGTCCATGGCTTGCCATCACAATCATGCCCGCTTTCATATTTTTGGCGGTCGCTAAGATCTGCTCGGCGGCATGTCCATGACGAATAATGCCTTCAACCTCGAGTTTTTGCCCAAGAGTGGCGATGAGTTGTTGCATCTTCTCTGCAGCGGGCTTTTCCATTCTGGCGGCTAATTCTTCAGGAGTCATCGACAGCACTCGAGTATTCCTATCACCAAAAGGCTTATCGACCACATGTAATAGACGCACGCCCACATTATAAAAATTGGCCATCTCGAAGGCATAACTCATGGCATGTGATGCCGTTTCTGAAAAGTCGGTTGGACAGAGGATCTGGCGAGTTCTCATAACGCTTCCCTATTTAGCTAGTAGCCACTCCTTAAATATAGGCGGTTAAATAACCCAGCTCAAATTTGGTGGTTAAACAGGGAGTAAACATCTTGAGTCGTTGAGGAATAATCTTTATAACAGGGGGATTAAGTTGGGCACGGGATAAAAAATACCGCTACAAGAGCGGTAATTTACAGCGGTAAAAAGGGAGGCTAAAGCTATTAGAGCTTATCGCGTCGATCACCTATAACGCGTGCAGGGTTTCCAGCCACAATGGCGTAGTCGGCAACATCTTTAGTGACCACTGCTCCCATCCCTACCACGGCATGATTGCCTATGGTGACACCATCGACGATACCTGCCTGAGCTCCGATCCATACATCTTCACCGATTACGATGCCTTTGGAGTTTGAGGCTTGTTGGTAGATAGGCATGTCGGGCGCCATACCATGATTAAAGGCGTAAATGGTGACGTTATTCGCGATGCGGGTCTGATTGCCGATCCGGATCCCGTGACGGCCACCATCAAGAGAACAGCCGTGATTAATCGCCACTTCATTGCCGAGTGTAATAGGACCGTGCAAGAAGCTGTCGGCGCCAATCATGCACTGATTACCTATGGTGATATCACGCCCCGGCTCGGCAAATAGGTTTGCTTCCGGCGCTACGAAGCAGTTATCGCCAATAGAGACGGTTTCAACCGCACAAAAATGGGCTTGTACTTGCTCCTGCCAAGGTCTAGCCCATAACAGGTGTTTCTCTTTTAATGAGAAATAGAGCCATGGCATATAGGACAGACGTTTTTTATGCTGAGTTTGATAATCAGGCTTCGTTTGTGTTGGTGGGAGCGTCATTTGGCGTTTTAGCCTTGTCTATCTGGTTGTTCAGTCTTGCTTAGGTGAGAGGCTCTAAGCTCGGTTACTTGGATCCCCGCATCGGTGATCACCCATAAGATATCTAAGTCATAGAGCGCGACTTGATACAGCTTAGGATCGGTCTTAGCCTTCTTATAGGCTGGGCGCGGATCTTGGGCTAATACCCCTTCAATTAATTCAGCTAAATGCGGATAAGCTGGATTTTGCTGATACTGTTCCACCTGTTGCTGAGCCTTTTCGGAAAAAGACACATCGGCCAATACTGGCGCTTCTTGAGCGATACCACCTTTGGCGTCTGTAATTGAGTCAGAGAAGGGGATATAGGGCTTAATGTCGATAATCGGTGTGCCATCGAGTAGATCCATCCCAGAGATCTCGAGACTGACCTTACCGTTGTGGCTATGCACCGCGTGCAGCTTAACCACTGACTGACCAATACCATTTGGTCTGAAGGTGGAACGTGTGGCAAATACTCCTAACTTCTCATTACCGCCGAGCCTTGGTGGGCGCACAGTGGTTTTCCAACCAGCGGCTAAGTTTTCATGGAAGCAAAATAGCAGCCATAAATGTGAGTATTGCTCTAAGCCTCTAACGGCATCGATCTGGTTAAACGGTGGAGCTAACTCGACAAAGCCGCGCGCGGCGCTCACTAGTCCAGGTTGTCTAGGGATCCCAAACTTCTGTTTATAGGGGGTGCGGCAATAGGCTACGGCTTGAATTTGACTATTAAAAGACATTAAGGCTACTTATAAGAAATAATGGTGATTGCTATTCGCGACTGGTGGTGACAATCGCTTGTCCAACACAAAGGGCGCGAGTGACGCAGTTTTGGCTAGCTTCTTCAATCAATAAACAGTTCTTGATCACTAATCCGTTGGCTTGCTTATCGGCGGCAGCGCGGCGAGCAAGAGTGCGGGCTTCACTGATAGAGGCTGGCGCGTCATTTTCTGATATTTGACAGGTTTCGCCCTCGACTAATCCTTTAATTTCAAAAGGCCCTGTCGGTTGTAGTGTGCCTTCATAGACAGTGACATCCGATGCTTTAAAGTAGTCATTGATGGCGTCGCTATCTAGATTACTGTTAAAGGTGTATTCACCCGCACAGCCACCGAGCATAAGCACAAAAATTGAAGGTAATAGATATTTCATGGTCGCTGGCCTATTTTATTATTGAGGTGAATGAGCCGATATAATGATTAAAGCTGAAATAAAAAAGTGCTCATCATGAGCACTTTTTTACCGTTAGGCTTTATCTGCGCTATAAGTCAGAAATTTTAGCGCTTTAGATACTTTTGATAAAGCTGTTGATGGCGATTATTCAGATCAATTTTACGACCATCGATATAGATTGACTCTATGCCTGCCTGCATTGGGTCTAAAATGTCACCTGTTGCCAAAATAATATTGGCTTTAAACCCCGGTGCTATCGCGCCCATATCATCAATATCGAGCATCTTTGCGGCATCCAGCGAAATGCTTTTTAGCGCTTCCTCTTTAGTTAGGCCATAAGCGACGGTTTGCCCTGCGGCAAATGGCAGGTTACGACTATTCCAGTCTGATGAGAAGGCGAGTGCAAACGGAACTTGAGCCTGCTTGAGTAGAGCGGGGATCTTAAATGCCAAATCAATCGGCTCATCGTTACGTTTTGGCAATGTCAGCGTTTGATTATAAATGACCTTAGCATTGATTTCTGCAAGTGTGCCAGCTACGCGCCAGGCGTCATAGCCCCCCACAATTACCAGCTTAAAGCCAAAGTGTTTACTTAAGGCAATCGCTTCCTCAATCTGCTTTTGTGACTGGGCGTGAACAAAGAGCTGCGCCTGGCCCTCATAGAGCGGCGCTAAGGCCTGCCAGCGAAGGTCAATCTTGTTAATCTTGCCAGCCTTGTTAGCAAGCTGATAGCGCTGACCATCGGTAAATGCCTGATAGACTTTATCGATTCTGAGCTTTAAGTCTTCCAGCTGCTCTTTACGTTTATCGGCATCGGTTGATAGCCAACGAATATGGGGCCAGTATAGGTGAAACTGTTTGTTGGACTCTACTAGTGCATCTTCAACGGTCCAGCTATCCATCGATAAAAGTGCCGATTGTCCGGCTAAACCATCACCTTGCGGCACGACTTGCGCGTGGGTAATACCATTGACTCTGACGGTGGGAATGATCTCTGAGTCTGGGTTAAATGCCGCCGTTGCCTCTAGTTGAGGGTTGATATAACCCACCTCATAGGCATCGTTACTCGGACGCATCATCTCGACTTCAACGAGTCCCATGGTGGTGTCGAGTGCAATTAACCCCGGATAGAGATGCTTGCTCGTTGCATCAATTACCTCTGCATTGGCAATTAACGCAGAATAATCAACTAACGCAGAATCAGTTTCATCCTCAGCCTCTTCCAATGTCGGTTGCGGGGAGGGCGCGGACAGTAACTTACCGACAGCGACAATCTTACCGTCGGCCATTAGCACATCACTCTCTTCAAGCACTCCATCAGTCACAGTATGTACAGTAGCATTGGTGAACAAGATAGCTTGATTTTGGGTCTTAGCAGGCAACATGTCATGGGCGTTTGCCATCAGACTGAAAGGCAGGCCAATTAGCACGATAGCTTGTTTTAAAGTGTTGTTAAACATGATTATAGTGCTCCTTTAGCCGTTTGCTGCCAGGCATTGAAATGGGTATCGCAATGCCATTCAGGCTCGGTTAACTCCACCGGTGTTTCACCCTGTTTATGGGCGTCATCGCTTAACAGTACTTTTTGAATGAGTGCGGCGCGCTCTTTGGCGACCTCAATTTGCAGCGTTTTATCTTGCTCGCGGCTGAAGTAACGACGACCGCTAATCCAGGTCGCGTCAACCTTGGCATACACTGAAAGTGGTGCATTGTCCCAAAGCACAACATCGGCTTGCTTACCTTCGACCAGTGAGCCAACCTTATCTTGAATGCCGAGTTGAATTGCTGGATTGATGGTGATCATCTTCCAAGCGTCCTCCGCTGACATACCGCAGTACATCATAGACTTGGCAGCCTCTTGGTTAAGGCGACGTTGCATCTCATAGTCGTCAGAGTTGATGCTAGTGAGTACGCCTTTATTTTGCATTAAGCAGGTGTTTTGCGGAATCGCATCGTAGACTTCAAACTTGTAGGCCCACCAGTCGGAGAAGGTAGAAGCATGGGCGCCGTGTTTAGCCATCTCATCGGCGACCTTGTAGCCCTCAAGAATGTGAGTAAAGGTGCTGACCTTGAAATTGTAAGCCTCGGCAAGACGCAGGAACATCAAGATTTCAGATTGCACGTAAGAGTGAATGTGGATATTGCGAGTTTGCTCTAGCACCTCGGCAATTGCCTCTAGGCGGTAGTTATACTGGGGGGCGACTGTGCGCCTACGCTCGCTCGAGCGCATTTTGTTATAATCGTTTTGCGCTTTACGGTAGGCAAGTGCTTCATTAAATGCCTCGCTAAATAACGACTTTACACCGATACGACTCTGGGGGAAGCGATGGGTAAAATCATCTCCCCAGTTACTCTGCTTAACATTCTCACCTAAGGCGAACTTAATGCTTGCTGGCGCCCCTTCAAATTTAAGTTGCTGGGCGTTGTCGCCCCACTTAAGCTGAATGATCTGCGCTTGTCCGCCAATGGGGTTGGCACTACCGTGAAGAATTTGCGCCGTGGTGACACCGCCAGCAAGTCCACGATAGATAGCGATGTCATCGGGGTTGATAACATCGCCAATACGTACCTCAGAGGTGATAGCATCTGAGCCTTCGTTAGTGCCGCCATTTAGGGCTATGTGCGAGTGCTCATCGATAATGCCTGCGGTGACATGCTTACCCGTGGCATCGATGCTGACATAACCAGAAGGCGTCTTAAGGTTCTGGCCTATTTCTTCGATTTTTCCGCGAGAGATAATTAAGTCACTATTCAGTAATACGCCGCTGCTATCTGAGGTCCAGATGGTGGCGTTTTTAAGGTGTACCTTATCTTGCGCTGGACGCTCACTTAGACCATAGGCGACGTTCGGTGAGGTTAACTTAGAGATAAGCGCTGTTTGAGCTGGTTTATCTTGCTTATCTGTCATCTCGAGCGCTTCAAGCTTTATACCACCGAAAGGAAACATCTGATTATGACTGTCGAGTAGTCTGCCGGTGAGTCCTTGGCTATCTAGCCAAAGGGTGAAGCGACTGATCCCGTTAAAGCCTGCATCAGACAGGTCGGCACTGAATGTGAGTCGACCCTGCTGGTAATCAAGGTTGGCAAGCTCAATCGTATCTTCACCACTTGATAAGGTGCCAGCTAACGATGGAGATTGAGTGATATTGAGATCGAAACTAAGTTCATTAAGCTGTATTTGATAAGCTGTGTCGAGTAGGCTCCGATCCCGTTTAATGAGTTGACGCTCTTCGCCCTGTAACCAGATACTGACAATTTTCCCCTCATCGAAGATATTGCCATCGGTGATCACCAAGTCCGCCATAAAGCCGGGTTTTAG
Organism: Shewanella sp. MBTL60-007; assembly: GCF_019654915.1. Classification (GTDB taxonomy): domain Bacteria; phylum Pseudomonadota; class Gammaproteobacteria; order Enterobacterales; family Shewanellaceae; genus Shewanella. The sequence continues at coordinate 12,979 of NZ_BPET01000003.1, read as the reverse complement.
TTTACCTGCTAAATGATCGATTCCCGATATTTCAGCCGCATCGGTAGTGAGTGCCGCGAGAGCAGCCTCTTCGGATAAACCTCTTGTGAGCGCCAATTTTAATCTTGGCCAAAATTTATCAGACTCTATTCCATACTGTGTTAAAGCAAATGGTATTTCGGCAGCTTCAACCATGGCTAAGTTACTTGGTGCGCGTTCCCAGTGTCTTAAAGAAGCTAGGCTGACTTCTCGTTCATTGTCACCATCGATTATTTCAGGCGCTGCAGGATAACTCAGTGGCAAAATGAGGCTAAAGGGGAAAGATTTTAATTCTGTTAATCTTGCATACTCGCGACCATTACCAATTAGACTGCCACTTAACTCATATTCGTTTAATAATCGAGCGGCTCTCAGCTGATTATTGAGGTTTTTCGTTTCAAAGATGAAATTTTGCTTTTTGTCATCACTTAAGCGCTCTAATGCGATATTAAACTCAACAGTTTCGCCTGAGCTCTTATGTTTATTTTGGTTATACCATTTTGCATCTGCGAAGGTTTGTCTGATTAATGCCATACTGCCCATTAACGATTGTGGATAATCTTGAACAGACGAACCTTTGTTAAAGGCCATAAATTGGCTTGATTGTGCATTATAAATAACATCGTTTGCTTTCTTATCTGCTAACGATAATGTCACTCCTTGACCACGAAATATACCATCTAAATAACTAGACTGGACGCTAGTAAAGCCATTATCAATCCATTTCTTTGCTTGGTCTTTATCAGGGTAAACATAATTAAACCATTGCATCTGAGAATGGATTGCGCCGTTGCTTGCATTACCTCCGATACGTTTAATTTCATATACAGGGCCAGATTTATCTTCGACCTCTCTTTCATAGTCGATAGCATATTCTGTGAAAGGATCAATAAAGCCTGAATATATGGTGTGTCCCGATAAATCTATTTCAAACGCCCCCTCAGGGATATCGTTATCTTTGATAACAGCTTTGATCTTTCTGTTTTCAATCAGCAGGGTAGCATCGGTTAGCATTTCACCCGGCGCTAGCATCAGGTTTGCATGGGTTAATGCTGTGAGTCTAGGGGTATTGTCAGACAGCTGGCCATTAGCCAATAGTGCAGGACTGCATAACAAGCTAAGTATAGCGATTGGGGTTTTGATTATATGTTTACGCATTATTCTACTTATTATTGTTAGATAAACAGGAAAATGATGAGCATATCCTAACTTATTAACAATCACTAAGCAGTAATTGTAACGACCGATTTAGTTTTTTTAACCTTAAAACGAAAAAGCCCCGCAATTGCAGGGCTTTTAGTTGTGGATGACTTGATATTAGATCAAGAAATCTTCCATTGTACGGCCTTTCTCAAGCTCGTTCTTAAATACGGTAGGCATACGGCCTTGACCTGTCCACTGTACCATTTCGCCATCAACTTCAATTTGATATTTAGCTGGACGAGGAGCGCGCTTCTTAGGAGCGGCTTTAACAGCTGCGCCACCAATATCATCTACAGATAAACCGATAGCTTCCATTTGCTTACGGATCTCTTCGATTTTAGCATTACGTTCAGCCATAGCTTCTTGTTCTGCGGCTTCTTGAGAAGACTTTTCTTCAATAATTTTTTCAAGCTTTACTGACAGCTCTTTTAAATCATTAAGTGATAACTCTTTCACTGCTGCTTTAAAACGACGACCGTGGGTCAATATTTCAAGAAAATCGCTCATAATTATTCAGATCCAATTAATAATAAAGATGGTGACAACAATATTGCCTTAAATAATAGAAACTATTTAGCCGATGATCAAATACTATTTCTGAATTATTTATTCTTTTAAATCGTTAATTCAAATGACAGAACTAATATTAAGCGTTAATAAATGTTTTAGGCCTGTTTATATCAGGCAATAGCTATGTAGGACTAATTACCTATGAACGGGTGTTTGAAAGCATGTTGACGTTAACGTCAACAGCACGTAAAGTGACTCTAATTTCGGTAATATAGTCGCATGTGCGTTATACCTTGTGGCTCGTTACTTAACTTCGAACATTATAAGAGACGTAAGAAGGAAGCCCTATGAAAGTATTGGTGCCAGTTAAACGTGTCGTCGATGCCAATGTAAAAGTCAGGGTTAACGCTGACAATACTGGCGTTGATACCGCAAACCTAAAAATGGCGATTAACCCTTTTTGTGAGATTGCCGTTGAAGAAGCCGTTCGTTTAAAGGAAGCAGGAAGCGCCTCTGAAATTGTCGTATTAAGCATCGGGCCTAAAGCCTCTCAGGAACAGCTAAGAACTGCGCTAGCCTTGGGAGCCGATCGCGCGATTCATATCGAAACCGAAGAAGAGTTAGTGCCATTATCGATTGCTAAGCTAATCCATGCCGTACAGCAAAAAGAGCAGGCCGAATTGGTGATCTTAGGTAAACAGTCAATTGATGGTGATAACAATCAAACCGGACAGATGCTTGCCGCGATTGCAAAGATGCCACAAGCCACCTTCGCCTCAGAGGTTAAGCTCGACGGTGATAAACTTGTCGTAACCCGAGAAATTGATGGCGGTCTGCAAACTATTAATTTGCCATTACCTGCAGTGGTTACCTCAGATCTTCGTCTAAATGAGCCACGTTACGCCAAGCTTCCTAATATTATGAAAGCCAAGCGCAAGCCTCTAGAGACGCTTACCCCAGCAGATTTTGACGTTACGCTAAAGTCACATCAGACAATCATTAAGGTCACTCCTCCAGCTGAACGCAGTGGTGGTGTGATGGTTGCGTCTGTCGAAGAGTTGGTTGAAAAGTTAAAGAATGAAGCGAAGGTGATCTAATGGCAATTTTAGTATTAGCAGAACACGATAACGCTAGCTTAAAGCTCGATACCGCTAAGGTGGTTGCATGTGGCCAGGCTATTGGTGGAGAGATTGACGTATTAGTTGTCGGTCATAATTGTGACGGCGTCGTCAGCGAAGCGCAAAAGCTTGCCGGTGTACGCAATGTCTTGGTTGCCGATTCGGCGTCTTATGCCAATCATTTAGCTGAAAACATTTCTGAGTTGATGCTTGGAATCGCGTCTGATTATGAGCACGTTTTAGCACCAGCCTCTAGTTTCGGTAAAGATGTGTTGCCTCGTGTAGCAGCGTTATTAGACGTGTCTCAACTTTCAGAAGTGATAGAGGTGGTCAGCAGTGACACATTTGTCCGTCCTATCTACGCAGGTAGCGTACTCGCGACGGTTCAAAGTTTAGATGACAAGAAAGTGATGACAGTTCGCTCTAGTGCATTCGATGCCGTTGCGACAGATGGCAATGCCGATCGGGTAGCTCTTACACAAGATATTGCACCACAAGCTGAATTTGTCGAGCAAAGTCTCACCGAATCGGAGCGCCCAGAGCTAGGCAGCGCATCGGTTGTGGTATCTGGCGGGCGCGCACTCGGTAACAGTGAAAACTTTACCCTTCTTGAGCAGCTGGCTGACAAACTAGGTGGCGCGGTTGGTGCATCTCGTGCAGCAGTGGACGCGGGCTTTGTGCCTAACGATCTGCAGGTTGGTCAAACGGGTAAGATTGTCGCGCCTGAGCTTTATATTGCCGTGGGGATCTCTGGGGCGATTCAGCATCTTGCTGGTATGAAGGACTCGAAGGTTATTGTGGCGATTAACAAAGACCCAGAAGCACCAATCTTCCAAGTTGCCGATTACGGTCTAGAGGCGGATCTATTTGATGCTGTGCCGCAATTATTAGCTCAGCTTTAAGGCAAAAGCAGTCAAGCAACTTGCTTTGAGCCAAACCTTAGATGTTTTATTAAGGTATGAGCTTTGTTAATAAGTGGTAGGTTGTCTTGGTATTATTGGTGATCTGTGTCACGATAAGCGGCTTTAGGGTAGCATCCCTAAAGCCGCTTATGTTTTTATGTCCGTCACGCTTTTTGAGCTAGTCTTAAATAGCGTCCTGAGAAGTAGAGGTGCATTAAATATGAGTATCGATAAGTAGGGTGATGCCGCTGATCTATCGAGAAAGGATTTAATGCCGAAGTGACATAGCATATCGGGGCTAGTTGCTGGGGCTGTGACCAAATAGGGGCAGCACTGCCATAGTATTTCTTATCCGGAAGATAAGAAGATTTATATTGATGACGAACCATTAATATTACTATGGAGCGCTACTGATAGGACAGGTGTAATCAGATATCTATTGCTATATCCCACCAGTTCAGTCGCCCTCCATTCGTACTTAGCGAAGAAAATAACTAAATGACAATTATAAGCTATGCCGATTCGGCTCTGTCGCTACTACCTCCGGTAGTTGCAATTGTACTGGCGATGTTAACGCGTCGTGTTTTACTCTCTTTGGGGGTGGGGATTGTGTTGGGAGCGTTGCTGCTTACCGACTTCTCAGCCATGCAATCAGCACAATACCTAGGTGAGAAAGTTTCCGCTCTGGTTTGGGATGAGGGTGCCTTCAATAGCTGGAACTTATATATTCTTGGTTTCTTAGTATTGTTGGGGATGATCACCGCACTTATCACGGTAAGTGGTTCGGCAAGAGCCTTTGCTGATTGGGCGCGTACTCATATCCGCAATAAGCGCGATGCAAAACTCCTCACCATGTTCTTAGGCTGTGTGGTGTTTATCGATGACTACTTTAACAGTTTAGTTGTTGGTAGCGTCGCAAGACCACTGACTGATCGTTACTACATCTCTCGTAGTAAACTCGCTTACTTGCTGGACTCGACGGCAGCGCCAATCTGTGTGATCTCGCCAGTATCAAGCTGGGGTGCCTATATCATCGCCTTGATTGGCGGCATCTTGACGGCGCATGGTTTCGCCGAAACAGGGCATCTAAGCGTATTCGTTGAGATGATTCCAATGAACTTCTACGCGATTTTTGCACTTCTACTGCTGCTTTGCGTTGCTTTGATGGGCTTGGATATTGGTCCAATGCGTCAACATGAACTCAATGCGCAGAAGGGAGACCTCTATGATGAATCTAAAGGTTTACCACCTGGTGCCAACTCAGACTTACCAGAGGCTGACACTGGTAAGGTGATGGGATTGTTCCTACCTATCGCGGTATTAGTGTTTGCGACTTTCTACTTTATGGTGAGCAGCGGTGGTGATGCCTTAGCTGCTAAAGGGCTAGAATTTAGCCTGATTGGCGCATTCGAAAACACCGATGTGGGTTCATCATTGTTCTTCGGCGCGTTAATTGGCTTAGCGGTGACCTTTGCTTTAGTGCTCTACCAAGGTGTAGAAAAGTCTATGATCGCTAAAGGCCTATTTGAAGGCGCCAAATCTATGTTACCCGCTATCTATATCTTGCTGTTTGCGTGGACGATTGCAGGTGTGATTGGTCAGCTAGAAACGGGCAAGTATATGGCGAGCTTAGCGACAGGTAATATTCCATTTGCCATGCTACCAGCCGTGCTATTTATTCTTGCTGGCTTAACCGCTTTCTCAACGGGCACTAGCTGGGGTACCTTTGGTATTATGCTACCGATCGCTGCTGATATGGCGATGGGGAGCCACATGGGCATGATGTTACCTATGTTGTCGGCAGTACTTGCCGGAGCAGTATTTGGTGACCACTGTTCGCCAATCTCTGATACCACCATCTTGTCATCGACTGGGGCAAACTGTCACCATATCGATCACGTGATGACCCAGCTTCCTTATGCATTAATCGTTGCGGGGATCAGCTTGGTGGGCTACTTAGTGCTTGGCTTTACGGAGTCGGTTATGGCTGGCTTGATTGCATGTAGCCTACTGTTTGTCATCAGTGTCATTCTATTGCGCATCAAGGCTTGTTTACCTGATGCTCAGTGCAAGTAAGTTAATCTTGCAGTAATGATCGAATCTTGAGAAAGAAAAGGGAAAGTTAACTCATAGATTAAAGATAGGCATTAACTAAAAAAATCCGCTCTGTTTAGAGCGGATTTTTTGTTTTCAGGCTATGTATAGCGCTTTGATAGCTTAGTTTAGTCCACGACGCTCTAGTAGTGCCTCAGTTGTTGGCTCTTGGCCTCTAAAGGCTTTATAGGCATCCATAGGGGCGACAGTATTGCCCACTTCACGAATCGTTTTTCTAAACTTCATGCCAATCTCGCGATCTAACCCGCCTTGGGTTTGTACGTAAGCAAAGGCATCAGCGGCTAAAATTTCACTCCACATATAGGCGTAATAGCTCGCCGAGTAGCCGCCAGGGAAAGCGTGAGCGAAATAGGCTGACTTATAGCGCGGCGGAACCGCAGCTAAGTCTACTCCGTGCTTCTTAAGCGCTGCTGCTTCAAAGCTTGCGACATCTTGCAATGGCGCGCCCGCTTTAAGAGTATGCCACTCTAAATCAACAAGTGCTGCTGACATATACTCTAAGGTATCGAAGCCTTGGTTAAAGCTACGAGACTTAAGCAGCTTACCGAGTAATTCCTGTGGAATAGGCTCACCCGTTTCGTAATGTTTAGCATAGTTCGCTAGCACTTTGGGATGGGCTGCCCAGTCTTCTTCGAAAGTCGATGGGAACTCAACAAAGTCCCGTGACACCGCAGTGCCTGACAGAGTTGGGTAGGTAACTTTCGAGAACATGCCGTGAGTGCCGTGGCCCATCTCATGGAACATGGTGGTTACTTCATCGTAACTGACAAAAGTGGGTTCACCCTCAGGTGCCTTCTTAATGTTCATTACGTTAACTACAACTGGCTTGCTGTTAAGTAATTCTGATTGGGTCACGAACGAACTCATCCATGCACCGCCGCGCTTACCTTCACGTGAGAAGTAATCGGCATAGAAGATGGCCATACTGGTGCCATCTTCATCGAACATCTCATAGGCTTTTACATCTTCATGGTATACAGGAAGATCTGGACGTGGCTTTAGGGTAACGCCATAGAGTGCTTTCAAGGTAAAGAACACGCCATCTTCTAAGACGCGATCAAACTCGAAATAAGGGCGAATAGCCGCTTCATCTAGGTCGAACTTCTCTTTACGTACTAGCTCGGCATAGTAGGCCCAATCCCAAGGTGCTAATTCAAAGTTGCCACCAGTTTTGTTGATCATCGATTGAATATCGGCAGCTTCTTTTTGAGTGTTTTTAACAACGGCTGGCACCATAGAGCCAAACATCTTATAAACCGCTTCTGGTGTCTTAGCCATCTGCGGCTCTAGACGGTACTCCGCCCAGTTATCATAACCTAACAGTTGAGCACGCTCGGCGCGTAGCTGGGCGAGACGAGCAACCAGTGATGCGGTTTCATTCTCACCTTCAAGACCACGATTAGCAGAGGCTTGCCAGATCTGTTGACGTAACTCACGATCCTCTAGCTGTGTCAGCACAGGTTGGCGTGTGGTGTTAGTGATATTGAGTTGATACTTGCCTTCATGACCATTGGCTTTAGCATCGATAGCTGCGGCTTTAATGGCACTGTCAGACAAGCCAGCAAGTTGCGCTTTGTTATCAATGATAACAGCGATCTCTTTTGTTTGGCGCATGAGACGCTGAGCAAACTCGTTGGTCAGTGTTGATTGCTCTTCGTTTAGTACTCGGATCTGCTGCTTTTGCTCTTCGGTAAGCTTAGCGCCGGCGCGAACAAAGCGTTTATAGTAAACCTCGACTAAACGGCTTTCCTCTGCCGATAAACCTAACTCTGCGCGCTGGTTATAGAGGGTTTCAATGCGTTTAAATAGTTCAGGGTTAAGGTTAATGTTGTCTGAGTGTGCAGCCATTTTGGGCGCCATTTCACCCTGTACTCTGCGTAGCTCTGGGTTGCTGTTGGAGCCAGTTAGGTTGTAGAAAACCTTTGAGGTGCGGTTGAGGAGTGTTCCGCTTTTCTCCATCGCCACTATGGTGTTTTCAAATGTAGCTGCTTGTGGGTTATTGGCTATCGTTAAGATCTCTTGATAATGCTCTTTAATCCCACGCTCTAATGCTGGTTGAAAATGCTCATCCTTAATCTGAGTGAAGTCTGGCGCTTCGTATTGTAGTTTACTAGCCTGTAAGAACGGGTTTTGTGTTTGCACCATCTCTACATTTGAGTGTTGAGTTGGAGTCGTCGATGAGCAGCCGCTCAAAGCTAAGGTCGCGGCAATAGCCGCTGCTACGAGTGTCTTATGCATAGATTTTTGACTTCCTTTATTATAATTGTGCTTCTAATCTAATATTTTCGTATTAAAAGTGTCTTAATTTGAGCTATTTTGTGCGGAAGTGCAGGGTTTTGTGTGAGTTTTGTAGTGTTTGTCACATAATGCAACCCTGGTTAACGTAGTGTTTACAGCGGGTTGTATACCTAGTGCGTTACGGAAACAGTGATATTTTACCGTTTTAGTGTAATTTTGAGTCGTAGTTGCTAAAGTTCAATGGAAAGAGAGTGTTTTGTCATTCATAGCTTTTTATTGGCTTATGGCTAATATACGTCACTCAATGATGGCTATAAGATGATTTATTATCGTTTTTAGTGCTAAACTAGCGGCGAATTCACCTTTAAGGATTTTAGTTTGGCGCAGCTCTATTTTTATTACTCAGCGATGAATGCGGGTAAATCAACTTCGTTATTGCAGTCTTCTTATAACTATCGCGAGCGCGGTATGAATACCTTGGTAATGACGGCGTCAATTGATGACAGATATGGCGTTGGAAAAGTCGCTTCTCGTATTGGTATTGAGACCGATGCTCAAGTGTTTAGCAGTGATGATAACTTAGCTAAGTTCATTGAGGAGGCGAATCAAGAGCAAGTCTTACACTGTATCTTGATCGATGAATCTCAGTTTTTAAGCAAAGAGCAGGTGAAGCAGTTGACCTATGTGGTCGATATACTCGATATCCCTGTACTTTGTTACGGCCTTAAAACCGATTTCCAAGGTGAATTATTCAGTGGTAGCCAATACCTATTAGCATGGGCAGATAAGCTAGTTGAGCTTAAAACCATCTGTCACTGCGGGCGTAAGGCCAATATGGTAGTACGCCTTGATGGCAATGGTAAGCCGATGCGTGAAGGTGAGCAGGTAGCCATTGGTGGTAACGAGAGTTACGAGTCTGTGTGTCGTAAGCACTTTAGAGAATTTATCTGGGATTAGGCTTTATCGCCCCTAGAGAGTAAAAGAGGCTGATGCTGTTTAAAGTATCAGCCTTTTTTCTGAGCATTGTTTTTAGTGCTCGATTTAGATTGATTAAAGAGGGCTGATTGTAAATAGTGATTTAAACCTCTGTATTTTTGATTGTTTTTCTGCATAATGCGTGTCTTGTTTTAGCCTCTAGCCTGTGGTTGTACAAGGATTTTGAATGCAGCATAACCAAATAGTTGCCAAACATATTGCCAAGTTACGCAGTGATGTTGACGCAGCTACCTCACAAGATGATCTGCTCGATATCATCACTCAAGTTAAAAATCATAAAGGACCATTAGATTACCGCGATAAGATCACCCACGGGATTAAGTGGTTACTGATTAGCGCTAGTGTTTTGAGTATCGTTTTGATTTTTATGCGCCTTGGGTACGAACAAGTTGAGCCATTAGCTAAGTTAGTGATTGATTACTCTTGTTATTGGCTCCCAGTAGCGCTGAGCACATTGCTAGTGAGTTTTTGCCACGAGCGCGGTTGGTTGCCTATTCCTATGTTGGTTAATTTTACTCTGCTGGTGGCAGCTATGGTTGCTATAGCGATATATGTGCCAGAGTGGCCGAAAATCTATTGGGCTTTGATGTATGGTTTTGGCTATGTGATTAGCGTAGGCGAAATTGATGACCATCAGTTTTCGCTGTGCTTAATGCTTATTATTGTTAGCTCACTTGCTTGGGTATGGTTAGACTATCGCGCCAATTGGCGTAAACACCTTTCTGATAAAATATTCCTGCGAGACGCGCTATTTAATAATGGTTTAAAACAAACTAAACCAACCCCTGAAGACAAACTTGATGCACTTGAAAAGCAGTTTGTTGAGTTTCGCCGTGGTAATGGTAGCCGCGATATACAGCAGATGTTTGAGGGGGAGTATCAAGGTGAGCAACATAGCTTTAGCTATAAACTTTATCACTTTCAATACACGGTAAAGCGCAGCCAAACTAGCTCAGATGGTAACGGTGGCTATAAGACTAAAACCGTGTATGAAGACCGTCATCGCTACGGTATGTTGCTCGATTTCCCATTTGCTAAAGGCTTGTGCATTGATGCTGAAGACGAGGTAAAGCTTAAAGGTTCGGTTTATCAAGAAAAGTATCAAACAGAATCCAATGCATTCAATGATATTTATCGCGTACAAGCCTGCGATAAAATCAGTGCTGCCCGCTTGTTAAGTCCCGCCGTGATTGAGTCGCTTATAAAGCTTAATCAAAATTTTATTTCACCTATGGTGGAAATTACTGCCGATGGTCGTTTGTGTATTGCCTCTACCAGTAAGCTGATTATTGAAAAACGTCAACACTCACTGGCAAAACCAGATGAATTTTATAAAGAGATTGCTGGCCATACCGAGCTAAAACGGGTGCAAAAACTGCTTGAAGCGATCCATGAGCTTATGCGCTTGTCGGATAATAATTTTGTTAATCAACAAACAATAAACGCCCATGAAACGGTTGTAGATAGCAGTATTAAAATGGAAGTTAATAATTAGATGATTGCCCATAATCAACAAGTCACTCGCAATATTGAACAGATCCGTAGTGATGTTAACCAAGCAGCTAGCCAAGACGATTTAATTGCGTTAGTTCGTAGGGTAGAGCACCACAAAGGGCCGCTAGATTACCGAGATAACTGGTATCGTTTTTTCTGTGCGGTTTCATTGTTTTTTGCCTTGTTACCCGTAGCACTTGAACTGGGATTAGTGCTGCCAGACTTTATCATGCAAATACTTAGTGCGGCACTTGGCTACAGTGTGATCTGGTATCCAATGCTGAGCTTGGCCACGATCACGCGCTATTTTGAAGATAAGGGCAAGCGTTTACCTATCCCTGGGCCCTTGTGGGGGCGCATGCTATTGATGGCGGCTGTGGGAGCTGGGCTTAACTTGATCCCACAATGGCCGCATTGGTACTGGGATATGTATTTCGATACCTTAGCCTCGTTTTTAGGCTTGTGGTATCCAAGCTCAGGTTTTGCTGCTCATAATGGCGTAATTGGTGCGTTGATGCTGTTTTGGCTTCGAGGCCGGATGAAGTGGCGCAATAAGCTGTCGGATACCATCTTTTTAAAAGATGCGCTGTTTAATAATAATCTTGAGCAAGTGCCATTTGAGGGTAAAAAGCTGGCTAAAGAGCTTGAAGCCAGTTTTAAAGAGTTTGATCGTGGTAATGATCTGCGAGAAATTCAAAGTCTGTATAAGAGCACTTATCAAGGCGATATCCATCAATTTGATTATCAGCTTTATCGTTTTCACTACGTTCAAAAACGCACTGAAACGACCACCGACGCCAATGGTAAAACGACTACTCGCACAGTGCGGGACCATTATTATCGCCACGGTGTGTTATTAGATTTTCCGTTTGCAGCGGACATGAGTATCAGTAACGACTTTGGCATCAAACGTCGAGGTGAGCGCTATAAAAGTGCCTCTAATGAGTTTAATCGCCAGTATAGAGTCCATGCCAAAGAGCTGATGAGCGCTGCGCGTTTGCTATCGCCAGCGGTTGAAGAAAAGCTTGCGGTGTTTGCTAAACAATTAAAAAAGCCAGTTTTCGAATTCAGCCAGCAAGGAAGACTGTGCTTGGCGGTAACCGATGACTTATTAGCGGTTAAAAGAGTAAACGGTTTAGACAACCCTAAAGCATTCGCTGAAGAGTTAGCAGGTCATACCGAATTAAAGCAAATGCAGCAGATGCTCGAAATCGTGCATGAGATGATGCGCTATAGCGATAACAATTTTAAGGCCAGTGCTTAAATCGATAGGCAAAGCTTTTAATCGCCTTAAGCCCAAAACAATTTACCCAGTTAAATAGAAGATAAAAAGGAAAGTTAAATGGATAGTTCAGTAATAGGCTTGATTGTTGTTGCCCTAGTGGTTGTCGCTATCATCATGTTATACAACGGCATTATTGGTAAACACAATGCTGTTGATCGCGCATGGGCGTCGGTACTGACTCAAGAGCGCCAAAAGAACAAGATCATTCCAATGGTTGAGCAGTTAGTCGAGCAATACAAACTGCACGAGTCTGAAGTATTAACTAAAGTCACTGAACTGCGCAGCGCTATTGCAGAAATGAGTTCAGGTGTAGATACGGCAAAACTTGCCGCCGCAGAGCAGCGCACCCAAGACTTAATGCAAGGCCTTAAAGTCACTGTTGAGGCTTACCCAGAGCTTAAAGCATCAGATGTGTATATGAAGTTAATGGCTGAAATTAGCGAGCAACAAGAGCAAATTGGCGCAGCGATTCGTATTTTCAACGCCAACGTTGAAGACTTTAATAACGCGATTGAGATGTTCCCAGGTTCACTCATCAACAGCATGTTGGTACGTAAGCAGAAAATCGCCAGCTTTAGCGATAGCGAAGCACAAGCTGGGTTTGAGTATAAGCCTAACCTTTAAGGTGTTGGGCAGGGTTTATACTGGTCGTTGTTGGGAGGGGGCTGGCTGCGGCAGATTAAAGCTCTTCAATTAGACTGCGTCTAACAGCTAAAATCGTGGTGCTTTACTCCATATTGTTAACGTATCAGATCCATTAGGGGAGGGTAGATTTTAACTGTGGTGCCTTAATGCTACTCTGTTTTGTAAAAAAGCCTCATCTGAGGCTTTTTTGATCCTAGCAATATAAGGTCAATCGCAATCTATCTCTAACTCTTCCTCTTCAACCAGAACAGTTTCGACATCGACATAAATGCTGCCATCAGCTTCGCGATTGATACTATAGATATAGTTTGCAGAGAAACTGCCGTTAGTCACTTTACAGCCATTTGATTTGACCCAGTTATCAGCATCATAGCCCCAGCCACTGTCAAACTCATCCATCTGTTGGTAGTCAAATACACTGGTACCGTTACTATAAACAGACTCTTTGCTAGAGA
>NZ_BPET01000002.1 GCF_019654915.1 Shewanella sp. MBTL60-007 | reverse complement strand
ATACAGACTGGGCTGCAGCGATTTTTAAGGATGATTTTTTGAAAAAATCGTATAAATTATTTTTAATAAAGCTTGTAATTTAAAGCGAAAGCCTCAAATGTAATAGGTAAGAAGTCATTGTAAAAAGGAAAACCTATGAAAATAAATCTTTCTGGTCACCACGTTGATGTTACAGACGTAGTAAGACAGCATGTCCAAGAGAAGTTTTCGAAGATAGAGAGTCATTTTCCAACCCTGATCGCCTTAGATATTATTATTTCTAAAGAGCATGGCGAATTCCAGGTTGAAATCAGAACCAATTATGAAGGAAGTCGAATTTCCGCGTCAGGTAATGATCCCGTTATGTATCCAGCGATTACCAACGCAGCTAAAAAACTCGATGCGGCACTAAAGCATCGTAAAGGTCAACTGAAGGCTGACTTACACGCCAAGCCAGTTGTGACGACACCAGAGATTGCACATGAGAAAGTTCAAGAGATGAACTTAGTCTAATCTCTAAAGATAAGATTTTTGTTACTCAACAATAGATGAAAGCCCTCGTTACTAAGCGGTAACGAGGGCTTTTTTATCGATGGTTAATCGCTTTCCGCCTTGGAAAACTCGGTATGATTCTCCTTAGGAGGAGGGGTCCAACTCCGCTCCGCCTTCGAGTAGCTACGATATCGCTCATCCTTCATCGCTGCACTCAGGGTTTCTTCAAGCTGAATAAACATATCACGGTAATGTACTAGGTACTTATCGTCTTCGGTAAACTGCTTCCATGCTTCATATAGGGTATCTTTATGGGTCGTTTCCGTTTCATAAAAGGTCGCCCGCTGCTGCTCGGCCTTGAACGGATGTACACCTAACCTTATCAGCGCATGCTTTCCTAGGTTGAGTGCCGAATGGAAGGTTTCACTCACCATAAAATCAGCCCCAGCATTACGTAGGCGATAAAGGTGTCTTCGGTCAAATGCCCGTGCCATCACAATCACATGGGGGTAGGTATGCTTGATATATTCGACTAAGGCTACGGCGCGTTCAGGGTTATCGATCGCCACGACCAACATCTTAGCTTGCTCAATACCTGCGGTATGGAGCAGGTCGGGCTGGGTGGCATCGCCGTAATAGCTCTTGGTGTTAATTTTCCTAAGGTTTTCGACCTGCTGAACTTCGTGGTCGAGTACTACAGTTTTCACACCATTGGTTACTAACAGACGATTGACTATCTGGCCAAAACGGCCGACACCGGCAATAATTACCGTACCTTTCTCATCGATATCATCGGGTTCGCGAGTATTCTCTGTTTTTTCATATCGAGGCAAAATTACCTTATCAAACAGGATAAATAATCCCGGAGTGAGGAACATAGAGATGGCGACAACCAGTGACAGCAATTGCGCGAGTTCATTGGTGATAACATGGTTTTGCACTGTATAGCTAAGTAGCACGAAGCCGAATTCACCGGCTTGCGCTAGGCTCAAGGCAAATAGCCAGCGGTCGCTCCCCCTGATCTTAAATATAAAGGCCAGTGCCAGTAATACTAGGGCCTTGATCAGAATAACCCCAAAGGTCATTGCCATTACTGGACCTATGTTGCTGATGAGCACGTCAAAGTTGATGCCAGCGCCTACAGTGATAAAAAATAGCCCGAGTAATAATCCCTTGAATGGTTCGATATTGGACTCAAGTTCATGCCTAAACTCACTGTTAGCCAGTACAACACCGGCTAGGAAGGTGCCTAGTGCGGGAGACAGACCGACAAGACTCATAAGTGCTGCAATGCCGATAACCAGCATAAGTGCTGTTGCGGTAAAGATCTCTCTCAGCCCCGAGCTGGCAACATAGCGAAATAGTGGACGACTCAAGTAGTGGCCGCCAACCACAACGCTGGCAATCGCCATCAAGACCACAATACCGTAAGCCCAGCCCGGTAGCCCCGCCACTAACGACAGCTCTTCATGGTGCTCGGCTGCACTGCTCGCAACAGATTGTGCTTTTTCAACTAATTCAGGCAGAGCCAGCAAAGGGATAAATGCCAGCATAGGGATGACGGCGATATCTTGAAACAGCAGCACAGAGAAGGCGTTTTTTCCTCCCTCTGTCTTGGTTAAGTTTTTCTCATTAAAGGTCTGCAGTACGATAGCGGTCGATGATAGCGAGAAAATCATCCCTACAGTTAAGGCAATAGGCCAGCCGTAGTCGAAACTTAGGGCGATGCCCATCACGACTAAGGTAGATAGCCCCACTTGCAGGCCGCCTAAACCGATAAGCTTATTACGCATATCCCACAGCATTCTAGGTTCTAACTCGAGGCCTACTAGGAATAGCATCATAACCACACCAAACTCGGCAAAGTGCTGCAGGGTGTTGGTTTCTGCGCCCACCAGCCCAATAATAGGCCCTATCACAACCCCAGCCATTAAGTAGCCCAGTACTGAGCCCAGACCGAGTCTTTTGGCGATGGGCACAGCGATAACGGCAGCGCATAAATAGATAAAAGCTTGAATAAAGTAAGCTGTCATGATTAGTGCTCCCGGATCAACAGGTCGAGGTGACCATTGAGTTTTTCGAGCGATTGCGCCTGTTCGATATCAAACCTGTCCTCACTGAGTGCTCTGAGTGTTCTCACCCACTTTTGAACATGAGTATCCACACGGTTTTCATCGGAGGCGCTTCGGGCACAGAACAAAGCGA
Organism: Shewanella sp. MBTL60-007; assembly: GCF_019654915.1. Taxonomy (GTDB): domain Bacteria; phylum Pseudomonadota; class Gammaproteobacteria; order Enterobacterales; family Shewanellaceae; genus Shewanella. The sequence continues at coordinate 141,691 of NZ_BPET01000002.1, read as the reverse complement.
ACGGTGCTAAGAAGGTCATGCCAGTTAAGTTGGCCATCTGTTCAAGGGGGCGAAGTAACTCCCTCAAGGTGAAATGGTTATAGCCTTCCTCACAGTATGCTGACTCACTGCCTCCGGCACTAAGAGCGCACAGAAAGGTCTTGCCGCACAGGGTTTTGCCCTTAGCTCCATAGGCGAAGTTGTACTCTAATACCAGATCTTGCCACTCTTTTAAAATAGCTGGAGTGGAGTACCAATACAGTGGAAACATAAAGACCACGATGTCGTGGTCTCTGAGTCTTTGTTGCTCTTTGTCTATGTTGATCCTAAATGTGGGATATTCCCCATAGAGATCAACTGCGGTCACATTTGGCTGTAATTGGGTCGCTTTAAAGAGTGGAGTATTAATTTCGGATCGTTCTTGGGAGGGATGTGCATAGAGCACGAGGATTTTCTTTGCAGCGAGTGTCATTTTTTATCCAGCCAGTTGACATTACAGATTACTATTTAATCTAGCATAGACAGCAAGATACGCTAACTGTTTTTAGGCATTTAGATGGCTTAGTTTTCCGTTGGCGATAGCCTTATATAAACGACTCGAGTTTGGGTTTATCAGGTGGCAATCCATGGGGGAACTTGCTCGGTCTAATGTCAAATTGGCGTGATAGTCTGTACCTAGTGCCACTAGAAGTATGTTGCTTGGTGAGCCGTCTACTCCAAAAGATATAGTTTTAAAACAGCCAGATAGCTACATGGGTCACAGAAGCTATAATCTAAAGCGATAGTGATTGTTATCACGAATAGGCGCGGATACACTGACGATTAAATTAAAGTGGCATTTGAAATGCTTGTTTGTAAGGTGGACTATGCTGAATATTGATGATCCAAAAGCGACGGAAAAAATTCCGGCTATCTTGCGCTTGGGGTTTAGACCTTTTTTCTTAGGTGGCGCAAGTGTTGCAATGCTATTCGTGCCGCTATGGCTACTGACCTGGTTCTATCCCCAATACAGTTTATTCCAGACGGACTTTTGGGTAAAAGTCGTTCCCCTGTGGTGGCATCCCCATGAGATGTTGTTTGGCTTTGCATTGGCAATCGTATGTGGCTTTTTGCTGACAGCGGTTCAAAACTGGACGAATCAGCCAGGTATGAAAGGCTGGGCTTTGGCGCTGACGTTCGCTTGCTGGTTATTGGCAAGGTTGACTCTATTGCTGCCAGTGTCGATTCCACTGTGGCTACCGGCACTACTGGACTCGCTGTTTTTAGGTTTGACCGCGATTAAACTTTGGCGAAGTATCTATAAGGTTAAACAGTGGCACAATATCGGCTTTCCTATCATGCTGCTGGTGGCGATGATGATTAATCTTTTAAGCTACTACGCTCTAAGTGAGAGAGATTTTTCACTGAGCCAGCAAATTTGGCAATCGATGCTGTGGTGGTTAGGGCTACTGATCACTATCGTCGGTGGGCGCGTAATTCCCTTCTTTACAGCAATTCGCATCAAAGCGACGAAACCTGAGCCTATCGCTCTGCTTGATAACAGCTTAATCATTATTATGGTGGCTTTAGTTGTGCAGGCGATTAGTCAGGTGATGCCCAAAGAGGTGGAGCAAGCGTTACTATACGCCGCAGGTGGATTACACTTGCTACGCTGGTCACGATGGAATCCCCATAAGACACTGAAAGAGCCGATGCTTTGGTCGCTGCAAGTCTCATATTTGCTGTTACCAATAACATTATTAGCCATGGCTTGGCGTATTGATGACACTATGGCCTATCGTCACCTATTGCATCTGTTTGCCATTGGCTCGTTAGCTGGGATATGTCTGTCCATGATCTCCAGAGTCTCCTTAGGCCACACCAGTCGCAATATCTACGAAGGTCCTAATATGGTGTTAGCCTTCGCTTGCTTGCCAATCGCGGCAATATTACGTGCTGTTATGCCGATAGTCGCACCTGCCGAGTACCAGTTATGGTTATGGCTTGCGGGAGGTTTTTGGTCATTAGCTTTTGCGATGTTTGTATTTAATTACGCCTCGATACTCTCTAAACCACGTATCGACGGCCGGCCAGGATAGGTTTCATTCTTAAAAGAAAACTGATTAAAAATAGAGAAGAGTTCAGTAAAAACATAAGGTTGATAGAAAAACAAATGACAGTAAAAAATCTGATAAAAATTGCCGGGTCGATATCTTTAGCCTTGCTAATGCCGATAACGAGTGTGCAGGCAGAGGAAAATGCCAATGCACAGACTGCAGGCGCAAAAGAGCAGCAGCAACGCGACAAGGCACTAAGGGCTAAGTTTCCAGTGCAGTATGAGAGCTGGCAGGAGACCTCAGAGCAAACTGAGCGTGAAGATATGCTTGCGAGCTACCCTGCAGCCATTATTTTATGGGCAGGCTCGTCATTTGCTAAAGAATATAACAGCCCACGAGGCCATCATTTTGCCGTTGCGGATGTGACTCATACGCTGCGTACAGGCGTGCCGCCAGCTGCCGGAGATAAGGGCTTGTCGGCCAGTTGCTGGACCTGTAAGACACCCGATGCCCCAAGGCTGATGAAAGAGCTAGGTGTGGAGGGCTTCTCGGCCAAGAACTTTACCGACCTCGGGACAGAGATAAACAGTGTTGTGTACTGCACCGACTGTCATGTGGACGGTAAGGCTGAGCTGGCGTTACCCCGTCCTCACGCCCAAGATGCGATGGCCAAAGTGCACCTGCCTTTCGATAAGCAAGATGCGAATATGCAAGGTGCGCAGGTTTGTGGTCAGTGCCATGTGACTTACTACTTCCAGCCGGAACGCAGTGACAAGGTCAATATCCCTTGGATCTTTGGTAACAATGTTGACGATATTGAGAAGTACTATGATACTCGTCGCTTCTATGAGTGGATCCATCCTATCTCTAAAACCCCCATCCTCAAGGCGCGTCATCCAGAGTTTGAGCACTGGGTAAGAAGTGAACATGCAGAGGCTGGGGTGACCTGTATTACCTGCCATATGCCTGAAGAGACAGACGCAAGTGGCAATACCTTTACCAGCCACAAGGTGAGTAAGGCACTGGATCATTTCGACTCGGTTTGCCAAAACTGCCATAAGAGTGAAAAAACCATTATCAAGTCTCTTGAGAACAGTAAGGCGACAATTAACGCTAAGGCGCGAGAAGTAGAAGATCTGCTAGTAAAAGCTCATTACGAGGCTGCAGCGGCGTGGGAAGCGGGAGCAACTTGGCCGTTGATGAACGATGCAATTATGGCGATTCGTCACTCGCAGTGGCGCTGGGATTTTGCCATGGCGTCCCATGGTTTATATGCTCATAACCCAAAAGAGGGGAACGCGCTGCTCGATATGTCGATCAAGCAGGTCAACTATGCCCGTGAATCGCTAGCCGAAATTTTGAAGATGTTCGCTGTGACTAAGGTTGATTACCCTGACATTAGCAGCAAAGAGTCGGCTCAAGCCGCTGTGGGAATTAAGCTTGATAAGTTAACCGAGCAGAAGCAGCAGTTTATTAAGCAAGAGGTCGATAAAAACTGGTCAGAAGTGACTCGTTACGGTTACTAACCGCTTGTATTGTGATTGAATTAAAGGCTCTCGTTTGAGCCTTTTTTATTGGCCCTTGTGTTTAGGTGACAGCGTTCATGCAAGCTGATAACCTGTTTTTAATGGATAGTATTTGCTCAATATCTTTTGATGCTAAGGTAGCTGATACAAGTTTGAAATCGCATTTACCATTATCTAAAAACAGGGATTGATTATGTGTAATAGAGTGGCGTGGCTATTATCGCTATTTGTAGCAACAATGGTGTTTTCAAACTTTAGTTTTGCATTAGCAGGCTTAAGTGAAGCTCAGCTTAAACAGAAGGGATTGGATTTTGTCGAGGCGAAGAACGCTAGGCAGAGGCTCGATAGCGGGGTTGAGGATATCGACTGTTACCTTAGCTTGTTATCAGAGAGTTTTATCGATGAGTATGTCCATTATAAGGTGACTTTCTCTGCCGATAAAGCCAAGTTACGCGCCCGCCTAATTGAGAAAATGAAACAGCAAACCTTAGAGAATCAAGTGCAGATCCAACAGATGATGGTCGGCCCCAACGTCGTGGTTATCAAGCTGGTAGAAAAAGGTAAAATTAAACCCACAGGCCAGAGCCAGACACTGGATATTGAACGCCTCAGTGTGATTAGCCTAGAGTTTGATAAGCATGGGCTTATCACTCATATTCGTCGTCATGGTGAGTCGCTGTGATTTTAGTTTTTTTACCCGTTAATTATTTCATCGTTGGACGTTAGTTTGGACTCGGATACCTTGAACTCAGCTAGCTACACCACGATTGCGGCTTGGTCTCTGGCAATTGCTAGAGCATTAAGTGTTAGCAATATCGAGCCTAAGGCATTATTTGAGCGAGTTGGGTTAGATCTTGGTGCATTGGAAGCGCAGCCGAGTGGTCGTGTTGAAATCCATAAGATGACTCGACTTTGGCAAGCAGCCGAGCAGGCGTCTGCATCGGATGCGTTTGGGCTAACCGTTGGCCAGTATGCTTTCCCTATACACTTTCACTCATTAGGCAGGCTCATGATGAGCTGTGACTCATTAGCGCAAGCCTTCGAAGCACTCCCCGAATATTCAGCCCTCGTGAGTAATAGCGGTCAGATCCGCCTACAACGTACACCTCAGTGGCTTGGATTTACCATTAGCCCCCTAAACGGGGTTGAGATCAGCGAGCTCGCTATCGATGCGTTTTTTAGTAGCTTGATGCAGCAGGGTAAGCAGATGGTTGGTCATGGACACTTTGTGCGTAAGGTAGAGTTAATGCGTAGCGAGCCTAAATCGCTTCAGCCATGGCAAGACTGCTTCGGTTGTCCTGTGGTAATTAATGCCGTGGATAACTGTATGTGGATGGATAGAAGTGTTCTGGAGCAGACGTCACTGACCAAAGATCCGCAATTAGCTGAGTCTAATGAATTGGCTGTTCGTCAATACCTGCATAATATGCAGGCATTGAGTTGGCGACAGAAAACCAGTCAAGGGATCCATGCAAGCTTACTTAATCAAGAGCCTACTGCAGCTAAAATAGCCCAGATGTACAATATTAGCGAACGTAGCTTAGGTCGCTATTTGCAGCTGGAAGGAACGGGCTTTAGAGAGTTGCTTAAACTCAAACGCCAAGAGTTAGCACATCATTACCTCATTAACACCGATATGCCCATTAGCTTACTGTCCGACACTTTAGGCTATAGCAGTGTGAGTAACTTTACCCGATCATTCAAATCTTGGCGGGGGATGAGTCCCTCGCAATATCGACAGGTAGCAGATTCATCGGCTTAGTTATACTCGGTTCAGTTTTGCCTCTAACAATTGATTTGGCGAAAAATGATAACCATGATGTTGTCGGTATGTAATAGGTTGGTTTGTAGTTTTTAACAACCGAGCCTTTACCTATGCGAATAACAAAAACAGAGACGCTCAAGCCCTATTTACTTGCGGGATTAACTGCTTTTTTTATTGTCGGCTGCCAGCCAGAGAGCAACACCTCAGAAGGTTCGCTCACAGAGGTTGATGGCGCAGGCTTTACAGCCGCAAGTCCCCATACCATTGAGGCAAATCAGCGCCTCTTATCTCAGCTTCCTTTCGATGATATTCAGGATTTTGACGATGCCAATCGCGGCTTTATCGCCAAAATGCCAGAGCTGAGAGTGCTCGATACCAGTGGTAACATTGTCTGGGATAGAACCGCTTATGACTTTATTGAGGGAGAAGCGCCTGAGAGTGTTAACCCCAGCCTTTGGCGCCAAGCTCGCCTGAATAATATCGATGGACTGTTTGAGGTTACGACCGATGTCTATCAGTTACGGGGTTTTGATTTGGCCAACATGACGGTGATTAAGGGGGATAGCGGATGGATTATTGTTGATCCACTTACCACTGCCGAAACCGCAAAGGTCGCCTTTGATTTTCTGAATAAAACATTAGGAGAGCGGCCTGTTTCAGCCATCATTTTTACTCACAGTCATATGGATCACTTTGGCGGTGCACTCGGTTTATTGGCTGATGGAGAGGTCTTTGCTGAGGAAGTCGATATCATCGCCCCAGCAGGCTTTATGCATGAGGCGACCAGCGAGAATGTCATGGCTGGCACAGCCATGAGTCGCCGCGCCATGTACATGTATGGTAAACAGCTGCCGCGTTCGGATCGGGGGCATATCGATTCAGGTTTAGGCAAAGAGCCAGCCTTTGGTGAATTTGGCATTCTTAGTCCAAATGTGGTGGTCGGGCATGACTCTGCTATGGAGATAGATGGCGTTCCCTTTGAATTTCAAATCGTATCAGGCTCAGAAGCCCCCGCCGAGTTTACTTTTTACCTGCCAGAGCAGCAGGCTTATTGCGGCGCCGAATTAGTGTCTAAAAATATGCATAATTTGTATACGTTACGTGGTGCAAAGGTGCGTGACGCATTGGTATGGAGCCGAGCAATTGATGAAGCCCTCAATGCTCAGCGAGATACCAAAGTCTATTTTGGCAGTCATCATTGGCCTATCTGGGGCCAAGCCGAGGTGAATGAGTTTTTAGAAAAGCAGCGTGATACTTATAAGTATATTCATGATCAGTCGGTGCGTATGCTTAACGCCGGGCTGACTCCGGCTGAAATTGCCGAAAAAATTCAAATGCCGCCATCACTTTCTAATACTTTTGCTAGTCGCGGTTACTACGGCACAGTTAAGCACAATGCCAAGGCGGTGTATCAAGCTTATTTAGGCTGGTACGACGCCAACCCAGTTAACTTAGATCCGCTGCCAGCCACCGCAACCGCCATTAAGTATGTTGAACTAATGGGGGGCACAGATAAGGTCATGGCGGCAACACAACTGGCAGTGGACTCAGGGGAGTATCGCTGGGCAGCCGAGCTGATCAACCATCTGGTGGTTAGCGATGCTGATAACCATAAGGCAAAAGCGTTACTTGCACATATCTATGATCAGTTAGGCTATCAAGCGGAATCGGCGCCGTGGCGAGATGTGTACCTTAGTGCTGCCTATGAGCTGCGCCACGGCAGTCCTGAAAAGGGTATCGATCTCGCCTCTATGAAGCAGATCTTACTGCACTCTCCACTCGATAACTTTATGCAGTCAATGGCAACGCGGGTGATCGGCCCTGAAGTCTTCGGTGAGGAGTTTGTACTCAATATTAACTTTACCGATCTCGATAGAAACTACGTATTAAGCCTTAACAATGCGGTTCTGCATCATAAGCTCGCGCCAAAATCTGCCAAGGCCAACGCGACATTAAACATTAGTCATGAGCTATTTGTCGACCTCATCATAGGCAATGCTGGAGTGAAAGAGGTACTGTTTTCTGACGAGCTTGAAATTGAGGGCAGCAAGCTTGATTTAGTCAGCTTCTTTTCATCGTTAGATAAACCCAAAGGTGTGTTTAATATTGTCACACCTTAGTCGAATGTGACTGGGCGTCATAGCGGGCGCCTTTGTTTTGGAGTTCGCAATAATATTTGCGTTAAACCGTCAACCTAATGAATTCAGTTTTGATTGATGGTAAATGCAACATAGAGTCGATATATTTTTGGCTAAGAGTTACATCTAACAAAAGTGGTTCCAATGGCCTGCGGCCAGCGCATGTGCAGACACTGCCGTGACACGCTATAAATACATCCTTGTAAGCTCGACCATGACGTCCATGTCATGGACGGTCACGGCCGTGTCTACACTGAGTTAGAAAAGCATAACCTTTGACATTTAGAGTTATCGCTAAAGCTTTAGCTCGTTATTGGACTGTGGTTAAAAGGCTCTAAGGTAGTTTGTAGAATTAGGAAACGTATGTGCTGTAACGCCGCGCTCTGCGGCAAATTTGAAGCGTAGCGGAGAATTTGTCCGACAGCAGCGCCTTGTTAACGTCGATTCTCATCTTCTGTCACAGGGTGATTTCCAAAATCATCTGGAAGCTCTTCGAGTAACTCTTCTGAATGATACTCAAGGACTATTTCACCCTTTGTTAATCTTTCTGTCCAATATCTGCCTACTAGCTTGAGCTTTGGCCTCTCAACTATTTTAAATACTGCTGTCCCATCGTGGGGAATACTTCTATCACTTAAGCTCAATCTAGGCTTGCTTGTATATGAGTATGCTATGTTTTTAATTTGACGATCAGGATCAATTAGAAAACCCTCTGAATATGAAGAGCTTTCCATCTCACCTGTAAACATCATGCAGCTCACATGGAAAAATGATTGATTTACAGTGAGCATCACTGGTATTGGAGGTGGTTTTTCTCCTGTCTCAGGATTTTTCCAGTCTGAGTATATAAAGCCCAACCAGCTTCCGTTTAGATTTGGGAAAGGTACAAGCCACCCTCTAAATAACTTTAACTTCCATCCCCACTTGACGAAAACCGCAATTATTAACAAATCAATACTCACTACTTTCGGAACAAGCCCAAAGAAGTCTTTAACTTTTGATAGATCCAAGCCGCCAAAGTACGCGAGAGAAAACCATGCTACCGCTGATATTCCGATCAGTAAATAAAGCGAACTTTTAATCGTTACGTTGCGCATTACTCAAATCCAAAGTAATTCCAAGCCGCCTTAGCAAATTCACGGCCATCCTTTCGAGTCCATTTTTGGCCCGAATGGAATAGGAAAAAACAATTATTTACTTCGACCCAACGACCCTCGTCCGGTTCTTCACCCTGAAGATTATCCCAAATATGAAACAGCATAGCTCGCAGTCGCTCAGTCCAAGTTGAATGAGAAAACACATGATTTGGGCAGTTGTAAGCTAAACACTCCATGAAGAAAGATGGCAATTCTCTGAATGTTCCATCATCTGCCATTGCATTTTCAATTCGCTTTAGAAGGCGAGCCCCTTTTTTATAGGCGTAATTAGTTGCATTATTCTTTTCAGTTCCATTTTTCATCTGTTGGGCGGGATAGTTGACGATACTACTACCATCTCTTTTAAATATTTTGGTCCCATCCCTTGTCCCATTGTTCATGTAGTAACGAAAGCTGAAACATGGAACTACATCCGCATCCACGCGTGCTGAGCTAGAGTTTATCTGTATAGCAGTGGACCCCGACGAATCTACTTGTCCGGAAAATTTTGCTTCCATTGCAGAAATAAGCTCAGCTCTCAATTTTGCTGGAGTCCAAATACCTTCATACGATTCTCCTGGCGGATGGTTGCCTTTCTCTGACTCCTCCCAATATTGAACCTCCGTGCATTCCACTGCTATGTCCACATCGCTATCTGAACGCACATTCGTGTTATTCGCATAAGACCCTTTCGCAAAAACTTTCAACGAACAATTATCGAATGGTGCGTGCGAGTTTATCGCTTCACGAATCATCCGTTCAGTTCTATCCTGCTTATCCTTCTCCGTGTCGCTAGAAGGAGCAGTCCAACCGGATAGTTTATCTTCCAAACTCATGGCTCATTCCTTTAAAACGCTAACAGCTTATTAGTGCGCATGCGCGTATATTTGGGAAAACGCGCATGCACATTTAATAAACCTATTATTTAAGCTTTGCTAAATCAAAGCTATTGATTAATAAGCACTCTAGCAGAATGGTGTTGGATAAACGAGCATTAAAAATTGCAAGGTAAGCATTGATATTAACGTTGAATATAAAGGGCGGAGCGAATTTGCGGCAGATAATAAACTAGCCTTTTAGCCATTGCTCCGAATCAGCAGAATCGTGCTTGTCTAACCAAGTGCAGATACGGCTGAAACCGTCGAAAACATGGATGTTTTCGTTGAGCCTACAGGGATGTACTTGAGGCGAGCTTCAGCAGTGTCTGCACATACGCCCGCTGCAGGCGATTAATCATGCTGAAGTGACTATTTATAGCTCACAGCCATATAACACCGAGTAAAAACAAAAATTGAATTAGCTTATTTCGAAGCTAAAAAAACCACCTTGCGGTGGCTTTTTAGTGACTGTTTATAACTGCATGTTGAGCAGCAACTCCACAGTTAGCAACTAGTTAGCGATTTTTAAATCTGGCTTGTCGCTGATTAAGTTCATATCAAAGTCAAACTCATCGACGCGAATCGCTCGCTCACGCTTAAGATTATAGTCTTGTAGCAACTTGTGCTCGGCATCGCTAATGACTTTTGCATCAAGTGCCGCATTTAAGGTCAATGCAAATCTTACTCCTGGCTTAAATGTCTTAGCGCGAATCGCCTTTTTAACTTTAGCCAGTAGTGGTAAGCACGCAATTTTAGCAAGGTAAGCCTGCTCATTAATGTCGTTACCGTCGCCAGCAATTGGCTTAACGAGATGAGTTAGGTTGTGCTTAAACTCGGTATTTAACTGAGCTTGCTCGGCTAACTCACGTACTAAGTCATCGTTGATTTTTGGCATCTTCGCTGAGTAAGTCATGGTGATTAAACGCATAAACTTACGTGTGGCTGAAGATGGGAAGTTATCTAAGAAGTCTAATAATGCTTTTTCTGCCTGACATAGCGACCAGCGCGTGGCGTAATGGAAGTACGGCGCCGCTTCTATTCGCTGTTCTGCGGTTAGCTTCTTTTCATAGTAACGAATAGAGGCCATCGCCGCATATAGGTAACTCATCACATCACCTAAACGGGCAGACAGCATCTCAGCTTGCTTTAACTTGCCACCAAGTACCAGTAACGAAAAGTCGGCATAGACCGCAAGTTTAGAAGCTAGCTTATGTACTGATTGCTCGTATGGTTTCACTTCCGCAAGGGTTGACGCTGCTGATGCAGTGAATGGTAATAGACCTAGTTTAAAGGCACGTAAGCTGTTGCCAACACTGTAGCTAACGGTTTTACGCAAAATGCCGTTAAAGACTTTGTCTGCATTTTTCTCATTTGAGTGGATAGATTCAACCATAGATTGTAAGTATGGGTGACAACGCATCACGCCTTGACCGAAAATCATCAAGTTACGGGTAAGAATGTTGGCGCCCTCAACGGTAATCGCAATTGGCTGTGCCACATAACCTGAGGCTAAGGTATTTTGCGGACCACATTGAATCGCCTTACCAGCTTGAATGTCCATCGCAGAATCGAGTACATCGCGGCCAAGCTCTGTCATATGGTATTTAGCAATGGCGGTTACAACTGATGGTTTTAAGCCAAGACCGAGGCCTTCGGTTGTGAGTACGCGCATCGCTTCTTGTAGGTAAGTTTTACCGGCAATATCGGCGAGCTTCTCTTGAATACCTTCAAATTTGCCAATTGATAAACCAAACTGCTCACGCACTGCTGCGTATTCAGCAGAAGACTTAAATGATGCCTGACTCACTGATACGCCTAGAGCGGGCAGTGAAATACCGCGCCCTGCGCCAAGACAAGCCACTAGCATTGCCCAGCCGCGACCGATATTCTTTTGGCCACCAATGATGAAGTCCATAGGAATAAATACGTTTTCACCGCGGGTAGTACCGTTGTAAAAACGGATCCCCATAGGATCATGACGATTGCCAAGCTGCACACCTGGGTGAGATTTAGGAATAAGCGCACAGGTAATACCAAGCTGCTCTTTGCCGCCGAGTAAACCGTTAGGATCTTCAACTTTAAAGGCCAAACCTAATACGCTGGCAATAGGGGCGAGGGTGATATAGCGCTTGTCCCAAGTGATACTCAATCCTAATACTTGTTCACCTTGGTATTCACCCATGGTGACAGTACCAATATCGGGAATGCCGCCGGCATCAGAGCCGGCTTCAGGGCTAGTTAGTGCGAAGCATGGGATCTCTTGACCATTGGCTAAGCGCGGTAACCAGTAATCTTGCTGCTCTGATGTACCGTAATGCATGAGTAGCTCACCGGGGCCAAGAGAGTTGGGCACCATTACGGTGACGGCCACGGCAGAACTCTTAGCTGCAATTGTGGCAACGATGGTTGAGTTGGCATAAGGACTAAACTCAAGACCACCAAAAGATTTTGGAATGATTAATGAGAAAAACTTGTTCTCTTTTAAAAAGGTAAGAATGTTTTCAGGCAGATGGGTGCTGCGTTGAATTTCAAAGTCGTCAACCATTTCCAGTAAGGTGGTGACTGGACCATCAAGGAAAGCTTGTTCATCGGCAGAAAGACTTGCCACAGGGATATCACGTAGGGCTGCAAAATCCGGTACACCTTGATAAATCGAACCTTCTAACCACACATCACCGGCATCAAGCGCCTCTTGTTCTGTGGTAGAAATGCTTGGCAATATTTTTTTTAGTTGTGTTCTTATGCTCATAATAAATGCTCGTCCGACCAGAAGTTATGCTTCACATTACGTCACAAAATGAGTCGTAGATCAAATTTTCAAACAACAAATTTAAACGCTTGTTTGGATTTTTAGGTCGCCGGTGTTTAATTTTTGTTTTTTAAGGTAAAAATTTCATAAGCTTACGCGTGTACGCTTAAATGAAATTATTTTTAAAATAATGCAGGATGATTTCTCAGCTTTGCTGGAAAAGTTTGTAGCAGTTGCAGGGAGAACAGGTTAAGCGGGAAAAGGGAAAAGGGAAAAGGGAAAAGGGCATAGTCAACGACAAGGGCATTACCCTTGTCGTTAACAGCTAAGTTAATTGATAAGTTAACCTCGTTTATTCACCCGAGCGTTACTTTGAACCCGCTTATACATCTTACTTAAGCTCTTATCTTTAGCACGTTTTTCAGCAATGCTCGCGCCATTCATGGCTTGCTCACGCATCAGTTTTTGGTAACTGTGCAGGCGTCGCTCAGTTAACTGATTATTTGTGATTGCAGCTTGTACCGCACAGCCGGGTTCGTGCTGGTGTTGGCAGTCAGCAAAGCGGCATTGTTTTGCATACTCAACCACATCGGCAAAGGTTTCGTTTAGGCCGTCTTCACAGTCTGCAAGTTGTAATTCGCGCATACCCGGTGTATCAAGTAGTAAACCACCTGAGTGAGTTAAGTGTAACGAGCGGCTCGTTGTGGTGTGTCTGCCCTTGCTGTCATCTTCGCGAATGGCTGATGTGATCTGGCTCGATTCACCTAACAGCGCGTTAACTAAGGTCGATTTACCCACTCCCGATGAGCCAATAAAGGCGACAGTTTTACCTTCACTGCAATAGTGACTCAGCGCCTGAGTGCTTTGCTTATCTAAACCATTGACCGTTTCAATGAGTAGGTTGGCATCAAGCTCTCGCAGCGCGGCAATAAAAGGGCTAAGTTCATCGCATAAATCGACTTTTGTTAGCACTATCACTGGGGTGACTTTTGCCTCATTGACTAGGGCTAAGTAACGCTCGATACGGTTAACATTAAAGTCATCATTAAGCGACGAAACAATAAAGACCCAATCAAGGTTAGCGGCAATAAGCTGTTGCTCCACCTTGGATCCCGCCGCTTTGCGACTAAACAGTGAGTTACGCTCAAGTAAGGACACAAACTGTTGCTGCTTATCGAGTAGTAGCCAGTCGCCTACCGTCATTTCCGGCATACTTTGATGGATAGCTAGACTTAACTCGCCGCTTTCTGTTAATAGCTGATATTGGCTGCGATGATGAGCGCTCACTCGTGCGATACAGGTATAATCTGCTGATTCAGTTATAAGCTGCTGTTGAAAAAATCCATTCCAGCCTAATTGCTTTAAGCTTGTTAATGTCGCTGCAGATTGAGTTTGTTCAGGTGTATTGATAACAGCTGATTTTTGCGTAAACGAGTTTGATTTTAAATGATTAAAACGATTTAATTTGGTCATATAAACCCCAGCGCAAAGCGCCTGAATATTGATTCTGGGGGACTTAAAATAGGTAAGTTCCCGGTCTTGTTATCTACTACCGGGCAAAGTGCTTTTACAAGTCAGCAGAGTAGGTCGGCATGATAAAAATCATACTCGCTCGTGTGACTCACATGTGTAATACAGACTCTTGCTTTGACAAGAGAGGGTACTTAACGTGCTGCAGCTGCCCAGTTAGGGTTTACTACAATCATCAAATTCTCCATTTCTAAAGTTATCGTTAATAAGGACGTTGGCAGAGTGTGCTAGGCACAACAAAACAAACTTTGCAGGTAATTTAGCAACTCCTTAGTTGCCTTGCTAGGTTTGCTGACTACATGTTGGTGAACTTGTGCTCAATCTCACAATAGCTAATGTAGCAACTCAATCTAACAATAGCAGTGTAGCAGGTAAAGGCTTATAGGCATCCCTGCTAGCCTTAACCTACTTATAGAGATAGGGGCGCGGTAGCTTTTTAAGTGTTTATGTCTGTAACTGAGATCGCAAATAGTCGATAAGTGTTAGGTAGCACTGGCATACAATATCGGCTTGGTAGGCGTAATCAGGGATCACACTTGGTGTATAAAGGATGCTTTTTGTACCTGCGTTGTTGGCCGTTTGCAGATCAAACAGGTAATCACCAATAAATAAAATATTGGCAGGTTTGATTTGCCACTGAGCACAAATACGTTCAACGCCCTCTGGATGAGGTTTAGCTTTGGCATCAAACCGTGTCAACAGTGGGTCGAAATCGACGCCGATAGTTAAGTCGAGCTTGGCTAGTGTGATATGGGCTGCTTCTGGCATATTGCGGGTTAGAATCGCCTGCGGTATGTGTAAGCTAGTTAAAAACGCCATCAGTTGTGGCGCGCCAGCGATCCATGTGGCGCCGTGTGAGCTTTCAAGCTCATAGTGCTGGATTATGGCTTGTGTTTGCTCTGCCAGTGTTGGTTCTGTGATTGAATTAACGTAACTTAATATATCGGTCGCAGGCGCAATGCCTAGTTCTGCTCTTAAGCCAGCAAAATTTGGATTTGAGTTGGCGAGGGTGCCGTCTAAATCAAAAATCACCCCTTTAATTTGGCTAAAGTCAAAAGCCTTGTTAATGGTAATACTCAATCAAAACTATCCTTAATCTGCGGTGATGAAATGGAGCTCTTTAAACGATAGCTCGAAGTTACCAGCTTGCTTGTCGGCCACTAAAAATCCCAGTTGTTTTATGTTGTCGAAGCTCAGTGCAGGCGCTTCAACGGGGCGGCCTCGATACACGGCAGTAAAGTCACTAGGGCTGAACTGTATGGTTATCCAAGTATCCTTTTGCGTACGGAAATGGCTCGAGTAAGCAAAAGAGTCCCATTGATTATCGGTTCTAAGTCTTAGTTGATAATCTCTGCCATCGCCTTTGACTTGCAAGCAGATCATTTTTACAGCGCTGGCAATAGGTGTTGATAGTGATGTTCGCGTAGACGCAAAACCGCCATTTTGCTCTAACGATAAAGTACCAGAAAACCTTGCTATGCCATTGTCGATATCCAGTTTGCTCGCGGATATGCCACCCATTACTGTGTCGTTAATTAGGCGCCAATCAGATGCTTGACTAAGCGTTAGAGTATACTCTTGAGCTTGTGCTTTGCTTGGATGATTGATTGTCATAATCAAAAGTACCGCCATGACCGAAAGTGAGTAAACAGATTTTTTATTGTGATGTTGTTTTTGCTGAAAATCACTGAACATCTTTGGGAACTGTTTCATTATCTGTTGCATGTTTTGACCTTGCTAAAAGCTTGGTTTGACATTGATTACGAAACAAATGCACAAAAGGTTTATTAATAGCTTAATGCTAAGCCAAAATAAAAAAACCGCACAGAGGTGCGGCTATTTTTGACAATCAATTTAGCTTACATAGCTCACCCACTCAGCTACTTCAGCTGGGTTGCCGTAGGCCTTGAGCCAACGGATAAAGCTCTGTGGGCAGCGTGTATGTAAGTTGAGTTGGCACCAAGCATCTAATGAAGCTTGGGTATTATATCCATCCATGTATGCGCTATAGGCTTTGTTTGCATGACGCCAAAAACTATGGTCGATGCGTCCACGTTCTGCAAGAAACGGGTGATCACCTTTGGGCTGGATCTGCTTACAAACATCGGTGCTTAAGTCGGTTAAAATTCGCTGCAGAACATCGGCGCCGATTTCATTGATCTCTAGCTCGTCGATGCGGGCAATATCATCCCCTACGAGCAAGCTCACTCGTTCAATTAAATAATCGGTATTGAGATTTATTGCCATTTCATAGGCAAAAACATCCAGCCTTGCAAAAATACGGTCTCTAAACTCCTCTTTAGTAAAAACCTTATCTTTTAGTGCCTTATTGTAGCTACGGCTATTGGGGTGTTTGCTTGTTAGCTCTTTTTGCAACAACGGATATTCGCTTAAGTTCTCTTTAGGCAGCAGGGAAAGAAGGTGGATTAGGTCCGGAGTGTTGACCATTAAAGTACCAAGTTCTGCTTGTGCCTTTTGTGAAAGTTTTACTTCCATGTGGGATCCATTTTTGGGCTAATCGGTGGCTCCATCTTACCTATTTCAGACTAATTTCCAAGGACTACTAAGCAATACTAAGAGCTGAGTAGTTTTCTAGTGAACGATAGCTTGGCACATTGCGGTTATCAAACTAATAGGAGACTTGGAATGAAACATCAATTAGCGCTAATCGTGCTTGCTGTAGCCGTTAGTGGCTGCTCAATGGGACATGCATATAGAGCGGCTAAAGCCATGGCAAATTATGAAGTTGTGGGCACCTCTGCGCCAGAATTCACCTATGACGATATGCGCATGACTTTTCCTAAGCCGCGTTCGCCAGAAAGCACAAAACTGCTGAGTTGTTTCACGACAACGGGTCTATTTACCGATACCAGTGAAAACTCGGCAAGAAAAGTGGCGAATGCCTACCTAAAAACCAAGCTACCCCATAGGGTCACCACCTCTTCAGCGTTTTTCGAGCATAACAACCATGTGTGTTTTGAGTTCGATACTGTGATTAGCCATTAGCCATTAGCCATTAGCCATTAGCCATTAGCCATTAGCCTCAGCAGGAGCTGTTATGAAAAAACGACTTATTAATACATTAATCGGAATAGTGATTTCGACTCAAATAGCTTCAGTTAACGCGGTAGAGTTTAAACCCGTCGATACTGAATTTGTCTCACAGGCGGCAGCCTTTGCAGTGACTCAAGATAATTGGGATCAAGCCGCAAACGCCGCGGTGACTTTTCCCCACGCATACCGCTTTACTCGTCATATGGCAATTGCTCCTGCAAATTCAAATCCTGTTGAACCATGGCGGGAGGCTCCGATTGAATTACTGTCGTTAAAAGCAAACGACCTTGATGGTCCACATAGTCTCGAAGTACTGCTTAGAGACAGGTTAAAAAACCATTCTATGGTAGTACTTAATAATGGAAAATTAGCGCATCAGCACTTTTTTAATGACTATGGTCCAGAACAAACACACCTACAGATGTCGGTGACAAAATCTTTTACTTCGATACTGGCGGCAATATCGGTTGCAGAGGGAAAGCTTGATATGGATTTACCTATAGTCAGCTATTTACCAGAATTGAAAGGCACTGGCTTTGAGAATGCCACTGTGCAAGAGGTCGCCGATATGCGCTCAGGGATCGGTGTTAAGTTTTCCCAAGGTAAGCTTTGGGATGATCGCATGACTGAGGCCCAGGACTGGAATGGTGATAGTCAATACTCAAATATGCGCAGCATTATGGATTATGCCAAGGTGCTAGATAATTATCGCCCAATCGGCAAAGTATATGATTATTTAGATATCAATACGGAGCTGTTAGGTAAGGTTGTTGAAAAAGTGCAGGGTAAGCCATTAGCCGAGGTTTTTGCTGCAAAATTATGGCATAAAATTGACGTTGAAAATCCAGCTCGCTGGATGGCCAATCGAAATGGTGAAGTCGTTGCCTCTGGCGGGTTGAATATCACAACCCGAGATCTTGCCAGAGTAGGGCAGGTGATACTTAATGGTGGTAAAAACCTTAGGGGGGAGCAGGTGATCCCTACAGCATTCATTGAGTCACTGATGCAAGGCAACGACAAGGTTCGTCATTCATGGCGTCAGGGCAAGGAATCTAAGCTGGCTAAAGGCTGGTATCAAGATCAGTTTAGAGTACTTTATCTTCCTAACAGTAAAGGGAAAACCTATAAAGTCTTGGCAATGGTTGGTATTCATGGGCAAATTCTTGCCATGGACTTAGAGAGTCAAACCGTGATTGCGATGAACTCGGGGTTTGGTGATATGGAGCCACCAAGAATGGCCTTGATGATATTTAAGCAGATAATTCCCGCTATTTTGGATGCGATGCCCAGCCACAGAGATTAAAAATTTGTTTGACCACTAAAAAATAGGCGACAGTTTCATGGACTCTCTAGCCACGGATGGCCCCCTATTTTTACTTCAACTTAGGCTCCCATTGTTGAGATAAATAAAATCGCTATCGATTTCTATCAATAAAGGCCGTTATTCAATTAACGGCCTTTTCTGTATCTAAGATTTGATCATTGCCTTAAATGTTGCTTTTGGACTCTGCCAACAGGTCAATGACTCAGCTTACCTTTCTATCTCTATTGTTTACCAATTTTCTTAATGATGTTTGGTAAAACGGCCTTCTTTACCATGTACTCATCTTAACGGCGACAGTGATGGCTAACGAGGTTATCGCAGGTTTGTTAAGTGGCTTTTAGGTCAGCTAAGTGGGGCTAATCCTCATGTTGACTGATATTAATCACCACTGATAACGGATGAAGTGGTAACTCAGGCAAGAGGCCTTAGTTTATTTACATAGAGAGAATGAATCATGAAAAAAGTTTTACTAACTAGCGTGTTATCTTCGGTTTTAGCTGTTTCTGCAATGGCTGTTTCACACACTGCGAGCGCTAGTGATTTCACTATCAACCCAATGGTTGGTGTGTCAAAAAATAAGGCGAT
Source organism: Shewanella sp. MBTL60-007 (assembly GCF_019654915.1). Lineage (GTDB taxonomy): Bacteria > Pseudomonadota > Gammaproteobacteria > Enterobacterales > Shewanellaceae > Shewanella. The sequence continues at coordinate 122,991 of NZ_BPET01000002.1, read as the reverse complement.
GGGCAGCAATGTGGCTGCGGGCCTTGAGGCTGGTTATAAAGATTTTATCTTAGGTTATACCTATACAGGTGAAACTGATAAGCGTAATTGGTCAACAAATTCTGGCAATGTTGGCCCAGTCCCCTTTGCCGATGATAACGCGGAATATATTGAGCTAAACACTTACACTAAAGAGAAGTATAAAGCGCACACACTGTATGTGGGTTATCAGTTTGCCGTTGGCGCAGGGCATCTTGCCGTTAAAGCGGGTGCGGATTTTTCAAAGTACAGCGCATCGGCAGGCTTTGCGGCACAAGATGTGGCACCAGGGGGAATTGTTAACTACGCGGGCCTAGATCTCAATGCGCAGAGTAATACCGTGGTTCGCCCAATGGTGGGGGTGGGCTATTACTTAGATAACGGCCTTAACTTTAACCTGCATTACACCTTCCAAAATGGCGCTAGAGACCTGAAATATTCTGCAAGTGGTTATAACAATAGTAAGCCTGAAGCTGTTTCTTTGGGACGCGGCAAGAATGACTTAGAAAATAAAGACTTCGGTACTTGGATGTTTACCGTCGGTTACCGTTTTTAATTCGTTTTTTAAACAATACTCTGTAAGGGTGCCTTAGGGCGCTCTTTTGCTAACTAGGAGCTAACAGATGAATAAGCATCTCGGTGTTTCGGCTGTTTTAGTCGTGTTATTAGTTTTGATTTTTGGCTGCAATCAGCAAAGCTCTAATTCAAGGGCGAATATGTCCAACCCTGCATCTGACTATTGTGTGTCACTTGATGGTGAGTTAGCGATAAAGGAAGGTAAAGGTGGGCAGATAGGAGTCTGTAAATTACCAGATGGGGAGATTATCGAAGAGTGGCTACTGTACCGACGCGATCATAAGACTCAATAAGGATGAAAATTATGGAGCAATCTAGTCTGAGTTTTATGATTATGGGTTAGGTTTGTAAAAAGGCGCAGCGATGGCGGGAAATAGCTCATCGCTGCAAATACGTTTTAGGTGACTCAGTTAAATACGGGCGTTAATTATCACTATTAGTTCATTGTGAGTACTTGCGAATCTGCATCTTGCTTATATTGCCACTGTGAGTACTGGGGATCTTGCCCCTCATAAAACCAAATTACTGCGATAAGTTGGCTTTCATGATTGGCCACTTTAACCTCTTTGCTGAGCTTTCCTTCATTAAGGGGTCCCCTAAATAGACAGGAATCAAAGTTAACCGAGTAGCCATCACTTTGTGTTTGGTAATCATCACACAGTGAAAAGTAACCCCTTTGAGTGCTATCTTTATCGATATTAATCGTTAACAGGTAGGCTGATTCTAGCTTGTTGTCGGCATCTACCACTAAGTCGTCCAGTGACGTCGGATCCGGAGTTGGGTCTGGAGTTGGATCTTCCGTTGTGGTCCCAGTTGTGGTCTCAGTGGTTGTTGATGCGGTTTCAACTGGAGCCGGAGTATCAGGCGCATCATCGCCACCTCCGCCACAAGCCGTGATAAGTAGCGCGCCACATACCATCAAGCCATATGGGATATTGATGAATTTTTCGATTCGGATTTTCATGGCATGCTCCATTAGTCGTTAAAGGTTAATGATTCTGTGGCATTTTCGTACCAAGTCGGCTTGGTGTTACCGCTACTATCAGCTGCAAAATCGACAAAGTCGCTATAAGCATCGTCTAGTCGTACCTTCTCCTTAGGGTGTTTCCAAGTGACGGGGATCTCGATGGCCCAAGCCATGCCGTTTTCATCCTGGAAGTATTGCCCTGCACTCGGATCAGATGAATCATCTCGAGCACCAAAGTAGTTAGCCGAGAACTTGTCTGTAGGGGCTTGGTTCTTTAGGTGGATCTCTAACTGACGTCCTGGATTTTCACCGACGACATTCTTCGCAGCTAAGCCATGATCGGTATTGGGCGTGGCAAAGATAAACGGGTCATAGGGAAATGCAGGAACAAGGTTCTCGTCCACTGGGCTCTCGAAGGGGATCTCGAAAGACCAAGTGGTTCTATAGGCAGTCTCACAACCCGTTTCTGTTCTAAGGTACTGACAGCCTTGCTCAAGTGTGACGTATTGCTTTAGATCTTGGGTAAAGACAAATACAGCATTAGATTGTCCGGTTTCCAGGGGGGAGCTCGTTTGAGCAACCCCATCAATGGACCAGCTGATAACAGATTCTTTTATCTTGCTGCGTTCGACACCCGGTAGATGAATGGCAAAGCCATTATGGTAGGCGGCGCCCATTGCGGCCAGCTGAGCCTCAAAGCCGATGCGTCTTACTTGGTTGTTTTTGACATATTCAATAAGACGCAGCTGAATCACCACGTCATTCATATCAAAGTCACCTTGATCTGGGTAAAGATCTTCGTAGGCGAGGGTGGTATAGGTTGAAGAGGAGGGGTAGTAATTAATGGTGACGCCGGTTTCAGTCAAGGTCACCGCATAATCTTCTACTTCACCGTCACCGACGCCACCCGTTGGGTTAATCACTTGCTGAGTGCTTAGACGAAAGCGCGCCCAAGTAGAGCCCGTCTTGGCCCAACTAGGTACATCGATACTGAGGGTATTTTGGCCATCAGCGAGACTTTCGCCAGTAATGACCTGCTCTTCAGCGCTGAAACTGCCATCATGATCCCAGTCGAACCAAGCATTAAGGTAGCCGTCACTGCCTTTAGCGGTAACAAGTAAAATGGCGCTTTCTCCTAATTCAAAGCCTGTCGGCATAGATACGCCATCTTCATCATCGGAGTTATCGCTACTGTCATCACTCAATGGTGATGGATAGCCATTGGACTCATTATCGACACTGGCACCTAAATAAAGGTTCTCGCTAATGGTGTGTCTCGCTCCGTTAGAGTCTAGCAGTGTGCCATAGCTGTCTGGTGCATCACCGAAATCAACGTCATCACCGAGTATGACTTCGGCTAGGGCGCAGCGAGCACCATCATTACTCGAGGAGGCTGGGCCATAGGCGAATAATACTGGAGTGGGTGAGGCGGCGTTCACATTGAGTTTATAGATATAGCCATTACTGTTGTTACTGACATAGAGGTTGCCATCGGGATCGAAGAACTGAGCACCAAAGGTAAAGTTGCCAGAAGTCGATGTAATGACGGTACCTAGGTTTACTGCTTCTCCCGTGGCTGGGTCGATGCGTAATAGATTACCTGAAGCGCCGTTGCTAATACTGTACATATAGCCATCGGTGGGATGAAAGGCAAAGTCGGTGATATTGTAGGTGGCGTAGTCGATACTGCCGGGCACCAGCGTCATGCTGTAGCTTGAGGGATTATCCAGTGGAATTTTAAATAAGCCTTTACCTTTTCTATAGCCATACCAAACGTTCTCATCTATAGCGATATCACCCACAAAGAAGTTACCAGCAGTTGCAGAGGCAGAATCTTTACTGACAGTGAGTGCCGTTATCTGGTAGTCATTACCTGTGCGGCCTAGTGAGCCGCTAGCGTAATCCCAACCGTAGAGATAATTATCATGATAGTTAAAACCTACGCCGTTATAACCGTTACCTGTGCCCATATCGTCAGACAAGATGATGTAACTCCCTGTCGCTAGGTTTACACCATAGCTTTTAGGGATATTAGACTGTTTTTGGATGATGAAAGCTTCTGTCGGACAGGCATCAAAGGGGGCTGATGCATTGACACTTGCTGAAATCAGCAGAGGTAGAAGCAAGGCGGAGCGATAGCTCAATGGAGTCGGCTTGGATATTCTCATAATGCATCTCTCACTGTCATGTTATCTATTGTGATTAAATAATGCATAAGGTGTGCCGTTAGTTTTTGTTTATGTTTTTCAGTTGTTTATATGTTTGCTTGTGCATTTTTTTTGAGTCGATGAAGTCATTTTTTGCATTTTGCTAATAGTGATAGAGACCGAATTGAAGTGACGAGGAATGAATTATAGGGAGACATTGTGAGGTAGATTTTGGCTTATGTAAGGCTATTTCCAACGGCTATTTATAACGAGGGAGTGTCGTTGTTCTCATCTTCGATTTTTGCTTAATCGGTAAATATTTTTTGGGCAAGTAGGTCTGTTACGTGGGATAGACCATACTTGTTTTACTGCTTTGGTCGGAATGACTTGGAGCAAGTGCTTAACAGTGCTAAGTTTATTTTTGATAACATTTTGTTAACTATCTGAGGGAGGGGATTTATGCCGAAGATTCGCATAGGGATTGTGTGTCACCCCAGTATAGGGGGCTCAGGGTTAGTGGCAACAGAATTGGGATTAGGGCTTGCTGAGCTTGGGCATGAGGTGCACTTTATATCCAGTGTTCGCCCTTTTAAATTAATAGAAGACTCAGACAGACTATTCTTTCACTCCGTAGAGGCAATCAATTACCCGTTATTTTCAGACCCTCTCTATACATTTGCATTAACAGCAAAAATTGTAGAGGTTGTGGAGCAATTTAAGCTCGATATTGTGCATGCTCATTACTCTATTCCTCACTCTCTGTGCGCATATCTAGCTGGGGAGATCACCACCCATAAGTTTCCAACGGTTACCACGATTCATGGTACCGATGTCACCATTGTTGGCCAAGATAAGCCGCTCTACCCCCTCAATCGCTTCAGTATTCATAAAAGCACTAAAGTCACTACTGTGTCTAATTATCAGCGCAGCTATATCTACAGTCATTTTGATAAGACGAAGTCGATAGATGTTATCCATAACTTCATCGATTTAGCCGTTTTCTCACCAGATTTAGCCGATATTCATGTTCGCCGTAAGATGGCTAAAGATGATGAAAAAATAGTGATGCATGTTTCGAACTTCAGGCCGTTAAAAAATAGCGATACGGTTGTCCGAGCGTTTTATATGCTGCAGCGAAAGGTGAAAGCTCGTTTGGTGCTCCTCGGCAGCGGGCCGGATATCGATAGCATTAAGTTACAGTGTAAAAAGCTAGGAATTTTAAAGCATGTCACCTTTATGGGGGATGTAACTCATGTGGAGCATTACCTCCCTAATGCCGATTGTATGATCCAACCTAGTTATCGAGAGTCGTTTAGCATGGTGCTGCTAGAGGCGATGGCCTGCGCTGTACCTACAGTAAGCAGCAATGTCGATGGCATTCCTGAGGTGGTAGACAATGGTCAAACAGGATTTATGTTTGATCCCGATGATGCCGTGGGAATGGCGAAGGCGATGACGCAAATTCTAACTGAACCGCAAAAGCAAGCTCAAATGGGACTGGCAGGCAGAAGCAGGGCAGCTAAGCTGTTTAATCCTAAGGATAAGATTACTCAATACTTAGCTTGCTACGAAGAGGCAATCAATGATTGCCAATCTTCGCTACAGACGAGAGAGCATGGGGAGCAACATGAGCAGTGAAACCAATACGCTAGCGCCAGAAACTACGCAGGAAAAGCCCAAACAAAAGATGAGTATGTCAACACTGGTACTGCTGTCTTTTGCTGCTGGGATCTTAGCAGGGCTGTTTTTTGGGGAGATGTTAGCCTGGATGTCTATTATCGGTGACGCATTCATTAAGCTGTTACAGATGACCATTATTCCCTACATCATAGTCTCACTGGTTTCTAGCCTAGGTAGCTTAACCATGGAGCAAGCCAAGTCTTTAGGAGTAAAAGTCGGGAAGTTGATGCTGGTGATTTGGTCGTTTGGCCTGTTGAGTATGTATTTTATCAAATACACCTTTCCCGACTGGCAAGCTGGAGAGTTTTTTAGTCTAACGGCACTGGAAGATCCTAACTCAGTAAACTTGCTTGATATCTATATTCCCTCTAACCCGTTTTTTTCTTTGTCGAACAGTTATATCCCAGCCATTGTGCTGTTTTGTGTCGCTACTGGCATTGCACTTATCTCTATCGAGAATAAAGACTCGTTGATGAAACCTATGCAGTTGTTAGGGGAGTCGTTTAATAAGGTGACCCAGAGCATCGTTAAGCTGATGCCGATAGGTATTTTTGCTATGACGGCAGCCACAGCTGGCACCATGGATTTTGACGAGTTTCAAAAGCTACAGGTCTACTTTGTGGCTCATGTGGTGATGACGATAATTCTAACTTACTGGGTGTTGCCTGCAATTTTAGCCGTATTTACTCCCTTTTCTTATCGCGATATTACCGGAATAGCAAAAGATGCGATGATCACGGCATTTGCCGCGGGTAATATCTTTATCGTTATTCCTATTCTAATTGAGCGCACCAAGGAGCTATTCCATAAATATAATATCGGCAGTCAGCAAAGTGATGACTACGCCAATATCATTATTCCTGTTGTGTTTAGTTTTCCTAATTTAGGCAAGTTACTCACCATTGTCTTTGTGCTCTTTGCGGCTTGGTTTTCGGGTAAGGAGCTCGATTTCTTAACTTACTTGCCAATGTCATTAAATGGTTTAGTCAGCCTGTTTGGTAGTGTTTACCTCACTATCCCCATGTTGTTGGACTCATTAGAGCTTTCTTCCGATCTTTTTCAGCTGTATATGGTTTCAAGTTTGTTCACTAGCCGCTTTACCTCTTTGCTTGCCGCAATGAATATTTTTATCTTAGCTATTGGTGGCACGGCGATGTTGGTAGGGGTTGCTAAGGTGAGCATGAAGCGTTTAGTCACTATTAGCCTATTAACGCCAGTAGTATTTGGCTTAACTCTCTTGGCAACAAGTTGGTTATTAAGCTCTATCGTCGATACCGAGTATGAGATGGATGAAGTTGTCGCACAAATGAGCGCAGCAGAGAAGATCCCAGACCAAGTCACCGCCTATAACTGGGCCGATTTCCCCCAAGCCGATGGCCCAAGAAGCGTGCAGCAGATAAGAGAAAGCGGCGTGCTTAGAGTCGGTTACAACCCGATTCAGGTGCCGTTTTCTTTCTATAATGCTCAGCAAGAGTTGGTGGGCTTTGATGTTGAACTAATGAAAAAGTTAGCCCTAGAGATGGAACTAAAAGTTGCATTTGTGCCTTACACTTTCGCTAATGTGCTGGAAGGGATCAATCAAGGTCAATTTGATATTGCGATATCGGGTTTACAGATGACAACTAAGCGAATCGAGCTGGTGGGCTTTACGACCCCAGTGCTGGATCTGCATTACGCATTTGTGGTGAAAGATCATCGAGTAGATGAATTCAAAACCGATAAATTAATCCGTGAGGCCGAACAGATCCGCATAGCCACCGTGGGGCGTTATTCGATTATCCCGCGCTTAGAGGAGAAGTTTCCTAATATCGAGTTTGAGACCATTCAGTCTGACCGATTGTTTTTCGAAGATGATGGCAAGACCTGGGATGGACTGATGATAAGTCTTGAGGCTGGTAAGACTTGGACAATCCTATATCCAGAGTACGCCACACTTTATAACCGTGAAGAGATTAAATCATTCCCAGCATCTTACGCGGTAGCTCGAGACAACGCCTCGCTACAAACTTTTTTAAACAGCTGGTTGGAGCTACAAAAGTCATCTGGCTATGTCGACAAGCTCTATGGCTATTGGATCTTAGGTGAGAATGCTAAACCGAAGGAGCCTCGCTGGTCTGTCATTAAAGATGTGTTACATTGGGTTGATTAAAAGTAAGAATAACAAATGAATAGTCGTATGCGGCAAGGATCACTCTTGGTGAAAAAGCTTACTCTGGTAATGCTCATCTTACTCTTTCATTCTGCGGCCTTTGCCAGTGAAGAGTATGAGGTTGGGCCTGACTCGTATGACGAGAGCAAAGATGAGTGGAATTATTTAATCGCCTTCCCTATGGTTTGGGCTCCTGATATTTCAGGTTCAATTTCAGCCGATAGCGAACGAGTCGATATCGATGTGCCGTTTAAGAATATCATCGATAACCTTAATTTTGGTGTTATAGGCGAGCTTTACGCGCAGAAAGGCGATTGGCTCTATAGCTTAAGAGTCAATTATCTAAGGATTAAAAGCGACACTCAAACTGAGGGGATAACAGGGCCTATCACTGGCGGTATTATTTCACCGGGGCACAATATAGAAACCGATATGCATTTAGCGGTTAATGACTTTCTTGCGGGCTACGAAGTGACGCCGGGTTTCCGTATATTTACTGGTGTACGTCATGTTTTTAGTAAAATCGATCTTAACGTTAAGCCACTGAGCGATGAAGGCCTTATTAACATTAATGCTCAAGTTCCTATTGCCGATGAACATTTGTTTGATTGGTTAGTCGGTGTCACCTACCGATATTGGGTCACTGAGTCTTGGGGGATTTCAGTGGGCGCCGACACTAAAATCTATGGCGATAACGATAGGGATTATGGCTTTAATGCGTCGGCGTTATACCGTTTTGGCGATCTGCATAACGTATGGATAGGCTATCGTTATCTACAAATCGGTAACGACAGTGAGCTCGATGGGGTTAAGTATGAGATGGACTTTATCGAGAAAGGCCCACAAATTGGCTGGGCCTTTAGCTTTTAATCTGTTGTGAGGTTATCGATTTATCCTGACAGCCATTGGTTATAGCAAGAAGCTGTAGCTAAGTATGCCATAGCCGTGCCACTGATTTGGATCGGGTTGATACTCTGGCGTGTAAATCTCAAAGCTCCAGCTTACAGACCAAGTGGGAAATGCCCAAATGACGCCTGTGCTAGCCTTCACTTGTTGATGCTCCATCTGGACGTAGGAATCATAGGGCAGATCTCCATCTATGCTAAGATCGTTAAAGCGATAACCTGCTTGCGCCCGAGCATATACCGTCCAACTCCCACCTTTTCGTGCCGTAGCGCTGAATTGACCGAAATGCCCTGCATGGCTGCTGAGTTGACCAAATGAGTCTGCTAAATCATCTCCCCAGCGAAGGGTAAAACCTAGGTTTGCTTCAGAGCGGAAGTTCCCCAGCATGGTATGACTATAGCCACTTAGCTCCCATTGACTATCACTGGTCGCATCTCGACGAAATACCAATGCATCGACCTCGTATGCCAGTTGCAGAGTGAATTGATTTTCGACTTGATACTGCCAACCTTTAGGAGGTGTCGATGGGGTAATTTTGTGCACTAGTTCCTGCATGGTTTGAGCGCCTGATGCTGGGCCCATTACACCTATACTGAACCAATTCTTTTGCGCCAAGGAGTCACTATAACTACCAGTAAAACTCTCTAGTTCGAGTAGGCCTGCGTAGGGGCGATCATAGGGTTGGGCGTAATCATGTTCAATCTCACTCGGGGTCCACATCCTTTGGTAAACCTTGGCCCCCCATTGTGATGTTTTATCTTGGCTTGAAAAGCGTAAGGCCTTTTGCCAACTAAATGGCCAAGGGGCTTGTGTAAAGTCTGCTTTAGGGAGCACCTGCCAACCAAAGACGAAACCATTGGAGTAGTCGCCATCTTGGCCAATTACCACATCGTTATCAAAGCTAAAGAGCCACTGATCGGCGGTGGCTGGAAAGGAGGCACAGATAAGCAGGCTCGCTAAGCTTGATCTGCTGAGCGCTTGGGGATTCGATAAGAAGGTCAATGGACGACTCCTCAAAGGTCAGGAATGTATGATTTCAGGCTAAGATCTACATAACGCTAACTCTGCCAGCATAGCCTTAAACAACCTTGAGGTGCAAATCTATTGGTGCTGATTTGGATTAGGCTTTCTTCGCTAGCCTACAGTGCTGAACACTTTTTAGAGGTAATGACATTCCTATGAACTCACTAGGTTTGTTTCCCCCTTTATTTTAAGGATTCTTTTTGTTGATGATATTGCCCTGTTTGATTACGAGTAAGGCAGGGCCATAAGTCCTGCAGCTCCCATAGACACTAGAAAAGTTGTTATTCATTAGTTTTTCTATTGCAAGATTTTGTGAAGTTGTTTGGTTTATATACAAAAAAGTTGTTGAAATCCTGCTTGATTAGGCGTAAATTCGCGCTCCCTTTGAGCTAGTTGCTCTATATTTTTATATAAAATCAGAACCTTTTTAGATGAATTGTTTTTTTAAGCACAGTTGTATGCAGCAAAATGAAATGTTAAAGCAGAGCTGCTCTTTGAATAGAAAAAGTGATGCAGACCAAACATGTTTATACCATTTCGGTGTTAGTCATATCGTTGAGCGTAAGGGAACACTTTGTGGCGTAGAGATTAAGTCAAGTTGGCTAGAGGGCCAGTTAGCGTCTCGTCCATTACCACAGCATTATCTCGCTCATATCAATGAATATAAGAGAATGCTAGCGACTCTTAGCATTCGATTAGAGCAGGACAGCAACATTAGCCTGCATAATACACAGCTGTTCTTAGCTGTAGAGCGAATTTTCTTATTAGACTCAGAGATCATTAAAGCTTTGCTTGCGTTAGCGACTGCACTGCGCCGCCTCGAAATGACGCTGGTGATAATACTCAAAAATCATAGTGACGAGTTGAGTCAATACACTTCCCATATCAAATACCTACTAAGAGACGCGGGGATTAAGTTTTGCTTAGCTTGTAAATTTGATAGCAATATAAAGACCGCTTATCCGTTTGATTTTTTAATGTTTGATAGTAAAAATTTACAGATTGCAATAGAGAAGCAACAAGATAATGAGATCGTCGACTCTCTGTTTACCATGAGGGAGAGAGGGTTCTCTCTTATATTATCGGGAATTGCTGATGCTGCAGACTACAGCGTGGGACTCGCATTACCCTTTACTTGCTTTCAGTCGGTTAAGGCATAGGGGGATGGTCACTTATGGAACCGATAAAAGAGTGTTGCCTTGGCTGGTTATTGCGGCATTAATGTTGTGTGCCGTCATCTCTTACATTCTGACCGAGTATCAGCTGTACACTAAGCTAGAGGTAAGAGTTAATGATTTTGATAGCATCTATAGTCAGCGCCTAGCGAGTGCTAATCGTAGCCTACAAACTGTCGAGAATGAGCTGAGAACGATAAAAGCCAATACTTGCTCACAAGAGGTAATAGATACTCTTAAAGACTATACCTTAACTTTAGATACCTTAGTTGTTGTTTGGGTTAAGTTTTTAGGTGAACCGTTTGCTTGCTCAGCGCTTGGTGTCTCTCCATTACCACAGGCACCCTATTATGATGTGGGGAGCGCAATGACAAATGGACTCTATGTATATCAGCAGATGAATAGTCGTAATCTTGATGCAACGAAACCCATCTATGTAGGGCGACATACGGAGCAATATCGCGGGTTAATCGGTATAGATGTTTTTCCTTATATACAAGAAATGTTGAAAGACTGTGATTACTGTGGGGCATTAAGAATCCTGTCTAATAATCAGTATGAATTATTTAGGATAAACAAAAGTGTTCCGTATTGGAGCACTCTGCAATTTAACTCAGAAGTCACGGGGTTGACCTATAGCTTCTCTCTTAACCTATATAACAAAGCTTTATTGTGGTTACATCACCTTGTCGGTGTAGTTCTGACCTTTGGTATGTTATTTGTTGGCTGGCTCTTACTAAGAGGAGTGTTAAGGCAATATTATTGGCATAGGCGTTTTTTAAAAGCACTGAAAAAGGAGTTCAACTTAGTTTATCAACCTATTTTCGATAACCAAAACCAAGAGGTTGTGGGGGTTGAGGTGCTATTAAGGTGGTTTAAATCAGACGGAAGCGTACGAAATACTGGAGAGTTTATAGAGGTACTTGAACAAGATCCTATAATGCCTGAGGTCACTCGCTGGGTTGTTAAAACGGCTTTGACAGATCTAAGAGAGTTATTGGATGCGAATATTATTCGTTGGTGCAGCATTAATGTCAGCGCATTGGAGATCGAGCAAGGGCAGATGCTTTCATTTTTACGGGAGTTAGTCGAGGAAGGCTACCCAGTAGAGTATTTGAGCTTCGAATTAACCGAGCGGGTACCAATTAAGAATTGGCGGCAACTTGAGCAGTTCATTCAATTGTGTCAAGAGTTAGGCTGTAAGGTAAAGCTCGATGATGTAGGTACGGGCTATGGCGGTAATTTATGTTTACAAAACTTGGATTTCGATTACCTTAAAATCGATCAACAGTTTATTAGCCACCTAGGGACGGCGGTGAGTAAGTTATCACTCATTGCCTCTTATATAGCGATTGCGAAAGAGTTAAATATTAAGGTCATTGCTGAGGGAGTAGAAACCCAAGAGCAGGCAGAGATCTTGAAAGCACTTGGGATTAACCTACACCAAGGTTGGCTCTATTCAAAGGCATTGCCTATTAAGGAACTCAGTGCTTACCTGTACTGATTTCGCTCTTAAACACAAAAGCCTTAGTGTTAGCGTACTAAGGCTTTTTGGTTTTTATTTCGGGTATCGTTAGAGCGGCTATAGATAAGGCGCTGTCAGTGTTGCAGTTGAAGCGGGCTTACTTAGTCGCTTTGAAAATCTGCATAAATGATGGTGGTTGCTGGATATCAATGGGTACATTGAGCTTTCTTGCTACATCGTTGGCCGAAATGAGTCCACGGATATGGTGCAACTCATGGTCGATAACCAGTATATGGTGTAAGCCGTTTTCTTTTAATGAACGTACAATATCACTCACTTTAGCTGTAGTAACTTGATGGTAATCTAGCGCCATCAAGTCTTCGCGGGGCACCATCACATCGGTGACTTGTAAGTCTTTGATATTGGTTGAACGTTGGCTCGCTATCTTCATCATCTTGCTATCGGATAACTCGTATTTGGTTACGACCCCAAGAAATCGATTATCTTTATCGACAACAAGACGCATAAAGGCATGGGTTTTCTCCATGATATCGGCAGTATCTATTGCACTAGTTGATGAGTCCACCGCCATTGGCTGGGAGTGATCAAAATCAGTAAAGATGGATAGGGCTGGCGAGTCTAACCTGGCGGCATATCCGTTGGTTGACCACATAAGGTGATCGATAGAAGCAGTACTAAATAATTCAAGATTTCTCATTAGAATACTCCATGAATGTAATGGCCGAACGAGATGACAGAATGTGATCTTGATACCATGTTTATAAGCTAGTCCTGAAGTGTGGGCAGGTCAATAAGTATGAATTACATTTAATTTTAGTTAAGCTTTTGAGGGATTTATTATAATTTAGATGCTAGTTCCGATTATTTTTGCCTCAAACCTCATACTCGCGTGTCGGCTTTCTCTATTTGTTTTTGAATTCTAACTAGTTTTAGGTTGTCTGATTTTTGTAGGAGGTTTGAGAATCAAGTTAAATTTATAGGCAAGGGAAGCGAATAGAGCATGAATTCAACTATTGAGGCTATTTTACAGCACCGTTCGATTAGGCATTTTACCGAGCAAAAAATTGAAGATGAAAAGCTAGAGTTAATTCTGCGCTGCGCTAATGCCGCTTCGAGTTCTAGCTTTATACAGTGTTCAAGTATTATTAGAGTCACTTTGCCAGATGTAAGAGCTAAGCTCGCGGAATTTGCTGGCGGGCAAGTTTATGTGGAGTCAGCCGCCGAGTTTTTGGTGTTTTGTACCGATTTTAATCGCCATCAACAGATCCACCCTGATGCCCAACTTGGATTTACCGAACAGACCCTTATTGGAGCGGTTGATACCGGCATCATGGGGCAGAATGCGCTACTTGCAGCTGAATCTCTTGGTTTAGGTGGTGTCTATATTGGCGGGATCCGTAATAACCCTCAGCAAGTCACCGAGCTACTTGGCTTACCAAAGCATGTGTTACCGCTATTTGGTATGTGCTTAGGTTATAGTGCCAAAGTTCCTGAAATGAAACCCCGTCTGCCGCTGAGTATAGTGGTCCATCAAGAACGTTATCAAAGCCTCGATAAGCAAGAGCTTGAGAGGTACGATCAACATATAAGAAACTACTATGCAAGCAGAAGCCGCAACAACAAGCAGAAATCTTGGTCGGAGCAAATTACGGCTACCTTAAGTAAGGAGTCCAGACCCTTTATGCAAGATTATATTGAGAGCCAAGGTTTCAGCCTTAAGTAAGTGACTTACTAGTATCAAAGCTAAAAGTTGAGGAGGCACTTTTATATTAGGTTCATCATTTTGACAGAGTAGGGCGGTCTTTTATACAGAAAGTGTCAAATTAGCGCTAACCTTGACAATAAATGATAGTTAGTGTGATTTCTTAGTGCGGTATTCTGGCTAAACTAGATCCATACTCACTAGTAATCTAGGACCATAAAATGAAACGTCTTGCTTTATCTATCGCCTTAATCGCTTTCTCTGCTCACAGCTACGCCTTAGAACTAACGAGCAGTGATATCAATGAAGGCCAGTTGATGTCATCAAAATTTGAGTACAACGGGATGGGCTGCAGCGGTGGCAACTTATCACCTCAGCTAAGTTGGAGTGATGCTCCAAAAGGGACTAAAAGTTTTGCGATTACGGCATTTGATCCTGATGCGCCAACGGGGAGTGGTTGGTGGCACTGGACGGTACTCAATATCCCAGCAACAACCACCTCATTAGCCCAAGGTGCATCTGGTAAACTTAAAGCGGGCCATGAGACCAGAACCGATTACGGTAAACCAGGTTACGGTGGTGTATGTCCACCAGAGGGGGACGGAATGCATCGATACCAATTTACCATTTGGGCGCTACCTGAGGCTAAAATTGATCTGCCGACAGATATTTCCCCTGCGGTAGTTGGGTTCACCCTTAATAAAATGGCGTTAGATAAGGCAGTGTTGACTGCAACTTATGTTCGTTAGTCATTAACCTATTTAACTGATATGAGTGCTAGAGGAGAGAGCAAGATTGGCATCATTGGTTCAGATTGAGCGTTTCTATGGGCAAAAACCTCAGCCTTTACGAAACGTCCCCGTTTATACGCCGAGCATTATTGCGGTAACAACAGGTGTTAAGACTCTGCTTTGGCAGGGAGAAACTCTGACATTCGATCGTAACCACTGGCTACTTGCCTCTTCTAATCGAGAGCTTACCTTTATTAATGAGCCCTATCAGGACAAGTTTCGATCGATACAAGTCTCTTTTCTATCCTTGCCATCACAGAGAGTCTTAAAACAGATAGCTAACAGAGAGGAGGGGGTTACGAGCTTGGCCTCGGCGCCCATTTTAGCCGTTAACACTAGCCTAAACTTTGCTTTTTCACAGCTTATAGCCATGGCTGAGCAAAATTTAAGCCGGGAGGTGCAGCAATGTTATTTGGATGCATTTTATTTGCAGCTCAATGAACTTGGCATGTTATCTAGGTTGTTTGAAAGTGATGTCTTGACCCTAAGGGAGCAAGTTAGTCACTTTTTGTCGATGGAGCCTGCAGCAAATCATACGATTGACAGCACCTGTCACCACTTTGCGATGAGTCAGGCGACTTTTATACGCCATTTAAGCAAAGAGGGAACTTCATTTAGAGTGATATTGGCCGAAGTTAGAATGTTATATGCCATAGGTATTATGCAATCGTTTAGCGCTCAAAACGGCGCCCCCCTGTCTCAGCTTGAGTTAGCGATACGCTGTGGTTATCAGTCTGAGGCTCGCTTTAGCCAACGTTTTAAGTCGCAGTTTGGGATCTCGTTAAAGCAATATATGAAGACAATCATAGGTTAAGTCATAATGTCGATATTGGTTATATTGAAGCTGTATGAAAGGACATTTAGATCTATCAATATTGGCTCTAGAGACTAGTGGCGTTGGAGATTTCGACTATACTTAGCATTGAAAAGCGTATTTTAGAAAGTGATTTCCATTGCAAGTAGTAGGTAGAAGAAGTCGACTAGTGGATGTGTAAGTGTTAGTAGGTATAAGCTAGCGGCTGTGTAGGCAATAGGTCATGGTTCTAAGAGCAGCAACCGCGTAAGTTTCTGGGCTTACAGCGCGGTCAACGAGGGATATGGCATAACCCTGTGTGACAGTATAGCTACCCCGACGCGCTTTTCACTCATCTCTAAGGCTCGCTTTTAGCGGGTCTTTTTATTTCCCCGTCTAGATAGCTATGCAAGATAGAAAATCAATATCCTAACTGCGGCGATAACAAACTCTTGGTGTTAATTAAGATCGTGACTTAGTCTCGATAAGCCTTTTCTTTCGCTTTATTACTTTTCTATGGTTCGGCAGGATTGGATGTGGCTCTTAAGGCTGAGGGAGGGAATAGCCCACTGCTATCGTGCTGTACATTTGTTAAATGCGCAAACTAAGGGTAGCTGAACTTAAACGAAGCGTATCATTTGTAAGTGATTTGTGTACTTGAACCAATCCGAGATAGGGAAAACTGATACCTAGATCATGTCGAGAAAAAAGCAAATTGAGGCCGGCTCACAGGATGGGGGTTTGAATCTAGCTGATATTCAAAATATTGATTATAATATGTCTTTGAAATGCGAGTCGTATTGATGGTCATTTTTACAAGTGGCAGATCAAGTATGGCTCAGTAGATTACTTATTAAAGAGAATATACCATGAGCGCAATGCCACCATGCCCAAAATGTGAGTCTGAATATGTATACGAAGACGGCTCAAACCTAGTTTGCCCAGAATGTGCTCATGAATGGAACCCGAACGAAGTTATCGTTGATCCTGACGCTATCATCTTAAAAGATGCTGTTGGCAACCTATTGGCTGAAGAAGACAAGGTTACGCTAATCAAAGATCTTAAAGTAAAAGGCACATCTCTAGTACTGAAAGTGGGTACTAAAGCGGTTATTAAGCGTTTCGTTGATGCTGACCACGACATAGATTGTAAAGTTGATGGCCACGGCCAAATGATGCTTAAGTCTAAGTTTGTACGAAAGCAAAACTAATCAATTCACTTTGAAATATAAGCTGCTTTGAAACATAAGTTGATATGAAAAGACCTGCCTAGTGCAGGTTTTTTTGTGCCTGAAATATAGGTGGAAAACTTGTGTTTGTTAATTGACTAACGGGATGTGTGAATAGCAGATACAAAAAAGCCGCTAAATCCACCTAGTTAGGATTTAGCGGCCTTTGAAGGTTATTACTAACCTCAGTGTTGGTGGGATGTTGTGCTGACGGGGCTCGAACCCGCGCCCAAAAGCCTACATCCTATCTAATAGCCCATGTTTACTAGATATTTTCATATTTTCAAATGGTTACGTTTAAGTATCTGTTAGTGGGTGTTAGCCTTTCGAAATGGTTGCCGCCATTTTGTCGCCATTATCCTGTTGCTTAAAGGCGTTACTTAAATCACTCCAGTCAGGAGGGTTTTTTGAAAATAAATGGATCTCTTGATTTAGATATAGTTCAATTTGTCTAATAGCATCATCAAACATTAGATTTGAAAGTAAAGTCATTTTACACTTGAATTCTTCGTTCATTTTTTGTTCGTAATCAGTGTCAAAACTGTAAACTTCATGTAGGGATTTTTCAAGAAAAGAACTAACTGAAAGGACTTCTTCGATTGTAGAGAAATAACAAACTTCATTATTTTCTAAAGGAAATGTTCCTCTGCGATATAATATACTTTCAACTGATTCGTTAAAAAATAATGAATTGAACATATTGTCTAAAAGTGTCGATGAATTCACAAAAAAATCTCTAAAGTCTTTCTTGTTATAGCATTTAGTCTAGAGTAAGTAGATCGCTTTATCCAGTATAGATACTAAGGTCATAACAGCATAATCGAAACTCCGATATGAAATATTTCCTGTCCCATTAATGAGCGATGAACTTGGGTATAGATATCTGTGGCATCGTTTTTTATCTATCGTTAGAGATTTTCCTGGCATTAGAACAGTTTGGTTACTAGCATTTTCCCACTTTTTTTCAATTTCAATAATGTGCTCAGAAAGGTGTTTATAGTGAGCTAGGTACAAGTCAGTTCTATTTTTCTGCTGAGTTTCTAAAATCTGCTTTTCTGTGTTGGCTATTTGTTCGTTAGCTTTTGCTATTTGCATTGCGGTCTGCTTTGTACCGTGAAGCCTAGCAGTTAACACTGCTAGGGGGAGTGATAGTGCAAGCAAACCAAGAGGTAGCTTACTTATTTCGATAAACTGGTTAAACCCTGTCGCAGATATATCAAAGTTAGTACCAGCCCAAGCGTACGACCCTGTAAAAAAGAACAATCCTATTGGATAGACGATTGCTACCCAAAATAGTGGTTGCCTAGCTAAGCCATGAGTGGCATCAAAGGTACAGGAGTACTTGATAAAATGGATGTTTTTGTTATCAGAATGCCGATATTTATACAAAAACATTAATACGGGAAGAACAATAATCACTAGTGGGGTGGCAATAATGTTTGCAAGTTTGAAGAGTTCACTCATTTTTACTTGGTAGTCCTGCTATTGGTTTTTCGGTGATTGCGCCATAGTGGTGATCACGTGTGGAATTGACGCAATGTATGTGTTTATTCTGATTTTTCTTTAGATGCGATAGTCGTTTCTAAACTGTCCACAACGCTATTGAGATCCTTAGTTAATTGAGCGTCGACTTTTTCTGAAACAAAAATAATAAGTACAAACAAAGTCATACCAATGATGGCGGTTTCATTGTCAACTCGTAAACTGATTAAGTAACCGAGAACGCCCATAATCACTAAGCTACAGATACAAATACCACCGGTAAAACAATGATATCCCCAAGATCTAGGGTTATGTTCTCCTCCATATTTATTTAATACTTCGATATGCCCTGCGAGTATATATAAATAAGAGGCTAAAGCGCACGCAGGAAAGACTGCATACATTAAATAAGAGTACGATATATCACTTTTTGCTTCAGGTAGTTGGAGTATGAAAAGAAAAATTGTCCAACTAATAAGTACTAATACGCCGCACATTTTTTGAATATTCATAGGCTATATTTTTTGAAGAATTAATGAGATTGGGTTTTTGGTGATTGCGTCGTCCAGGTGATCGGGGGCGAAGTGGGCGTAGCGCATGGTGTCTTTGATATCGGAGTGGCCGAGTATCTGTTTTAGTACCAGAATATTGCCGCCGTTCATCATAAAGTGGCTGGCAAATGTGTGGCGTAAAATGTGGGTCATCTGTCTGTTTGGGAAGTTCAACTTGGTGCGTTTAATAGCACGTTCAAATGATTTTCGGCAAGGCCTAAATAGTGGGCCTCTTGCACGCGGTATCTTGTCGGCCAGTTCTTTCGCTATTGGCACTGTTCGATTCTTTTTACCTTTGGTTTTTACAAAGGTGATGCGGTTGTGGGCTATTTGACTGCCGCGCAAACCTTCGGCCTCTGACCAACGGCAACCTGTGGCTAAACATATCAGCACAATAGTGGTGAGGTGTTCGTATTCAGCGTTAGCACATTCGGTTAGAACAATAGGGATCTCTTCTGGGTAGAGGAACGCCAGTTCGGTGTCTTCAATTTTAAATTGAGATATCCCATCAAGCGGGTTAGGTAACTTCCACTCGCCTAACTTCTTTAACTCAGAGAAAACCGCATTGAGGTAAGCATGTTCATGGTTAATGGTGTTGGGCTTAACCTTGTTCCTCTTACCTTGAGCATCTTCAATCTCACCATCGAGACGCATTTGTCGATAATTAGCAAAGTCATTAACGGTGATTTTGCTGGCAATTGGGTCGCCCATGCCATTACATATCAAATCAAGTTTTCGTAGTCGTTGCTCTGGGTGAGTTAGTTGCTGGCCATGGAGTTCGTGCCAGCGTTTAATTAACTCAGATAACCTGCGATTATCGACCTTTTCACCCAGCCAAGGTTTATCATCGACCTTTTTCATGGTGAATAATTCAAATGCTGCCGCTTCACCGCGAGTAGCAAATTTTTTACGTACGCGTTTACCCTCGCGGCCATTAGGGTAGCACTCACATAGCCAAGGTTTATCGCTGCTGTCTTTTAGGTTACTAATAGGCATATTTTGGCCGTATTTTGTTAGCTGAAATAATTAACTTTTGAACAAGAGAGCTCTGAATCAGCCAGATAAGCTCAATACAATAAAGTGGACTTGTAGTAACAAAAAAAGCCAGAGTATTTGTTGTGAGGAGTGTCGCTATGCCCGTGGTTATAGTTAACACTAAATAGAAAAAGCCTGTCATGATAAAAAGTAGGAAGTAGCTGCGCTCTTTTGCTATATGAAATTGAATAGCATAAGGATTACGCCGTAAGGTTTTGAGTTTAGCTAATTCATTCTTTCGAAACTTTCGACTCACTCCCCGTAAAAAAGTGGGGAGCAGTTTGAAGAGCTTGGCAATGAGGTATACGACAAACGGGAAGAATAAACCTTGAAACCAAAATGTGGGATCGTAAAATTTTTCGATGATGCTATCCATGCTACTACTCTTTAGTGATGTCTTTTAAAAAGAAAGGACAGGTGATTTTACTAGCGCTATTACGAATAAAACATAAATAGCTACCATTAATGTAGACGCTAAAAACTTACCTAAATTCGTAAATCTTAGAAACCGCTTTTCCCCTTGTTTAACGATCTCCCATTCATTTTTTAAAATTGAATGAACTTCATCCTTAAAGATAGTGTTGAATACCTTTATTTCATTAATAGCGACTGAATACTTAACATTAGAACTATCTGTAGTAACAGAGTCCAACATTCGCTTCAACTCGTCAATATAGTTAATACACTGCTTGTCTTTGCTGGGGTTAAGTCGAAGTTGCAACATCATGGCTCTTAATTCAGCCTCTTTATAAGAGCTGTTGTAATCAACCTGTAATGACATGATATCTTTTTTGAATTTCTTATTGACGGCAATTCCTTCCAGAGCATGCATACAATCGCAAACTGCAGTAATAAAAGCAGCAGTATCTTCTCTAAAATCATTAATCCAAGCTTGTCTAAACTCTGATACTTTTTGTTCTTTTGCTATAACGGCTGTAGTAACTGCAACAATCAGACCTATAATAGAGGCTATTATTACCGCTACTGCACCGATGACCGCGACTGACATATCTGCTGACATGCTTTATTCCTACTCAACTTTTTATTAATTAAATAGCCATTAACCACTGTTCTTCAGATATGACATAAATTTCATGCCCCTTTTCTTTCAGTGACATAGCTTTTTCAATTTTTCGGCCATGACTTAGGTATTTCCAATCTCGGCTCGCTAGGGTGCCAATCACTACAAACTGAGTAGAGAGCAAAACATCTTTGCTTGTCATAGCACCAAGGGTTTGAGCTTTAGCCTCAACAGCTTTACGGCTTCCAAATTTAAACTTTCCAGTGAAACAAAAACCAATATTGTCGTGCGGGATCTCGCTTATATCGTCAAAGCACTCGGTGGTGTTATCTGTTACATCACCTGTTTCACAGAAACGATTACCAGTGACTTTCTGCACTGTTAGCAACAGGTCTTTCTTTTCGTCTTCGGTGATAATGCCATCTTCAAAAATTTCACATAGTTTTGATGCAACAACACTTGCAGGCCACTTATCTAAAATTTGTTGATTTTCATCTAACCAGATCTGGAGTGCATCAATTTCTCTTTCATTGATTTCGTTATCTGCTGAAATCCCCTGAAGTAGGCCAAGCAGTTGGTTTATCAGGTTATGGCTATTTGGTTCATTGAAGCCGCGAACATCATTCACATCATTTATTAAACAGAACAAATCATCATATTCATCTTCATCAATAATACCGTCCTCTAACACATCGTTGAGTACATCGACGATATCAATAAGATCGGGGTCAATTGAGATATCTTCATGGGTTTTTAACCACAAATCGAGGAAGGCATGTTCGGCTGGCTTAAGTTTGCTATCGGCAGTGATCCCTAACAAAATGCCATGTAGTGAAGCAATCGCTTTTTCGATATTAGCAACTTGATTACAGCGGCCGTATGGTTGGGCATCTTTGTTTAAAAAGACATCATTAGGTCTTTGTTGCCTTGGTTTTATTGGGGTTCGGGATTCAACTAGAGTAAGTATTTGTTCAACTGTACTTTGTGGAAGCTCACCTGTATCAGCAAAATGCACAAATTGAGATTTGTTGATAACTACCGAGCCGGCTTCGCGAGCTTTATCTACTTTACTGGGGCCGGCATTTTCACCAACACACAAAATGTGGAGGTTTTTGGTTACACTTTTTTTGACCGAAAGGCCGATTGATTCACCTATTGTTTCTAGTTCGTTTCGCTCACCAGCGGTGAATCCAGTAAAACAAATCTCAAATGCTTTCATAATTAGTCCCTTAATTTTTTCAATGCTTGATGTGGTATATGCGCTTAACTGAATTTAAGGTAGATATTGTCATCCATAACAATGTATTAAACCATTAAGAAATATAACGATTCTTTGATTTAGTGCAACCTTTAGTTGGTGAAAGTTAAAGAGTCTTAGCTAGGGCTGTTTGACTGTAGAACTAATATGTTGATGAATGAGAGTAAAGAGAAGGTAAGGGACTGTAGATAGAAAGGTACAGATACAAAAAAGCCGCTAAATCCACCTGGTTAGGATTTAGCGGCCTTTGAAGGTTATTACTAACCTCAGTGTTGGTGGAGGCGGCGGGGCTCGAACCCGCGTCCAAAAAGCCTACATCCTTTTCGATAGGTTGAATCTAGTGGGGTTTATAGGTTAATCATTGTTTTAACTGCCAATAGTAGACGGTATTAAACGCACGACGACAGGCTGTGTGGGCAATTTGTGGGCAATTTATTTTAATAGGTTCGCTACTGGGTTCTTCGTAATTGCATCATCTAAGTGATCTGGTGCGAAGTGAGCATAGCGCATTGTGTCTTTAATATCTGAGTGGCCGAGTATTTGCCTTAGTACCAAAATATTGCCGCCGTTCATCATAAAATGGCTGGCGAATGTATGGCGTAAGATATGCGTCATTTGTCGGTCTGGAAATTGTAAGCCGGTTCTTTTTATCGCTTGCTCGAATGATTTTCGGCATGGTCTGAATAATGGCCCACGAACGCGGGGCAGTATATCAGCCAGTTCTTGGGCGATGGGCACGGTGCGATTTTTCTTGCCTTTAGTTTTTACAAAGGTAATTCGATTGTGCGCAATTTGACTGCCGCGCAATCCCTCGGCCTCTGACCAGCGACAACCTGTTGCTAAACAAATTAGCACGATGGTTTTAAGGTGTTCATATTTGGCGTTGTCACATTCACTCAATACTATTGGGATTTCTTCAAGGTAAAGAAATGCTAATTCGGTATCTTCTATCTTGAATTGTTCAATACCATCCAGTGGATTAGGCAGCGACCATTCACCTAACTTTTTAAGCGTAGTGAAAACAGTATTAAGATAAGCATGTTCATGGTTTACCGTGTTGGGTTTTACCTTAGTCTTATTACCTTGTGCGTCTTCAATTTCACCATCAAGTCGCATCTGGCGATAATTGGCAAAATCATTCACGGTAATTCTGTTTGCTACTGGGTCGCCCATTGCATCGCAAATCATTTTTAATTTAGCCATGCGCTGTGTTGGCTGTGCTAATTGACGGCCATGCAGATCATGCCATCGGGTTATTAACTCCGAAAGGCGGCGGTTATCTACTTTCTCACCAAGCCAAGGTTTAGCTTCAACCTTATTTAAAACATAAGTCTCATAAGCGGCAGCTTCACCTTTTGTGGCAAAGGTTTTTCTTATGCGTTTACTTTCCCTGCCATCGACACGCATGTCGAGTTTCCAAGGTTTATTACTGCCATCTTTTGTGTTTCTAATCGACATTTAATTTATATACGCCATCTTGCATTAGGGGCTAACTGATCTAGATTGATTTTCAAAACATCACTACACCAGTCACCAAAGTAATAACGTTTAGAATTGGTCTGCATCATGGTTGATATACGGGATTGTTTAAAAGTTCGCGATTCATTACTAGAGCTACAAATGCCACGAATATAAAATTCGTTATCCTCGTTTAAGTAGATTGTGGTTGGCTTTATGCTTCTTCTACTCTTTTCTTCCTTTTTAAGTTCGTTATTCCACTTTTCATAAGTGAATGACACTTCACTTGATACTCCCTCCCAAATGGTGTTCAAATCTTTTTCAAAATTTTCCATCCGACTTTTCTTTTCGAATACATGCTTATGCTTTGTTTCATGGTTAGAGTTACTAGAGTTCTTATATGCGCCAAGAAGAGTACTATCAAAAAACTGCGCGGAAGATGAGTCTAGCTGGCCTGATAATTCTTTAGCGTTCCGTAAGACAATCACAATTTTATAAGTTAGAAAACCTTTGGTTACGTTGTGGTGACTAATATCGGCAAGCTTGATTTCAAACCTTTTTACCCCACCCAAAAAACCTTTCTTTAGAAATAGTATTCGGGCGTCAGTTAGAATTATTAGGCTATTGATTGGCGAGCCATCTACATAACCAAAGCTAAAGGCAAGTATAGTTTCTTCATTGTTTAGAGCTGTTTTTAGTGTAGGGAGCGCTTTGTTTTTTAACGCGATTGCACAGTTGCTATCATCGGCAACTTTTTTGCACATATCTAGATAGCGTTCATCACTTAACAAATTCAAGTTAACCATTACTACAACTTCCTTATTAAACGGTTTTTAATTCAGATACCACTTTGCCGCGGATCTTGGTTATTTCTGGATTGATTGGGTATTTGTCATCACCCTCTACTAGATAGGTATTGCCATCGGGTAGGAGTTTTAATTCTCCAAGTTGATAGCGGTTATTAGTAGCAAATAAATACTTTCCTGATACAGCTTCATTTTCTTCTGAATTGATAAATAGCAAATTATCAGTGTCTTTAATTACTAGGTCGTGATCATTACCTTTAATTTTGAAGTGTTCGATGATGTTATTAGTTGCTTCAAATTTTTCGTAAGGGTCAAGTCCGCCATTCTTTATGCAATAAACTTGTAAAACTCCGCGGTTATAAGCAAGCGTAGGTTCTGCAATGCTATTGGTTAGTTCATCTTTAGATATAGGTTCTACTGGGCTTTGCTTTCCTGTACCAAAACAAAGATATTCCATCGGCCAGCCAGTTAGTAAATGAATTCTTATCAGTAATTCATGAGGAGTTGTTTTTCTTGTTGTCCAGGTAGAGATAGTGCCGGGAGTTACACCAAGGAGTTCAGCTAATTCAACTCTATTTCTTACTTCAAATAAATGTATTAATCGTTCAATTAGGACTCTTCCCCCATCACATTCGAGAGGTTTGCTCAATTGACTGAATTTTTCGTTGTGTTTGTATTTGACTAGCCCGTTCATATGATCAATAATCCTGTCAGTTTCAAAATGATTGTGACGGGCGACTATAGGTCGCCACCGTAAAAGCCCGTCATAAACGCAATTAGATAAAGGATAACACCAAATGAGTGAATTCACCCTACAAATTGACGCCCCTTACATCTCATGTGAAGAATATGCTCGTCGTACGGGTATCACATTGAGAACCGTCCGCACCCTTATTAGCGACGGTCGCCTGCCTATTCGCCCTAAGCTAAAGTCTAAAGAGCGCCCTTTTATCAACATGATAGCGTTAGTTAAAGAGGCTAGAGACTTAGCCGAAGCCTGTTAATTAGCTTGTTCGTAGCAAATCATTCGATTGTTTGATTAATCTCTTCAATTGAATGTTAGCAAAAGGGAGTTTTGCGTCTATGTATGCCAAATCAGCTAGTACACAACCACTAAATAGCTGCAATCACCTAAATGGTGCGTTGCGTCAATTTGCAAATGACGAAGTGGTGAGTGATATCGCCAAGTCAGCCGGAATGAAACGGCCACAAATGCTACGCAACAAACTTTTACCTGAGCAGCCACATCAATTGACTGTGAGTGAATTGGTAAAAATCACTAGAGCCAGCGGCAACCGCTGCATTGTTGACGGTGTATTGATGGATCTTGGTTGCGTGACTTCAGTGTCGTTAGGCGATTTAGCAAACGCAGACAAAACCCCATTAACCGATAGAGCCTTAGATATTACCGCCAATAGTGCGCAACTCGGGGCGTTGGCATTAGATGTTAAAGCCACTAGACGAGTAACAGAGCGTGTGCGCCACGAAACAGTTAAGAGAGCGTCATACATTATGGGAGAACTTGCCATTTTCGTGCATGACGTTGAGCAAAAATTTCAGGCCATTCCGGTATTGACCGTTGCCAGCGATGCGCTGCAAACGATGCCAATGCCAGGTTTGATGTAAGCCAAATCAACAGCCGTTAGTGAAAGGGGAAAACCATGTCTACAGCAGTAAGAAGTTTAGCCACCAACCTTAACTCCGCGAATGAGCAGTTAGATAGCTGTCAAAATGTTGCGGAAACCGCCATTAGTGATATACGCCAAATGTTAGGTAAGAACAGCGCTGCAAGTCGATTTGACAAACTGAACCCACAGCAGCGCGCCATGATTTTATATGCAGCTCGTTTAAAGCCTAGCGAGTACATCAACAAGCCTTTACTTAGCCTTTCTTTGTCAGACCGTAACGCCGTTCGCCAAGCCCTTATTTCTTTAACCGATTTAGCTAAATCATTTGGTTGCGTGTCGTTATCACGTGATCAGTTTTTAAGTCAGACAAAGCCGCAGGTGGTCAAGTCAATTGGGGTTAAGCGTGAGGCAATTGGTGAAGAGGACGAATTAAGCCAAGAAATACAAGATATCAATGCGCTGGCCGCTGAGCTGGCATTAGAGGTAGAGCAGGAAAATCGATGTTCAAAAAATCAGTAACCCATAGACAGCAAAAAGCCACAACCGCAGCAACGGTTATGGCCCAAGTCAAATCAATAAAGGAAAGCATCAATATGACAAAGCAAAGTTTAACAGTAGAGCAAGCAATTGCACAAGAGGCTAATCGCGTCATTGCTTCATTATCGTTTAGCGTCCCCGCTGACAAAGACATGGTTGAATCGGCCCTTGAGTCTATCAAAGCCATTGCCGATGTCGCATGCCCTCATTCGCTAGTGACTAAAGATTTAAGCATTCGCTTAGTTGCTATTCGTAACAATATCCACGTTAACCAAATTCAACAGGCGGCTTGATATGACTCATTTAAATACAATGGCTCAATCGGTGCCAGCAGCCAATACCCCAGCTTTTGATCTTAGTAATCCACAACATTTAGCTATGCGCAAATTGATGGCGGATATTTTTAGCCGCCATGCAAATGCAGTTAGTGACGATTCTAAGTTATGCGCAGAGCGTTATTTAGGTATAGCTTTTTGCCTTGAGCGTGTGGCACTGCAGGTTTTGAATGACGATGTGCTTGCCGCACTTTGTTTGGATATGGGCGATGTTATGAGCCGTAGCGAGTTTGCTCGCCAAGTTGCGAGGGCTGCAGCATGAAAAACCAATTTGTTACTGCGCGCGGCGTGGTGTCTTTGTCAAAACCTTACTGGTCGTTGGGTAACCCTAATCAAATGGTTGATGTCACTTTTAAGCCTGATGATTACAACGGCTGGGGCATTTCAAAAGCGTTCGATGTTGATTCAGTGGCTAACTTCAATCAAGAGAACGCCGAGCATTTTTCCGCAGTGGTTGAGCCTAAGTTGCGCATTGATATGCCAGCTGTTAACCAAGTGGAGGCTGCAGCATGAGTGCATTAACCGATTCTATCAATAACCAAAATTTCAATATTCGCACTGCGTTTTTAAATCGCACATTAGGCCATGCCAGCCGTCCGCCAAAAATCACCGAAGAGGGTAAATGTGCAACAGCGTGTCGCCGTCGCATTGAGGATTACCAAATGGCGCGTGAGTTAGGTGTCAGTCTGAATGAGTTGGGGGCGGTATGAGCAATAAAACAGTAGCAATTAAAATTACAACCAATCGTGGTGACCGTTATTTTTATGGCTTTGGCAAAGGCGGCAGCGTGCAAACAGCTTGGTCACTTGCAGGTGCAAAATTGTTTTTATCTGCTCAGGTACCAGCAGTCATCACCGATGCGCTAAAGGATAAGAAAAAGAAATTTAGCATTGTTGAGATATCTGAAACATCTAGCAACGAAAAGCAAGACCATGTATGGATGACTCGAGAAGAGCTCAACCATTACACGGCCATCAGCAAAATGAGTCTTGCAAATTTGGGTTGTATTCGTCAGTTTGCTTTGGCGCAACTTCAAGTATCTAAAGATGCCGAGATGATTAGTTTTTGGAATAACGTCAATCCAGAGAGTATTCCACTCTATCGAGAAGACGCTTTTGAATGGATTCAACTCGCTAGAGGCTTAGCGCGTGAAATCAAAAAGCAGGGTGGTCTATGAGCAAAGCAGCATTTCACCACTTACTAAAGCACTTTCGCAGCAATAAGCTGTCACTCGCCAAAGAGATCCAGGTGCTTATCGATAACGATGGTTTAATTGATAACACCAATTTGATTGCCATTGCTAAATATTCTGGTGCACTCGATTGCCTATATTGGCAAGCGTTGGGCAATGACCTCACCAACCTAGCAAAAGGTATACGGCGCACGTTAGCTAAAGCGCGGGTTCATCATGGGTTTAAGGACTTGTAATGGATCTTCAACAAATTGAACGCCAAGCCGGGATTAACCTCTCGGCTATTTTTTCGGCTCCACATCAGCAAGACGATCTTAAATGGGCGCAAAAACAACTTGATGGCCTGCCAGAATGTGTGGCGGCTAGCCTGTTTATGGAATATGCGCGTAAACATAAAAAGTATAGCCGTAGCAGTAGCGCTAATATTTGGTTGCGCAATAGGGTTACATCCACACGGAAAATGCTGCACCAATTTCCTTTGCCGATTTGGCATATCAATACCGAACTGCGCCGTGAGGCCGTAGCCAAAGAGTGGGCCGACCGCTGCGCCAGTATTTTAAATAATATGACCTACGGTGGTGTGCAGGTTGATGCGCTTGAACTGCTGTTAGCCGTTATACAACCTGCTGACCAATGGGGCTTTACTCCTGTACTACCTAGTTTTGTTGGTTATGAGCAGCGTAAAGCTAGCGGTGAGTTTGAAGCCGACTTAACCATGTACAACAAAATTGCAGGTGCGTTAGCACGTTTGGTTGATGAAGCGTGGTGGCTGCGCAAACTGGACAAGGCATTTCGACAATATAAAGAACATGCTGCCATTGTTACGGGCAAGGTTCGTGCGGGTGTATCGCCTTATGTTTCGGTTAATTCACTCAAAGAGTTTAAAAACCGTAAGGCAGCTGCAAAAGCATGGCTTAACGAAATGGTGGTGGTTAATGAAGATCTTGGTCTTGAAATTAGCCTAGCCGATGCGGTTGCTGCCTCGGTTGCTAACCCAGAAGTGCGCCGCGCTGAGTTGATGGTACGTATGCGTGGTTTTGAAGATCTTGCCATAGAGCAAGGTTTAGTTGCCGAGTTTTATACTTGGACTGCCCCAAGTTGTTACCACAGTTACACCAAAAGCAAGAAAGGCCCTAGCTATTCAAATAGACGTTATTTAGGCGCCAACCCAAAAGACACGCAAGCCTATTTATGTAAGCAGTGGGCAAAAGCGCGTTCAAAGCTAGCGCGTGAAGAGGTTGAACTATTTGGTTTTAGAGTGGTAGAGCCTCACCACGATGGCACGCCACATTGGCACATGGTGTTATTTTTTCGCCCCGAGCAATTACGCTTGGGGCGTTCCATTATGCGCAAATATGCTTTGCAGCATCACAAAGATGAACTTACACCACCAAAGGGTAAGCGCAGTTTACGCTTTCAGGGTTACCGCCCACGCTTTGACTACAAAACCATTGATCCAAGCCAAGGCAGTGCTACCGGTTATATCGCTAAGTATGTGGCGAAAAACATTGATGGCGCTTATGTCGATGATGACTATGAAGCCGAAAGCAGTGGTAAACATGGCGCCGAGGGTGTGGCGGCTTGGGCTAGCATTTGGAACATTCGCCAGTTTCAACAAATTGGTGGTCCATCGGTCACGGTATGGCGTGAACTGCGCCGCTTGCGTGAAGCGATTGATTATGACGATGTGCTTGAGCTGGCGCGCAATGCGTCAGACCACAGCAATTGGCAGCGCTATGTTGAGGCTATGGGCGGCACATTCTGCAAACGGGCTGACCGTCCTATTCAGCTTTCAAAAGTGACTAATGAAGCAGCGAACTTATACGGCGAGGATATCACCAAAATTATGGGCGTTATGTCTATGAGCAATGCGGTGCAAACTCGCCTTGAGGGCTGGGAAATTCGCAAGCCAACACACAACGACAGCCAAGATAAAGCGCCTGTATCGGCAGATGATGCCGCTTTTGCTTTGGCTGTTGATTTAGCTTTTGATGTTTCTTTGAAAAGCGGCGACAGCCGCGCACCTTGGAGTTCTGACAATAACTGTACGCAGTCGATCAAAACTAGAAAAAGGATCGAAAGGTTACCGTTAAAAGACCAACAGTTAATTATTGAGGCCAAAAAGTTAGGACTCGACAGCGATTCACTTAAACGCCTACGCGCGGGTGCTGTTATTGATGTTGTTGATGCTAGTCATTCTGGTGTTAGTGGCGAAAGCCATAAATATGTTCGTCTGCGCGATGGCATGCTCATTGTGAGCAAACAGGTGCCAAGCGCGCATCATGCACTTGATAACGATTGGAGCGATAGCGCCTTAGATAGTCAGTTTGATGCTATTGAGCGCCAGCGCTTAAAGGTATTAGACGCGCAACTGCGCGAGCAAGCGTGGCGAGTACTCGACACAAATTCAGATGTTGAAAACTGGATTAGCCACATGGCACCTGATGTGGCCAAGCGCGCACTTGCTCAATTACGCCAGGTACTTGATACCCAAAAGGCCGAGCAGTGGGCAAGCCCATTTAGTTACCGCGACAGCAAAACTGAGCAGAACAGTGCAGAGGATGTTGACGATGAACCTTTCTAAATTAATGACCAGTGACGAACGCCAAAGACTCAACGCGCTAAATGCTCAAAAGGGCGAGTGTTTAGATCGGTATCAGCGCTGTAAAACCAAATTAGCGCAACAGAGTCGCCAAGCGGTGCGCGAATGGTTAAGCCGGTTACCAGAAAAAGAGCGTGAATTGTGCCGAGTAGTACTGAATAACTTAGTAAAAGCAAAGCAGGGGTAAGGGATATGTTTAGAGGTGATAATCAATTTTCACTTAATATTGAAAATTACGAACTTGTCGTTGATAACTTTGCAGGTGGTGGCGGAGCCTCTACAGGTATTGAGTTAGCCATTGGGCGGCCTATTGATATTGCGATTAATCATGATCCTGATGCAATTGCGATGCATAAAACTAATCATCCATTAACCAAGCATTATTGTGAATCGGTTTGGGATGTGAATCCTGTCGAGGTTTGTGCGGGTAGGCCTGTTGGCCTTGCATGGTTTAGCCCTGACTGTAAGCATTTTTCAAAAGCTGCAGGTGGCAAACCGTTAGAAAAGAAAATCCGTGGTTTGGCATGGGTAGCAATGCGTTGGGCTGCTACCGTTCGCCCACGCATTATCATGCTGGAAAATGTTGAAGAGTTTGTAACATGGGGCCCTGTTATTGATGGCAAACCATGTCAAAAGCGTAAAGGTAAAACCTTTAATAGTTTTGTGCGCCAACTTCGCCAGCATGGTTATAAAGTGGAATGGAAACAGTTGATCGCCAGTGACCACGGTTGCCCGACTATTCGCAAGCGCTTCTTTCTTGTTGCTCGATGTGACGGCCAGCCAATCACCTTTCCAGAGCCTACACATGGCAACCCTAAAAAGCAGCCGGGTAACGGCAAAGCACTAAAAGCATGGAAAACAGCCGCTGATATTATTGATTGGTCTATTCCGTGCAAATCAATCTTCAATCGTGATCGGCCACTTGCAGAGAAAACCATGCAACGTATCGCTAAGGGGATTCAAAAATTTGTTATTGATTGCGATGCACCATTTATAGCACCTGAAAACGCAATGATAGTGCCGTTTATCACTGAATTTGCCAATGCCAGCAGCCAACGCAATATGCCAGAAAATGAACCGTTAAGAACGATTTGCGCACAAGTTAAAGGTGGTCACTTTGGTTTGGTGACTAGCAGCATGATAAAAATGCGCGGTACCAATATTGGGTTTCCTACTAATGAGCCCGTGCACACTATCACTGCAGGTGGTAATCATGTGGGTGAAGTGCGCGCGTTCTTAATGAAGTATTACGGCACTGGGATTGGTCAAGATATCAATCAACCGTTACATACCATTCGCACTGGCGATTGCTTTGGTTTGGTGATGGTCAAAGGTGAAGCCTATCAAATAGTCGATATCGGTATGCGCATGCTCGAGCCACACGAACTGTTTGCCGCGCAGTCTTTCCCAAGTGATTACATTATCAACGTGGACCATACAGGCAAAAAATATTCAAAGGCAAAGCAAGTGGCCAGATGTGGCAACTCAGTACCGCCATTGCTAGCGGCAGCTTTAGTGAATAGCAATTACCACTTGCCAGCAGCAATAGAAAAGGTGGCTTAATGACTACGCCAAAACTAAAGCGGGTTTTAGTCCAAGGCCATGAAACCCGAGAGGGCTTGGCGGTGTTGTTAAAGCTGACTCGTATAACCAGCCAAAACAAAATCGATGCATTGATGGCGCACTTGGTTGACGGCCTACCAGCAAAACGGGCTTATTGGCGTTACCATGTTACCCAACAGCATTTTAGCCAGGCATTGGCAAAACTTAACCAAGCTGCAGATCTTGCACCGCAGTATCAAGACGTAAAAGCTATTAGTTAAAAAACCACGAAAAACACACTAGTTAACTAGTGTGTTTTTGTGTTTGTTTAAAATGTGGAAAAATAAAGAGATGAAAATGAATACAATTGATTGGAACCAAATGAGCGAACTAGGGCTTATAGAGCGAATTAATAGAGAGATATTACACCCTCAAGGATTGGCAGTTTCGCGGAATCCTGAAACGGGTACGTCAGATAGTATTCTTGTAGCAGATGATGGAATATTTCACTATGGGGACATAAAATCTACACTGCTTAGTGAGCAGCAAGTAAAAACATTGCTGGATAATATACGGTGTGCGAACCCACCAGGTGACGACTAATCCGCTAACAACTTACGAATAGCATTTAAGTGGCTGTCAATCTGCAGCCTACTTTCATCACTAAGCGAAGACGCATTACTGTTGTTTTCGCTTAGTAGTTCAGCAGTCTCAATGTTGAGCGCATCACAAATCGCCAATAATAACGACAGCTTTAAGTCGTAACCATTCTCTATTTTGCTTAGCGTTCTATCGCTAATCCCTACTCTGTCGGCTAGCTGAACTTGGCTAAGCTTCACAATTTTTCTTTTTGTAACAATCCTTTGCCCAATAATATTTAGGCTAATGCTCATAGATCACAGTTTTTTTAAATCCGAAGTATCTTTCAGTTTAGCCCATAAAAAGCAGAACAATTTTTCGCATTATATTGCATGCAAAAATGTATGCTTGATGGCGTCTTAAGGGAACGTCAATATTATTAAGGGTTTACGTATGTGTTTGTTGTTAAATCAAATGGATCTTGTTCTTCGTTCAATCGAATCAACTTGCTGTACCGTAGGCGATAAGGACGTCGCAATCTCATTAATGGCGGGTATTGTAGAAAGGGGGTGTGTTGGTTGTAATGAACAGCATTGCCCTAAAGCAATGCCAGTTCTTGTTGAAGCTGCTTGCGCTGCAGAGGATTCATTGCTTTAACCAGTTCAGTGACTAGCGCGCTAGAAGTACGCGAGCTTGGGCTTAACGTATGACTAAAACTTAAGTTGGCCACAAAAGTGTGGCCACACTCGGGGTCAGTGCAGGAACAATACAAATCAGCATGAGCCAAACTTAAGCGATTGGATTTACCTATTCTTGCTTTGCTACCGCAATCTGGACACATGACGCGCATTTTCTATCTCCCAACCGAATAATGCTAATAAGGGCTAACGATTTGTTAATCGTTACAATAGCCACAGTTTACGCCATAGTACTGTTTTTTCAAACAGTGGTTTTATCGACTCCATTCACGCATTTATATCGTGCCGTTTATTAAACCTCTAAATCAAAGACTAGCTTTAAGCTGCTGCCTATTTCACTGTCGTTGTTAACCGCATCAACCAGCATGTTGATCAGTGGCTTGGTTTCATTTTTAAAATACACAGAGTCGTATTTGGTCGGGTCGCCAAGGCCTGCTGCATTAGTGGGGATCATGCCGCCAAGGCCAGCGGGGAACCTGTGGGCGTTAAAAGTATCTTGGGCTGAAACCGCCTTAACACTGCCAAACTCGTCTTTGGATTCAAAGTTACCCACGGGGATGATCTGCAGGCCTTTTTCTTTACCGTTGGGAATGTTGACAAACAACGAACGGAAGTTACCCACGCCTTTAGAGTCTTGGATTTTTTCTTTAATGTCTTTTTCAACATCAGCATCTAAGTTGGGGTCAGTGGCATACATAATAAAGCCCATGTGCGCGCCATTTAAATAATACTTTCGGCGAAACAGGGTGGCATCTTCATTAAGTAAAGTGGATTGCAAGCCGCCTAAATAGTCGGGGCAACCATAGACTTGTTGAACAGTGTCGTATTGGCGCACCCAAATAATGTCTTTGGCTTTATAGCGCTTCACTTGGTTGTTGCGTTCAAGTACTACCGCACCGCCATCTTTGCCCACGCGAGTGCGATAACTTGGCAGCGGGAACAGGCGCACCACTTGCCTAAAGCCATTGCGGATCTTAAGTAAGGCCACATCGCCAAATTGCACCAAATTTAAAAAACTCGCGCCAATTTGTTGTGCAGACATAGGGCCGGAGACAAAACGGCTAGTCGCCATGTTGGCACGGCTTTGCACTATGCCGCCATGTTGGGCATTACGGCGGGTTAAGTTAGCCAGCAAATGTCTATCAACGGGCGGTTCCCAGTACTGCTCATGGTCGTTGAAATACAACGAGTCGTAATCGGTGAGCCACATACTGGGCATCACTTGCTCGGGTAGACCAAACACCACTGGCGCGTTAGCCGTTTCTGGCGTGTCGGTCATTGAATTGTCGTTAGCTGCGTTTAGTGTTGTAGCGCCCATGATGATGTTCTCTTATGTGCAAAGTTTAATGGTTCATTTATAACGGCGTGGGCGATGGCAAAAAACACATCGGCGTGGCCGGTTACGTTATCGCGGCTGGCTTTAAAGGTGATCGCCCCGCCTGTGTCGGTGGTGGTTCTGCGAATAGACAAGCAACTCATGGCAATGTCTTTGTGGGAGGCGTCCCATTCAATACGGCCGCTTTCAACCACATCAATCATTTTCAGCACTAAGCGGGTTTTGCTTGAAACGCTGTAATGAATCGCCGTGGCCTCGCGTGGGAATAAAGTGCTGAGTGAATCAAACACGCCAGCGCCAATGCCTGTTGTATCTACGCCAATATAGGTGACGCGATAACGGGCATAGACTTTTTGAATTTCACTTACATGGTGCGCAAAGTTCATGCCGCGCCAATAGTGCTTTTCAAGCACTCTGAATTTTTCACCTTTCTTTTCACCTGGTGCAACCACCACTACGGTGGCATTGTCGCGCGTTCGTGACGGATCATAACCAAGCCACACTTCACGGTTGCCAAATGGCCGTTGCTCTTTGGGTTTGTGATCTTGCCATCGCGCCGCCTCGACCATGCATTTTTCAAGGTCACTGAATTTAAATACGCTGTCGGCATCATCAACAAAGATGCACATAAACAGGTTTTTAAAATCATCGTCATTGTATTCGTCGCGCAGCTCGTCAATGTCGAACAGTTCGCAACCGCCAGCAAGGGCATCTTCAATAGTGACCACATAACGCCATTGTTTGTCGGGGCATAATCGGCCACGGTCGCGCATGGCATCAAAGGTGGGAAACTCCACCTCTTCGCGGTCGCTCTTACCTTGGCGCCAATGATCCCCAGTCCAAAAGGTATACGCTGGATGCGCTTTGGTTGATGGGGTTGAAAAGTAAGTTTTGCGCCAGTTCTTATGGGTGGCCATAGCAGAGGCTAGTTTGTTGAGCACATCAAACTTGCCTATCCAAAAGTATTCATCAACATACACATGGCCGTGGTAACTTTGGGCGGTTTTGCTATTAGTACTTAAAAAGCGCAGTTCTGCATCGCCATGCGCTGTGTGCAACACAATGGGGTTACCGGTTAATTCAATTTCAAAAAACTGCTGCGCAATTTGCACAATATAAGTGCGGAAAACTTCGGCCTGTGAACGTGAAGCCGAAAGGAATATTTGCGGATCTCCGGTAAGCACTGCTTGCTCGAATGCTTCACCTGCAAAATAGTAGGTAGCGCCAATTTGGCGCGACTTAAGAATATTACGAATACGCTGATGCAGGTTTTCATGCATCACTTTTTGATATTCAAATAAAGAGGCGTACCAAGTTTTAAAATCTTCCTTGGTTAAATGGCTAACGTCATTCTTACGCTTACGGCCTTTGCGCTTACTTGGCGCAGCATCGTTTTGCTGATCACCGCCTTTGCTATTTGAGCCGCCGCCCTTGTTATTTTTATTAGCGCTATTGGCACCAAATGAATGGCCGTCATTAATCAAGCGCTGCTTTTTAAGCTTTACATGCTTTTCAATCAGCATGTCGAGCTCTTTAATTTGCCCGCCCGTTTTATCGGCAATATCAGTTAACAGCACAATGCGGCGTGCTATCGCCTCGTCAACTTCTTCTTCACGCAGCAAATCACGCCAATTGTATTTGTCTGCCCAAAAGTAAATCACCCGCGTATTAGGCAAGTCGAGTTCAAGGCGGATCTCGTCTGGTGTCCAGCGCCGTAAATAGAGCCGCTTTGTTGCTTCGCGAATTTCAGGAGAGTAGGCCATGCGTGAGTAATTCGACTCCGTAAATAGTGAACAAATTAACTAAGTGATCTGCAGTGTATTCATTAGTTGCTAGGCAATAACGGACTCATGTTCGGTCTGTTTCGGATACTTCCCTATATCCGAATCACTCAGAATCAAACCGAGTGCCAGCGCCGTTGCAGCTGGCTATGCTGCCTGCAATATCTCTATTTATATCGAATAACAACGTGCGGAGTGGGTAGCCAAATGGGCAAACAGACAGGCTGGGTAATTGCGGCAACCGAGGGTGCTACCGTTGATGGCCGCACTATTACAAAAGAGTGGATTAAAGATATGGCCGAGCAGTATTCAATTGATGAATACACCGCCATGATTTGGCCTGAACATTTTCGCTCTACTTGGGGCCCATTTGAGGGTAAAAACTGGGGCACTGTTGACGAAGTTAAAGCCGCTACCGCAGGTGGTAAGTTGCGCTTATACGTCAAACTGACGGCAAATGATTATCTACTTGAAGCCAACAAAGACGGCCAAAAGCTGTTTATGTCTATTGAGCCAAACATTGATTACAAAGGTACTGGTAAAGCCTATCTACAAGGTATTGCTGTTACCGACTCGCCAGCATCAACAGGCACGACTCGCCTTAAATTCTCTATTGGTGAAGTGGATACCGAACGCGAGTACAGCCAGCTAGAACCCCTCGAATTAACAGACTTTATTCAAGATACAGAAAGCAAGTCGGTACAAAGCCGATTGTTTGGCGTGCTTGAAGCATTTTTCAGAAGTAACACGCCTGCATCGGCAAACGATATCGAAGAGGAACAACCCATGACCAAAGAACAGCATGAAGCCGTAATGGCTCAATTTTCAGCTATTGGCGACCGATTACAAAGCCTTGAAGAAAAAACAGCTGCATTCAGTGTAAAGCCGACTGAAACAGAAGAAGAGCGGCCGCCAGCGGGTGAGCAACAAAACGGCATCACGGCTGAGCAATTTGGCACGCTGAATGAAACGCTAACCAACCTAACCGCCAAAGTTGATGGTATGGAAACTCAGTTTAAAGAGTTAAGCAAAGAAACGGGCGATCAAGAGCCTGATCCTGCAGGTACGGGCGATAACTTCACTTGCGTATAACTCGCTGTAATTGATAGCTGACATTCATCACTAAACAAGAGAGAACAACATGAATACTTTGACTCCGGTCGCACGCGCTTGTTTGCTGGCATATACCAGCAACATGGCCACAGCTTACGGCGTTGATGATGTACACCATCAATTCAGCGTTTCAAACCCGATGGAACTGAAACTAAAAGCCGCCATGCTTGAATCGGTTGAGTTTCTATCACTGATCACCACGATGGACGTTGACCAGATTAAAGGCCAAGTCGTTAAAGTGGGTAACTATGGTATTGCTACTGGCCGCAAAGCTGGCGGGCGTTTTTCATCAACGAATGGTGTTGATGGCCATACCTACGAGCTAGTAGAAACAGATTCATGCTCGGCAGTGCCTTGGGCAACATTGGCTGTATGGGCGAACGCTGGTAGCGCGCAGCAGTTTATGAAACTCATGAGCCAAAATAGCACGATGCGTTTTGCGCTAGATATGCTGCGTGTTGGCTTTAACGGTAAAACCGTTGCAGCAACATCTAATCCAGAAACAAACCCAATGGGCGAAGACGTTAACAAGGGCTGGCACCAAATCGTTAAAGAAAAGGCTGCAGGTCAAATTGTTACCGACCCAATCTATTTTAACCCTAATCCGGTAGATGGCGTCTTAAAAGACCGTGAATACAAGACGCTTGACGCGATTGTTACCGAGTTGAAAAACACGCTTATTCATCCGTCATTGCGCAATGATCCGCGTCTTGTGGTGTTAGTGGGTAGCGATTTAACTGCGACAGCGCAAACTCACATGATGAACCAAGCCGACAAGCCAACTGAGAAAGTGGCCGCGCAACAAGCTGATAAGAACATTGGTGGCCTACGTGCTTATACGCCGCCGTTCTTCCCTGGCAAACGTATCGTGGTGACCTTGCTTTCTAACTTGCACCTTTACACGCAAAAAGGCACGCGCTCGCGTAAGTCTGAAAATGTTGAAGACCGTAAGCAGCATGAAGACAAGTACTGGCGCATGGAAGGCTACGCAGTTGAAGAGTTCGAGGGCTACGCCGCTATCGATGAAGCCAATATGAATATTGGCCCTGCACCTGCAGTGTAAAGCAAGCGATTAGGCACTCAATGAGTGCCTAATCAAACCCTTGTAAAGCCTTTACCAACTTATTACTAGAACGACTAAACAGGATATTGCCATGAGTGCTATCGCCAATTTTAAAAAACGTTGTGACGCTGAAAAAGCTAATGCTGAAAAAGCACAGCAAGCACATGACTGTGCCGAGCATGATGCCATTCAGGCACCAGTAAATGAAGCGTTAGCGCTACTGGCCTGTTTGCTTGGTTGTGAAGAACACCAAGCCATCGAAAAAGCCCGGCGCATACTGGGTGCCCAAAACGCGCTTTATGTAGATGCGCAAATTCATGTTGATCCTGCTGCGGGTGATGATAAGTCGGCTGCAGCTTTAGTGACGAACGATGATGATGGCGCAATCTCTGATATTAAAATCACCGATATTCAAACCGAATTAGAACACAGTGCTGACACAGTTACCGATGCAGCCCAAACCGTGGAACAAGCCGCTGATAGCGTAACCCAAGCCGCTGACAAAGTTGAAACCGCTGCTAATAACGTAAGCGAAACATCTAGTGATCTGGCTTATAGCGCAGAAAGCATTAGTGAAGCCGCAAGTGACATTAAAGAGGCTACCGAAGAGCTAAAAAAGCCGTTGGCGGAGCAAGCATCCTCGCGTGGCGAGAAAGACGCCAAAGCCAAGAAAAGCTCCAAAAAGTAAGCCAAACAGGTGATGCGCAATATGCGCCAAGCCTGCACTTACAACTGATTGAACTTGAAGACGACTTAAAGCGCCTCAAGGGCTTGGTAAGACGGGCGGATAAAATCGCCCACAAACGTGACGTGTTACTGCCCAAGTGGTTACCCATTGTCACTGAATATTTAGCAACGCTACAGAGTGCCAAGGAGAACGACAAAAATGCTATTTCTGACAATCCTATTTTTGCTTATTGCGTGGTTTGGCTTTTCGACATTGACGACCTCGGCCAAGGCATTGAGCTCGGCCTCAAAGCCATTGAGCTTAACCAACCTATGGCACGAAGTATTCGCCGTCAATGGGCGGGGTTTATTAGCGATGCTGTATACGACTGGGCAACAGTGCAAGCAGAAAACGGCCACAGTATTGAGCCGTATTTCAGCCAAGTGTTTAAGCATGTTGCTAATGGCTGGAAATTACCGGAAGTGGTTACCGCTAAGTATTACAAATTCGCGGGTTTGGCGTTACTGCGCACAACAAACGGCGATGTTAAGCCAACACAAGTGGGCGACATTGACCGCCTGCAGCAAGCAGATGCGTTATTGGAAAAAGCCGCCAGCCTGCATAAGCATGCCCAGGTAAAAACAGTACGCAACAAGATTGAAATGAGAATACGTGCGTTAGAGGCCTATGGCTCTCAAGAGAGTGGCTCACAAGAGAATGGTTCTCAAGAGCAAGGCAGCTAACGCAAGGGACCGACTCCCAACCCTCCAGTGCGCTAGCCGAGTGTTTGACGGGCGACCGTTAATAACCACGTCGACGCTAACCGCACTGAACCCAATTAAGAGCGAATGAGATGAGCAGTTTTGGATTTGATGCAGCAGCACAAGCAAGCATAGATATCGACAAAGATTCGGGTTGGCCTGCGTTGTCTTCGGGCGAGTTTCGCAAGCATCGCCGTATACCTGAATTTTTTGAAGAGCAAGCCATTGCTGACTCACTCAATCGCAGCGTTGCCGAAGTGCAACAACAAATACTGAATTACGTTTTTCCGCCATGTTCATCAAGTGCAGCATCCCCAGTTAACAAGGATGTGCCTTTTGCCTTAGACGCTAGTCTAGTTCCTGATTTCAGTGAACAGCAGGTCAGCATTTACCGCGCGGCAGTGTATGCCCGTTCCCATGCCGACTTGCTGGGCTATTTTTCTGCCGTTGACCAAAAAGAGGCGGGCAACAATAAAGCCCAAGATGAAGACCAGCAAAACGCTTTGCTTGGGCAATCTAACCGCAGCGTGCGGTTATTGTTAGGCCTTGGCCGTGCGGGAGTGCACTCGCTATGAGCCAGACCAAAACCCAATTGCAGCAACTTTGCGAATTTTTACTTGCCAGTTTGCAGCCGGTGATTAACAGCAACAACATCGATGCGTGGCAAGAGCGCGGCACTCTTATCTTAAACGGTGATGATCTTGGTTGTAATGGCTATGAAGTTGCCAAGTGGAAGTACAACGCGGTTATCGCGTTCGAGCAGTTTCCGCACCGCCGCATTAACTCTTACAACTTGCTTGCTATGGTGTCGGCGTTCCTTATTGACAGCGAATGGCCGCGTGATGATTACGGCTTGGATGATCCTGAAATTGATATCGATGTAGTAAGCCGAGACAACGCCACGATATTAATCGAATTGCAGCTGATGGATGACATAGAGCTTATTCCTGACGACAACGGCCCAGTGCAATTTAATGGTGGTCGTTACCGGGTATCACTGGTGCCTATCAATATTGCCGAAAGCGTTGACACAGTGGTGTCGCTAAGTGATGACGAATGAGCCTCGTTATTGCGCCAAACAAACAGCAAGCGTTGAGTGTTAAAGACCAACTATTGATGTTGTCACTGCCAGCCAATAAGCGGGTTCGCATATTAAAAACCCTTGGTCGCAGCCAGCGCGCGAAAGCACGTAAACGCATTAGAGAGCAAAGAACGGTAACAGGCCAAAGCTTTGCCCCACGAAAAAATGGCAAGAAAACTAAATTACTAAAACGCTTGGGCCGCACGCTTGAGCCCTATGTGAAAAGCGCTAACCGATTAGAGCTAAAGCATAAGTCGACACATACAGGTCGCATTGCTGCACTGCAACAAGAGGGTGGCAGCGAACAAATGAGCAAGCAGCGCATGGCACGTATTCATGGGCAAGCAGATTATGACGCGCCATGTACGCGCGCCCAAGCCAAAGCGTTATCGAAAGAGGGTTACAAAGTTAAGCGGCAAAAAGGTAAGGGATATCGCAAAGCTAGTCTTGGCGAAATCACGGCAAGCCTATCACAAGGCCAAGCCGGACTTATTTTGCGGCAACTGAGGGGGGAAACGAGTAAGCAAAGTTGGCCTATTCCAGTGCCATCGCGTTCGTTCCTTGGCGACACACCCGAAAATGTGCAAGCCGAATTAGCAACACTATTAAGTCAAACAAGAGGATAACCCCATGCCATTAGGTAACGCTACCGTAAACAACCAAAACCAAGGACAAGGCGAAGTGACCGAAATTGAACGTCACGTTTTGTACATTGGTCGCGCTGGCAACGCCGAAGAAGAAAGCCAGCTTTACTCAGTCAATGCGCAAACTGATCTCAGTGCGCTATTTGCTGATAGCAATCTGCGTAAGCAGCTCATAGCCGCGCAGCTTAATGCGGGGCAGAACTGGACGGCAGCGGTATACCCGTTAGCAGCTGATGAAGAAATTAGCGGCGCGATTATTCGTGCAAATGAAGTACAGAGTTTTGAAGCGCTTGCGATTTGTGATGTGCAAACCACAGCAGAGCAAATTAGTGCAATCTATGACGCCACACTCGCACTGCAAGGCTCACATGGCCGTTGGTG
The DNA here is from genome assembly GCF_019654915.1 of Shewanella sp. MBTL60-007. Taxonomy (GTDB): domain Bacteria; phylum Pseudomonadota; class Gammaproteobacteria; order Enterobacterales; family Shewanellaceae; genus Shewanella. The sequence goes on along the minus strand of NZ_BPET01000002.1, from coordinate 80,798 downwards.
CTTTGTCATTGTTGCCTTGCCAGGTATCGATAAAGCAAATGAAACATGGCCAGCATATGAAGCCAAAATGGCGGTTCTAGTGAATGGCTTGGCTCTCCCGTTAGTGGTACCCGTGCCACAGCTTAATGGCAATAACGTGGGCGTACTTGCTGGCCGTTTATGTAATCGCAGCGTGAGCATTGCAGATTCTCCTATGCGAGTTGCGACAGGCTCGGTTGCAGGTCTTGGCCCTATGCCAACTGACTCAACTGAAACGCCATTATCACTGGCGACCTTAAATACCTTGGCCGTAGCGCGTTTTAGTGTGCCGCAATGGTATCCAGACGTGGAGGGCGTTTATTGGGGCGATGGCTCAACGCTAGAAGTCACTGGCGGTGATTACCAAGTGGTTGAAAATCTACGTGTCGTACACAAGGCAAGCCGTGAAGTGCGCGTTCGCGCCATCATGCGCGTGGCTAACCGTGTGCTTAACTCAACGCCTGCCAGCATTGAGTTAAACAAGGCGTACTTTATTAAGCCACTGCGCGCCATGAGCAAAAGCTACAAGGTGCAGGGTGTAGCGTTCCCCGGTGACATCATGCCACCACAAGATGGCGATATCACCATTGAGTGGAAGAGCAAAACGCAGGTGGTTATCTACATGGTTGTGCGCCCGTACAACAGCCCGAAATCAATCACCGTCAACATCATGTTGGATCTTAGCGTTCTATAACGCCAATTACGTATTAGGAGAAAACAATGCGTTTATCAGGAATGAATTTTAGAACCCACGTGGGTGACACTGCAGTACAAGTCGATAGCGCCACAGTAACCATTACCGACAACAGCGGTGTATCTCAAACCGGTGGTGTACCCGATGGGGCAGTAGATGGCCATGTGGCAGGAAGCGGTGAATTAACCGTTAACGCAGCAAACTTTGCTTTGATTAGCCAACAAGCCAAAACGGCAGGCGCATGGCGCGCATTACCAAACTTTGACATTCAGTTTTATGCCAAAACGTCACAAGACGAACGCAAGGTTGAATGCTTTGGTTGCCGCATCAAGTTAAGTGACTTGTTGGATATTGACAGCAAAGGCGGCAGTGCCAGCTTGTTCAAAATCCCGTTCGATATCACTAGCCCTGACTTTATTCATATCGATGGCGTGCCATATCTGCGCCCAGATGAAATTGAACACATAGTGCAGTAGGCAACTTGGAGCAACCACGAATGGATGATGCAGATTTAGCGGTCAAACATGAAGCGCGTGCAGAGGCCAGAGCAAACGCAATGCGCCAGAACGCTAAACCTGCACCGCCCAGTGCTAGCCATTGTATTGAATGTGGCGAGGCCATTCCAGAGCCACGCCGCCAAGAGGTAAAAGGTGTGCAGTTGTGTATTGACTGCCAAAAGTTAAGTGAGCGAAAGCGATGAGCAACTTAAAAAACAGATTGATTGAAGAGTTGATCGAACGCGAGGGCGGGTATGTTAACGACCCAACTGATCGAGGTGGTGAAACCATGTATGGCATCACGTTAAGTGTTGCGCGTGAAAATGGTTATCAAGGCGCAATGCGTGACTTGCCTTATGAGTTAGCGTTCAAGATTTATCAAGACCGCTACTGGACACCGTTAAAGCTTGATGACATTTGCCGCATTAGCGAAACACTCACAGAGCAGCTGTTTGACTTTGGGGTTAACTCCGGTGCGAACCGTGCAGGCAAATGTTTACAGAAAGTGCTTAACGTGTTGAATAACCGCCAAACACTTTATCCCGACTTAGTGGCCGATGGAGTTGTGGGTAGCCGTTCGCTATATGCGCTTAATAAGTATGTAGAGCATCGTAAGCAAAACGGCTTAAAGGTATTGATTGAAGCGGTGCGCAGTATGCGAATTAGTTTTTGTATCAACATTGCAGTGAAAGACGAAAGCCAAGAGAAATATCAATTTGGCTGGCTGCAACGTGTAGTGCATTTATAAGGAGTTTTCCATGGGTTGGTTTAGCACGATTTTAGGCACTAACCCCATCGAGGCTATTGGCAAAGCGGGTGATGCACTGTTTACCTCTGACGAAGAACGCCAACAGCTTGAGAATGAGCTTACCGAAATCAAACAAAAGCCGATGTTAATGCAAGCGTTGGCTAACACCATGGCCGCGCAACATCGCAGTGCATTTGTGGCGGGAGCAAGACCATTTTTAATGTGGGTATGTGGCTTTGGCTTTTTGTTTGCCTTTTTGGTTAACCCTGTTTTGCAATGGATTTGGCCTGATGTTGGCACACCAGAGTTGCCATTAGAAGTCATGATGGAGTTAACCCTCGCCATGCTTGGCCTTGCAGGTCTGCGCACGGTTGAAAAGATTAAGGGAGTAGCCAAGTGAATGACAGCTTAGATTGGATCCGTGTTTTTTTAGCTATTGGCGGTTTAGTGCTTACCGTGCTGGTACCACTCTTTGTTGGCTTATTTAACAGCCAAAAGAATACAGCCAAAGAGCTAAGCGAACACAAAACCCACGTGGCCGAAAGCTATGCCACTAAAGATGACGTAAAAGATTTGGGCGACCGTATCGAGCGCCAGATGAAAGACGGATTCACCAACTTAAAAGACTTTTTTAACAACAGAAAAAATAAGGATTTACCATGAAAAAGCAAATCGCTCTAACCATTGGTACCACTGATTTTACATTTAACGTCACTGTGAATGATCACTCTGATTTTGTTGACATGGTAAATCGTGGCGGCTCTATGTGCACTGCCGCTCACAACTTTGTTGTGCGTTCTATTAGTGCCGAGCAAAAAGATGCACTTAAAAAGTTACTGACTGATTCACCTGGTGCAGAGGTGCAAATCGCTAGTGCACTAAAAGCTGATTTCTCACCAGTGTTGGAGATTGCGGTAAAAAAATAGCAGGTCTGGTTGAAGCAATTGAAAACAACCAGTTTGAGCAGATGCTAGCAATTAGGCGGCATCAGCTCCCCAATGAAGACGACAGCGAGCAGTCAATTGCCAGAGCGCTTTGGCTGCACAAAACCCAACTAGAAAATATCGAGGTCGCTACCGCTAAAGGTATTGGCCGCGCATTTTCAAAATAGCACTTGGTATTAGCACAAGTACAACGGAGACAAAACGCCAATGAGCCTGCCCAAACCGCTAATGTTTACCGTTGGCTTGGTTGACCAAATCACTAAGCCTATCGCCAACATCACTAAGCAATTTAATGGACTTGCTGACACGTACCAAGCAGGCACCATGCAAATGGCTACAGGCTTGGGCGGCATGGCTGCATCAGGCATGGCACTGCACAGTGCATTGATGCCTGCAATTGAAATCGACCGCAAACTTGGTGATATAAAAGGCCTTGGCGTAGCTGATGACGCATTAAAAGCGGTGACCTCAACCGCCTTTGATTTTGCGATTGAATACGGCCAAGCCGCTACCGATGTGCTAGCCCACACTGAAAAGCTGCGCGCCAGCATGGGCGATATGCCTGCGCATGTAATGCAGTCGGCAACAACATCAAGTGCCACGCTTGCCATGGCGATGAAGTCAGACGCTGATACCGTAACCAACTATTTCAAAACCTTGTATGGCAACTATCAAGGCCAAGCCGATGCAATGGGCAAAGATAACTTTATCGCCCAAATCACTGGCATGACCGCTATGGCTAAACAGCAGTTTGGTACCTCAATGCAAGATATGGAGGGCATGCTCGATGGTATGCACTCGTTACCGTCGACCTTAGGCGTAGCATTAGATGAACAGTTTGCTGTGTTGGGTATGCTTGGGCAGCAGATGGGCCAAGGCGATGCAGTAACCCAATATACCAATTACCTTGAGGGCGTAGCCGGAGCGCAAGAAAAGTTAGGCGTAAGGTTAACCGATGCCAAAGGCAATTTATTGCCTATGGTCGAGGTGATTGAAAAGATTAAGCCGATGATTGAGGGCATGTCGGGTATTCAAGCACGCACCTTTTTAGATGATGCTGGCTTGGGCGATGGTGCCTTAGCCATTATCAATATGTCTAAAAACTTAGACGGCTTAAAAGCTAACATTAACAGCTTTAAAAATGTTAAAGGCATGGGGCCTGCCACCGATATGGCCCGAGATATGACCGACCAAAGCCAGCGACTTGCACAAAGTTGGAACGTGATCCGAGCCGCCTTTGGTAGTGCCGTTCTGCCAGCCTTTAATGGTTTTGCTAGTTGGATAGCCGATATGGGCAAAGATGTGCTTTGGTTTACCGAAACATTCCCCAACTTAACCCGCTGGCTTGGTTATGCGGCCATTGCCATGTTTGGCCTAGTCGCGGCAGGTGGTGCGCTAACCATGGCGATGGGCGTGGGCAAAATGATGATGACGGCCTATGGTGCAACCACTATGGCTTGGGCAGGCATTAATGCCATGCTGACATCGGGTTTAGCGTCACTGCGCGGTGTAATGCTAGCGGTGAATATTGCGATGTACGCCAACCCAATTGGCCTTGTGGTAGCAGGTGTAGTTGCAGCCATCGCGGCAGTAGGCGCACTGGTTTATTACTGGGATGACTTAGTTGCCACTATGGGCAGTTGGGAATGGGTGCAAGGCTTGGTCGGCGTATTTAGCAACGCTTGGGAATCACTCAAAGGCATGTTTGTTGATTACCTAAATTGGTACATCGAAAAGCTAAATTACATTCCAGGTGTTGAAATAGATTTAATTCCTATCATGGGCGATGTTGATCAAGCGGCGCTGCAATCAAGCTTGCCTGATGTGTTGCAAAACCATAACCAACAAGCGGTGCCGCAGTGGATGCAGCAAACAGCAGCTAACGAACCTGCGATGCCAAAGCCAATGGCGGGGCCTTGGGCGGCATCAATGGACGTTAACTCAATAGTGCCAGCGACTAATATCACCCGTTTGCCTGTTGAGTATCAGCAAAGCGAGTTTAAGCCGGTGATGCCAGAGTCGCTGACACAAGCAGTTGATCTGCAGCGCAGTGCCTTACCTGTTTATCAGCCAGATGCGACCAGCCAGCAATTAAATATCAAACCCGTTGCTAACGAGTCAGTGGCCAGCGCTATTAAGCCACGTTTTAACCAGCAGACAGCAGCGAACGCCAGAGCCAGCATGGCGGCAAGCAGCAGTGGCGAAAAGCGCATTAGCTTTGGTGATGTGATCATTAACAACCCACCTAAAAACTTTAGTTTGGCCGAAATTGCCGACCAACAGGAGCTAATGACCGCATGACAGAACAAGCCAAATATAGCGATCTGTTAATTGTTGATGGTGCATTGTCGTTAGATGTGGGCGCTCAGCCCAACTTAACAGTCACCCGTAAAAGCATTGCCCAAGACGTTAAACACATGCTGATGGAATCGGGGCTAGTGACTAAATTGCTAGCCCAGCGCAGTGCGACATTGCGCGCCGATGTATACACCGAAATGGAGCTGCTAATTGAAACCGATACTCGCTTAGTGCCGGGCACTATCGAACTCGATGTGCGTAGCACTAAAGTCATTGCTATCACCGCGACCACTTACGAATTTGGCGATCTAGCTGCAGAGGTAAATTATGACACGCCCACAAGTTGATTTTGAAAAGGTACTCGCTAACGAGGGAGTGCCAATGGATAGCCAGCAAGTCACTGCATTGCTTGAAGCTGACGTAATGGCAGCTAATTCAATTATCAGTAATAACAGCGCTATGAGCCCGTTTTGGAAATTGTTCTCGGCATGTGTTGTCACGCCAGTTTTATGGTTAATTAAAACATTACTGGCTAATCACGTATTGCCAGCCATGTTTACAGCCACGGCAACAGATCTGTATTTAGAGCTAAAAGCGTGGGATGTAGGCCTAGAACGTAAGCAAGCGGTAAAAACCCAAGGCTTAATTACATTCACCAAAGTAGATGCCAATGCTGATATTTGGGTAAAAGCAGGCACGGTGATACAAAGCGATGCCACATTAGGCGCCATTTACCGAATGCGAGTATTAGCCGACACATTGATCCCCGCAGGCGTATTAACCGAGGCAATATTATGTGAGGCAGAGCAGTCGGGCGCAGGGCATAACATTGGCGCAGGTTATTACAATGTTTTACCCGAGGTGTTAGCGGGTATTGCGGTGGTGAATAACATTGGCGATTGGATCACCCAAAGCGGTGCTAACCAAGAAACTGACGATGAACTGGCACTGCGCATACGTGATAAGTCCGGCAGCGGGGGTAATTATCACATTGATGCCGTTTACCGCGCGGCCATAGCAAGCTTTGCGGGTATTCGTAGCGACTTACTTTATTTTGAGCATGAAGCGCCCCGTGGTCCAGGTACCGCAAATTGCCATGTAATGATGGAAGTTGGCGAAACGACGCAAGCTCTAATTGACAATATTAACGACTACATTAGCACCCGAGGCTATCACGGCCACGGTGATGACTTATTGGTGATGCCTATTGCTGCTAGCGCTCAAGCGTTAGAGCTTAACTTTTGGCATGCCAGCAATATCGGTAGCAGTGAGATTGCCCAGTTAGAGGCTGACATTGAATCACGTATTCGCGCTGCATTTAGAGAATCTGAGCTGCACCCAGCGATGACGCGCACGTTCCCTCGCAGTGCCTTTATTTTCTCACAGCTGACTAGTGAGTTAACAGACGAGTTGCCACATTTAAAAAGTGTGCGTTGGTTAACTGATGACTTGATTAACGGCTTAGCATTGCCACGCATTAGCAGCTTAGTGATTAACAATCGCGGGGTGATCTAATGTCAGTACCAGAGCCAAAAGGTTGCCCTAAGTTACCCACCATTACGCCGCCGTGGTGGATGGACGGTAAAACCCTAAACAAAACCGACGAGCCACAAGAGCCAGCCATGTTAACCAATGGCCTGCAGTCTTTTTGGCAACGGCTGCGCGATTGGTTTATTTGGCCGCTAGCGCAAATTGACCCGTTAACCTGCTCGGTCGATATGTTGGATTTGCTGGCATGGGAACGCGCCGTGAACCGCTTTAAAGGTGAGCCTTTGGCCCTGTACCGCAAGCGGGTAGCTTACGCTTTTGTTAATGCTAAAGATGCGGGCAGCACCCAAGGCTTCATTAACATCATGGGGCGCTTAGGCATGGAGGTGATCAGTGTCAGGGAGCGGCAGCCGGAACTTGATTGGGATAGGGTGTCTATTGAGATAGACGACACCGAGGTTGCGCCGAACAATGCCCTGCTCGCAGAGATAATTCAATGTTACGGCAGAACGTGCCGACGTTACGATTACTTGTCAGTAAGGCTGGCGGTTAACAGTATGGCAGTGACCGAAGCAAGCCAAGATTTTCAAACGCTTACAGTTAAAACATTAAGCAATAGCAACCTAGAACACTTTAGTGGATTCAATACCGTTTCGAGTGAGTGTAATAACGACTACCAACACCTATATATAAGGGGCAAACAATGGCGCGACTAACGACCTACGGTGAGCAATATATCGCCTTAGCTGTTGGCAATGTACAGGACTTTATTATTGATGAGTTTGTATTTGCTTTTATTCCTGGGCTGGATTTTAGAGATCCAGAGCCAGCGGAAGAGCCCATGCCAACGCCAAGTCAAATAGTCCACCGCGCAGAGCCGCTAAAGCACGGGATCATAGATAAAAATAGAGTGACATTTAGCCAGATGCTAGGCCCCGATGTCGGCAACTTTAATTTTAACTGGATAGGACTTGCCCATAACAACAAGTTAATTTCGTTCGCGTATGTGCCGACAACACAAAAAGTATGCACGGTTGGCAGCTTTGAGGGCAACACCATCAGCCGCAATTTTGTAGTGGAACACTTAGGCATAGCCGACGCCATACCAGCCCCGGTGTCTGCTGAGTCGTGGATGTATGACTACTCAAATGAAATAGTGCAACTTCAAAGCTGCACCGCCAGCAACGCGACAGCAGTGATTAGCGCCAATACATGGGTGACAAAAAATGCCTACTGGAATTTAATATTAAGCGAACGCGTCCGTTCACTGGAGGAAATAAAATGAGTCAGGAAATTAACGAGCTACTAAAAGAGGTCACCAAAGCCGTTAGCGCGTCAAACGAGCAGACCGCAGCATCGCAAGAACTCGGGCAAGAGGTGGCTGGAAAAATGGCCCAGCTTGATAAGAAAGCTGATGATGCTATCGCCCTCGCTGAAAAGGCGTTTAATGACAATGTTGATGCTCTAACGGATTACGCGATTGAGGGCCATAAAAAAGCCATTGAAGACGCATCAGGTGGTCGCAACACGATTTTAATTGATGCCCAGGGCAACCCGAACATCATGGTGCGTATCCAGCGTTTTAATTATGAAGATCTAAACGAAGCTATATTGACGCGAACCGGTGTCGATCTTCAGCTTGGTACAGGCACGCCAACTATGTTTATGGATAACGGCACGTCCCGCAGTGAAGTCTATATTGCCAAGTATCTAGCAAGTGCAGGTGCTAACGGTGGTTGCAGCGTAGTCGGTGGCGTGCAGCCGCGCACATCAGTTAACTACGATGTCGCCAAAGCGCTGTGTACCGATAAGGGGGCAGGCTGGCACATGATGTCAATCCATGAATGGGCCGCTATTGCGCTTTGGTCACTAGCAAACAATACAGTGCCTCGTGGTAATACAAATTATGGCCGCAGTCATGAAAATAAATTAGAAACTGCTCGTCGCAGTGATAACGGCATGCCGGGGGATTCGAGCGGAACCGGAAGAACCGATACAGGCAAAGGGCCAGATACTTGGGCACACGATCACGGCGCTTTCGGGGTGCAGGATTTAGTCGGTAATGTGAATGAGTGGCTCGATCAAATGAAGCTCGATAATGGCCAAATCATCACAACACTGGACAACAACCCCAGCATCAATGAAGCAAACTGGCACCGCCACGGTGCTTACTTTGACTCAACTTCAGACAGTATGGCTGGCACAGGTAATGTTGGCGCGCCAGTTTTAAGCAACACTATCATTAAGCGTAACGGCCCGATTAACGATGATAGTCACGATTATCCGTATGCGCATAACGCTCATTTCGCCACCATTGGCAAGTCTGCTGGGTATGCACCAGTTGAACTTATGCGCAGACTGCTGATTGAGTCTGCGTCACCAACCACTGTGGCAGGTGCTATTTATGTTCGTAATTATGGCGACCGATTCCCGCTTCGCGGGGGCGGCTGGAGCTATGGCTCTTACGCAGGTTTGGGCATGCTCTATCTGAACTATTCGCGCTCGAGTGCGAACAGTAGCATTGGTTTTCGCCCAGCTTTCTTTGTGTAATGCAAACTGACACTTTGGCCGCTGCGCGATAGCGCAGCTTAATCTTAATTATATTAAAGGCTTTACCGGAGGCAGCTTGACCGCCCTTTTGATCGAAGATAAATGCCGCGAAATGTTGCTCTATGGATACGTAGCGCTTAAGCAGTTCCCCAAGCATGAAAAGCACGTGCTTGGCGCTGAGATACGCCTATCCATGCTGCAGTTACAGCGCCTAGTTATTACTGCATTTAAACGTTATCACAAAAAGACCACACTCACGGATCTTGATATTGAGCTTGCAATACTGAAGCGCCGAGTGAGATTAGCCAAAGATCTGCATTATCTTGATATTAAAAAATATCAGCTATGGATTGAGAAATTGGTTGAGATAGGTCGCATGATTGGCGGGTGGATCAAGTCTGTTAAGTTGAAACAGCAGGCGACAGCATTATGAATACGCGGAACCGATTCCCGCTTCGCGGGGGCAACTGGAACAATGGCTCTAACGCAGGTTTGGGCATGCTCAATCTGAACAATTCGCGCTCGAATGCGAACAGTAACATTGGTTTTCGCCCAGCTCTTGATTATGCCAGAAGCAACCACCCTAATGGGTGCTGCCAGTGCGACAATGAAAAGGATGCTGTCACCTCAGCTATTGCTGGAACAGGTATTAAACCGATTGATGCGTCAATGGGTTGTATTTTTGAGCAGATATACAGTTTTGAAAATATTCTAGATGCGGCGTATCAGTGCCGAAAAGGGAAAACAAAGGCCAACGCTACTTTGGTGTTTTTCAATAATCTTGAAGAGAATATTATTCAAATACAAAACGAGTTGATGTGGGGCATGTATCAGATGTCGCCATATCACCATTTTTACGTGTTTGAGCCAAAGCGCCGATTAATATCAGCACCACATTTTCGGGACCGAGTAGCGCATAGGGCGATATACAACATTATCGAGCCGCTGTTTGATAAGCAGTATATTCACGACTCTTACGCCTGCCGCCGAAGTAAAGGTACCCACAAAGGTGCAGATAGGACGCAAGCGTTTATTAAAAAAGTTGAGCGAAAGCATGGCAAAACTTATGCGTTAAAAGCCGACATTAGTCGTTACTTCTCAAGTATCGATCATTGCATCCTCAAATCAATACTGGATGCGAAGATTAAATGCGAGCGGACCAAAGCGCTGCTGTTTTACATTATTGATACAAGCCCAAGCGATGCGTTGGGTGCTGGCATTCCGCTCGGCAACTTAACCAGCCAGATATTTGCCAACATCTATCTTAATGAGCTGGACAGATTTGCCAAGCATCAGCTAGGAGCCAAATTTTACGTGCGCTATATGGACGACTTTGTTTTTATTCATCATGACAAAGAGCAGTTGCATCAATGGCGAAGAGAAGTAGAAATATTTCTTAATCAGAACCTGCGGTTGAAGACCAACAGTAAAACCCAAGTGTTCCCCATTTCGACGGCGAATGGTCGAGCGCTGGATTTTTTAGGGTTTCGAATTTATTCGTCACATCGGCTGCTCAGAAAGTGCAGTGTTAACCGAATAAAGACCAAGTTAAAAAAGTACCGCAAGCTGTATGCAAAAGGCGAGATACAGCTTGCCGATATTAGTCAAAGCATCCAGTCGTGGCTTGGTCATGCCAGCCATGCAAGTACTTATAACTTAAGAAAAGCGCTACTTAGCGCCCCATTCAGGAGAACGTAGTTATGAATTTTAAATATATACATGAAGGCAAGATCCATGCGAATTCTAGCCAAGATTATATGCAAGGAATTGGAATGGATGAGGATGCAATTAACTCTACGTTAAATCAAAAAGCGTTTGAAGAAATTCAAGAGTTTGCTAAGCGCCGCTTGGCTTACGAGAGCGAGTCCGATCCTTTATATATGGAGTGGCAATACGATAAAACGATCGAGTCGGAGCAAGCTTGGCGGGACAAGGTCGCTGAAATTAAAACGAGATATCCGCAGCCTGCAGCGGAGTGATGCGTCAGTTAAATTAACCATAAGTGGCGATGATGATGACACTCATCGTCGCAAGGTTTTTAGGAGTAGCATCAATGAGCCAGGGGAGTAAGCCATGAGCCAAATAGCATTAGACGGTGAACTGATTAACTTAAAAAGCTGCAAAATTGAGTTAAGCATGCAACTGGCCGAACAAGATATGTCAGGCCAAAGCTCAAGCACGGCCAGCAGTGAACAGGGCGATAAAGCCAAAGAGCTAAAAGTCACCGGCTTAATCCCGTTCACTGATAAGGCGCAGCTATCACGTTTGTTTGAGCTGGCTATCGCTAAAGACGAGGCGGGCAACCGTGTTGTTCGCCGCGTAGGTTCAGAGTTGGCGCGCATGGTTAAAATCAGGCAAGTAAAGTTTTGCGGTCTTATATCAGCGCCAGAGCACCCAACGTTTTTAGCGTGGAATGTCAGCTTCCAATTACGTGAACACTTAAGTGTGCCCGAGGTAGCAGAGCAGCGCCAAGAGCTAGCGGGTGCCAGCGGATTTCAAACCACTAAGCAAAGCAGTAGCGTGATCCCAACCGCACCAATTGCTGCAGCGCCGCCAAAAGTGGAAGTGTCATCTGTCGAGAAGTTCTTGGCCAGCATCGACAACGCCATAGGCGAGCCAGCATGAAGCTAACTAAACGCTTAACCATAGGCGAGCAAATTATTGCTCACTCAAATGCCCATGTGGTGCTTGAGCTGTCAGCCGCAGGCCGTGGCAGTTTCAACATTCATGGTGAGGCCAAACACGGCCAAGTGGTTGCCCTTGATATTGGTTACAACAATAAGCTGCAGCGTTACTTTACCGGTTATGTCACCAAAGTCACCCCAAGCAGCAAAGGCATGCACCGCATTATGGTGCGTGAACTGGCAAGCATATTGGCAGACAAATGGCCGATTAATATCCGCCACGCAACATTTAGGCAAGTGATCACCCAGCTTGGTGAAGATACTGGCTTAAGTTTTGTTTTACCTAATAATGCGCTGTACCTCGACTCACAAGTGGGTAACTTCACGAGCCAAGGTGCGGGGTATCAGTTGTTGCAAAGCTTGGGCGCTGTGTTTGCGGTACCGGATTGCGTTTGGTACCAGCAACCAGACGGCCAAATATACGTTGGTAGCTACCAAGACAGCCGCTGGGCAAATAAGCCCACGACTATCGAGCAAGGCTTAACCCAAAATCAATACGGTAATGGTTGGCAATTATTGGCAATGCCAGCAATGCGCCCGGGCGCATTAGTTAACGGCCATCGAGTTAAGCAAGTTGAACTTGAAAACGACACCATGACATTAACGTGGACGGTCACCAAAGCAGACGAACGCAGTGAACAGCGCAAGTTGTTTAATGTGCTGCCAGAATTATCGGGACGCTATCACTTGCCGTGGTGGGGTAAGGTCGTTGAGTTGCCAGAGTTGCCAGCCGAAGAGGGCGAACGCGGCAGTGACGCGTTTCACCCACGTTATGCGGTTAATGTACAACTGCTAGATGAAGACGGTAACCAAACCGAATCAATATTAGAGGCGGCACCATTACCCGTGCCAGGTATTGGCGATAAAGCAGGGCGGTTAGAGCCGCCAGCCATTGGCGCAATTGTTGAAGTGGGATTTGCTTACGGCAGACCAGACAAACCATTTATTCGCACAGTATTGCCATTTGGTTGGGACTTACCAGCCATCAAAGCAGGTGAAAGCCGCAACCAAGTGCGCGATGGGGTTTATCAGTTATTCGATGATGTGGGCAACCTGATCACCGAAACCGATAAAGACATTCGCACCACTATCGGCCAAATGCATAAGCTACTGGTTAAGCAGTCGCAAGAAATCAAAGTGCTAAAAGACCAGCTAACCGAAGTCGAGGGCAAGATGACCATGACAATCACCAAAGATTTAAGCATCAAGGCCAAGAACATTAGTGAGGATGCCGACACAATTAAACTTAATGGTGGCTCAGCCGTGGTCACTTGTGGTCACATCTGCCACTTTATTGGTGGCCCTCATGCAGATGGTTCATCAACAGTTACAGCAGGCAAGTAGTTAGGTAAATAAAGAGGAAGTCACATGGCACTAAGTCAATCATCACTAGAGAGTAAGCTCGTCAGTGAGCTAGAAAGCAGAGGCTTTGTTACTACAGGCCCACATGCCTTTGCAGGGAAGATGGCCGAAGCCATAGCCGCCGCAGTCGTAGCCGAAATCACCAGCAACGCCCAAGTGCAAGTCACAGGCGGTTCCAGCGCCGGCACATACAAAGTTAAATAATAGATAAAGCCACACGTAAGCTCAGCCAAGTGCTGGGCTTTTTGTTGTCTACAGAAGGGTAAAACTATTGGTGCGGGTTCGGTTCCTGTCGTGGGGCTCGAACCCACGCCCAGATATTACCGTCCAGTTTTATCACGGAAACCATTCACACAGAGAATCCGCGCCACGAAATCCGCACACGTCCTCCCCTCCTACGGGCTTTTTATAATTTTTTTATTTCAGTTTTAGATTATTGCAGTTCATAGGCGCAGCCAGCGCCATTCCTAGGGCTTTTAATGGATCGAAGATCTGAAATGATCGCGATTAATTTCACTGTTTTACAGTTCCATACAGGAACGCTGAGAGATTAAGCAATCTTGAAAGCCGCATGAATGCTAGGTTTTCGCTGGATTCCGTGGGGTTTTAACAAGAAAGGCTAAAAATTAGAAAGGTGATCAAACACAATAAAAACATTAAGTTAGATAAAAATAAAACTGAAATAAAAAAAGAGGGTAAAGCTTACCAGCAACGAACTAAGGTAAAGGGCATTTGTGGGCAACTTTTGAAACTGCGTGGGCAATTTGTGGACATTCAGATGTGACAAAGGGTTAGCCTTTCGGCTAACCCTTTGTTTTAATTGGTGGAGGCGGCGGGGCTCGAACCCGCGTCCAAAAAGCCTACATCCTCGGCACTACATGCTTAGTCTCTCTTTTGGTTAACCAAGTACACTCCGAAAGACAGGATTGCAATTGGCGAGTCCAGTACTGTTTCGCGGTTCACCCCTGAACAAGGTTCCCTCGCTATCAAATGTAAAGGTGACCATCTATATACTCTGCCCATTTGAGAAACGTGAGCAAGATGGCTAGCTAGCCTAAGCTGCTAGAGCGTAGTTATCGTCGTTTGCAACTATAACTGTGCGGCTTTTTACGAGGCCAACCGCCCCTCGGCATGCTCCTAGGGTTTCGTGAATCTTGTCGAATCCAGAATCGCCCCCAAGTACAAACTGATTGTAACCTGTGTATTCCCTTATAAACAAGGATAAATAGTACAAGTTAAATCGATTGTTCGTTATCCGTACGCTTTTTCCGTTGTAACTTATTGTTGAACGGCTTTTTTCATCGTACGTGATTTTTCAATCTTCCACTCGCGCTCTTTGGTGTCATCACGCTTGTCGTGTTCTTTCTTACCTTTACCTAGGCCAATTTCAATCTTGACCCATGCACCTTTGCGCCAGTACATAGAGATAGGTACGATAGAATAGCCTTGACGATCCACTAAGCCTTGTAACTTGTCCAGCTCGCGACGATTAAGCAGTAGCTTACGATCACGCATAGGATCACATACCACATGTGTCGATGCAGTATTGAGTGGAGTGATAGTGCAACCAAATAGGTAAGCTTCACCATTTCTCAGGAACACATAGCTCTCAGATAGGTTTACTTTACCCACACGAATTGCTTTTACTTCCCAGCCCATTAAGGACAAGCCAGCTTCAAATTTTTCTTCAAATTTGTAGTCGAAAGTGGCGCGTTTATTACGTGCTATCGTCGCTGGTGGGTTCTTTGATTTCTTTGCATTATTCTTAGCCATAGGCAGCCATTATACTCGCGCTAAACAAATATGGAATTGGCCAAATGAATTTATTACAAGTTTTATCTCTTTGCTGAGAGAGTTTGTCTGCTTTTTAGGCGCTCAAGAGGCTAGCACAGTATCAAAGGTGCGTTTTTTTGTGTTCATGTTAAAATCGGCCTTTCGTGTTTAATTACTGAGTACCGTTCGACAGATGCCGCAAATTTCTCGCAGTGTATTAGTGCGCTTCAGCGCGATGCAGATGTATGACCTAGTCAATGATGTTGAGTCTTATAAAGAGTTCTTGCCCGGTTGTGTCGGGGGCAAGGTCCTAGAGTTTGATGGCAAAACTATGGTCGCTTCGGTGGATGTTGCAAAGGCGGGGATCAGTAAAACCTTTACCACACGTAATCAGGTTATTCCTGGTAAAAGTATTCAACTGCAGTTAGAGAGCGGCCCGTTTAAAGAACTTGTTGGTGAGTGGAAGTTTACCGAACTGACCGAAGATGCCTGCAAGGTCGAGTTTGAGTTGAGTTTCGAGTTCTCAAGCTCTATTGCCGACTTGGCTTTTGGTAAAATATTTAAAGAGTTGATGGCGTCAATGGTGACGGCATTTACCAGTCGTGCAAAGGTGATTTATCAATGAGTAACGAACCAACCCCATTTATGGTCGAAGTGATTTATGCGCTGCCCAAGCAGCAAAAGCTGATTAAGGTCAATGTCACACCGGGAACCACTTGTATTGAGGCGGTCAAATTAAGTGACATGCAGCTTTATTTCCCAGAGATTGACCTAGATACCGTCAAGCTTGGTATTTTTAGCCGCTTAGTTAAACATGATGAGGTGTTACAGCCAGGGCAGAGGGTTGAGATCTATCGCCCATTGATCGCCGATCCTAAAGATGTGCGCCGTAAGCGAGCTGAGAAAGCCAAAGATGAAGGCCGAGTTAATAAGAAGACTGGTAGTAAGCTTTAATAAACCTCAGTCGTTTTAATAAAGAACAGCGATAAAAAATGGCGATCCCTAAAAGGGTATCGCCATTTTTGTATTTATCTCAGTGGTTAGTTATTCAAACTTTTCAGAGAGCGTCTCAGGTTGAGTTTCTTTCTCTTCAACTAACGGTTCTGCTTGAGGGCGTTGCTCTGGGATCAGTGGCTCACCTTCAGGTGTATTGATCTCAGGTAACCTACTCTCTTCGAGTGGTGTATTGAACTCAGGACTTAGCTCATAATCGCCTTTCACTTCGACAAGCTTATCGCCATCGAAGTTTAGAATAAGCTCTTTATGGATGATGCTCGCATCACGACCACTCTTGTAGTGGTAGACATAATACCAAGTGTCGTCAGAAAAACTGTCGCGTAAAACCGGACGGCCAAGCACGTATTCAACCTGCTCTTTAGTCATATCAATACGTAATTTTTCGACTTGCTGTTTTTCCATATAGTTACCCTGAGGGATATCAGGCTTATAGATCAACCAGTCAAAAACACCACAGCCACTAAGTGATAACGAGAGCGCAGCAGCGCCCAAAAGGGTAAGACTTTTCTTTTTAATTGTCATTGAATGCGCTACTTCATAAAAATCTGTCGGTCATAATACCCAAGCACTCCCCCTTATGACAAGGGCTATTGCGTCAAGCCGTGCTTGGAGCGTAATTCTTTAGTTCAATTCAGGATTTAACATTAAACCCTAATTAATGAATATATGGAGTCGGAAATACCGAAGAAGTTCATTATCTATAGCTATTGAGCTGATTAGTCGCTTCGTTTTGTCATTTAATCTTAGATAAGACTACCTTGTTATCTACCTCAAATAATTCACTTTACCTTACTGATAAGAAAGCTTTTACTGAAAGTCATTCAGGCCACTTTGAGAAAGAAGACGCACTAGTCTAATTCTGGTTTAAGTTGCAGAAATGTTGTGTTAAGTTAACATTGTTTTTTCATGAAATTTAAGCCTTTAAATCTAACCTTAGAAATCCAAGTATGAAGCCAAAGCCCTGAAAGTTAAGCTTTGGTCAGCGGCTGTAAAAAATTAGCTAGAACAAGAATAAAGTTTACATCGATAGGCAGAGAGTAGATGACAACAGAAAAAGGATCTTTGGTTTGTGTCGGCACCGGGCTCAATTTAGCCGGACAAATTAGCATATTGAGCAAAAGCTATATTGAGTACGCTGATGTGGTGTTTTCTCTGGTACCTGATGGGTTTGCCCAGCATTGGCTGGAGTCGCTTAATCAAGATGTGCGCAGTCTTCAGCCCTATTATGCTCGAGAGGGAGAAGTTAAAAGCCGTCGCGATACCTATGAGCAGATGGTGGCCGCTATTTTGGAGCAAGTGCGCTTAGGCAAAAAAGTCGTCTGTGCCTTATATGGTCACCCAGGCGTGTTTGCTTGTGTGTCTCACTTTGCGATTGCTAGAGCTAGAGGAGAGGGCTATCAGGCACAAATGGAGCCGGGCATTTCTGCTGAGGCCTGTTTATGGGCCGATGTGGGCATCGATCCCGGCGCTTCTGGTCATCAAAGTTTCGAAGCCAGCCAGTTTATGTTCTATAAGCATACTCCAGATCCAACAACCCACCTCTTGTTATGGCAGATAGGCATTGCTGGCGAGCACACCTTAACCGAATTTCATACTTCATCGGATAGATTACAGGTTTTAGTGGAGCAACTTAATGAGTGGTATCCGCTTGAGCATGAAATCGTGCTCTATGAGGCGCCTAATTTGCCGACTCAGACTCCGAGAATAGAGAGAATAGCATTGAAACAACTGCCATTTGCGCAGCTTTCAGCTATCACGACCTTGCTTATTCCGCCTTCGCGGGAGCTTGAGTTTAACCATGAGGTATTGGCCAAGCTTGGGATCACCGCAGAAGAGCTAGGCTAAATATAACGATAACGTGTTTCATTTAATTTAAGGGATTAAAAATGTCAAAGTTTAATCAGTTTTTCGAGAAATAAGGTTTAAATGCAAAGTTGTTAGCTGGGTATAAACAAAATCCTCAAGCGGTGGCGCGGGCCAATGGCCTAGGTGATGAGCTCCAAATGGTGAATTCGGATGATATTAACCAGTTAAAGCCATTGTCGGGTACTAAGAGTGTCAGAGGTTTTTCAGCTTATCTATGCAAACAAGAAATTGAGAAGTAAAAAAGTAAAAGTGAAAAGTAAAACAAACCAAAGATGTTCATTTAATTTAAGGGAATATAAATGTCAAAGTTTAATGAGTTTTTCGAAAAGTTAGGTTCAGATGCCAAACTACTAGAGGAGTATAAGCAAGATCCTCAAGGTGTGATGCAGGCCAATGGTCTAAGTGATGATGAAATCCAAGCGGTGATGTCGGGCGATGACAACCAGATTAAATCACTATCAGGTGGCCAGAATTATCGTTCGCTTATTTTGATCTATTCATCTGATAAAAAATAAAGTATGAAATTAATTGTAGCTTTATGCCTTACTTTTATTCTTTTCTGTCCAGTTTATGGGGAGGAAAGTAAGGTTCGCTACGATTTAGCCTTGTCTCAAATTGATAAGGCTATTAGCTCTTCTCCTGAAGAAGTCGAGGAGTTAATTGATAATTTGCTTACTTCTTGGGATGGGCTAACTCAACAGCAGCAATTTAGATTGATTGTTTATCAAGCTATTCAAAAGAGCTATGCAGGAGAGTATCAATCTTCTAAGGAATTATTGCTAAGCGTTGAAAATTATGATCTAAGTGATGAGCTATTGACGGATATTTATCAATATCAATCCGCAAATTTACTTGGTTTACGACAGTATAGCGAAGCATTTCAGTTGATGGATAGCTACCTAAAAAAAATTAAGGTAGGCGATGATCTTGATACTAAGGCTGGCGCCTATGTTAGGTTGGCTAATTTAGCGTTAAACCTAGATGCTAATGAAGAACTTAGAGAATACAGTGAGCGGGCGCTTTTATATACTAAAGAAGGTAATAGTCGGCTTCGTTGTTTTTCACTAATTTTGAGTTCATATGCAGACTTGAATGAATTTAAATACTTAGAAGCCGAGAAAGGGTTTGCTCGGAGTAAGGCATATTGTGAAAACAAAGAATTTCCTTTATTCGGTTTCGTGTCTGGAAAAGGTTTGGCTGAAATAGCCATAAAAATGGATGATTTTCAAAGAGCGGAGGTACAACTTAATGAGATCCTTGCCGGATACATTAAGTATGGCTATAAAGCGGAGATAATAAGTGTTCATGCTTTGCTTGCCAAGACAAGCCTGCGACTCAAGAAGTATTCTCAAGCTGAAGAGTATGCTAATAAAGTGATGGGGTTAAGTGATGAACCCAGTAATGTCGGATATAAAGCCATTGCCGCGAAAGTATTGTCGCAGCGATACTTAGAGTCAAAGCAGTACAAACTTGCACATGATTACCTTGAGTCCCATCAACACTATAGTAATTTAGTCCTCGATGACACTAAAGCCAAGGCTAATGCCTATCAGATGGCTAAGTTTAAACACCAAGAGCAGGCACGAGAAATCGCATTACTCAATCAGGAGCGGCAGCTGGTAGAGGCGCAGAAAGAGCTAGATCGTTCTGACAAGACAAATGATGTGATGATTATGACTATGTTAGCGGGGAGCGTAATCTTCCTGTCGCTGTTTTTATTGTATAGCCACAGGCAAAAGCAGCGTTACCGGAAGTTGGCCTTAACAGACAGGCTAACGGGTGTTTATAATCGCGGCGCGGGTCAGGACTTTGCCGAGAACGAGTTCGTACAAGTTAGTTTGCGTAAAGCACACTTTTCTGTGGTTGTGCTTGACTTAGATCTGTTTAAAAACATCAATGACAGCTTCGGTCATGCAACCGGAGACTGGGTGCTAAAACATGTGGTGTCGGTGATCAAACCACTTATTCGTGATAGCGACATTTTTACTCGCATGGGAGGTGAAGAGTTTGCCCTTTTTCTGCCCTATTCTTGCGAGAAAACAGCACTGAAGATAGCCGAGCGTTGTAAGGACGCGATAGAAGCGATCGATACCAAGTACTCAGGGCATGTGTTTAATATTAGTGCGAGCTTTGGTGTATCGAGCAATGACCGAGAGGATCTCAGTTTAGATCCGGTTTTAAAGCGTGCCGATATTGCGCTTTATGCATCGAAACACTCGGGTCGTAATAGGGTAACGTTATATAGTCCAGAGCTTGAGCTGCAGAGCAAAAGCGACGAGACTCAGCGCTCACTGGTATTTAATTAACATTCGACCATTATCTAATGAGTTTCTAGCTAGGCATGAGTTTTGTCCTAGTCTGGTTTAGCTAGAATCGAGACAGAGTTGAGCTATTCCAGCAGATAACAATAATCGATATTGGTCATTCCTTACTATTAAACTGAACTGCTATCCCTTGAGGCCTTAAGCGCCATTTCTGTTATGTTTATTTAGTTGCTAATCCGACTAAGCAGCTTCTTAGCTTATCTATTCCTTACCCTTACCCTTACCGTGTTCAATTAAACCTTTTCAATTAATCTAGCTCAATGACATTAGCCGATATCCGTTTGTTGTAGTGCCTGTTTAGGTAGGAGTTTTAAACTTTTTTCGGCTTGAACCAATGTTTTTTGAGATGTTGGTCACTATTTATCGTCAGGGAATCGATAACAGTCTAGCCATACTTACATTTCGTTAACGTAAACGTAAATTTCAAACATGCGTTTGAAATCGGTTTTGTCTGTTACTTATTTAAGTTTTTGTTTTAATGTACTTTTATAGATTAACCTAGAGGTGAGGAGTAAACGCAGCGCTGAATAGATATGATGTTAGCTTAAGCTTTTTGCTGGCAAGTTATGTTAACGCTGTGAAATATAATAACGAACTTAGTTTTACTCTTCGCTCTATGGTCAATTTGTCTTACAAGTCTTAGTTCTTAATTTCTATAATTTATTCATTCTTGTTTTTATCCAAGTTAATCAGATGGTTATATCATTTCGTCTCTGCTGTGTGATTGTGGTTTTACGCAGTTGAAACAGCTCTTTACTGACATAGGCAGGGACGGTGCGGGCTTGCAACTAAAACTTTTAGTCAGTAGGTTTTGTTGTAAATCAACAGATGCCGACTTAGGGCGCTTAGTACCAACGAACAAGTTATATGGCTTAGCCCATATGGGGATAAGCCATAAGAAATAAGTCATAGGTTTGAAGGCTCGAAGCAAGCATAACTATAAGAGAGTGGGTGTTTTGAGCTTTTTAAGCTTGCACACTTGCGACCGAATGCTGTCAATGTTTGGTGTCATCGAGGATATGGGAAAGTTTTAGGAGATATAAAAGATGACAGAGCAACTAACTGCATTAGAGAGTGCTGACACATTGGTGTCGAGCCAAGAGTTACAGATTATCGGGCCTACAGTTGCAAATCAGGAACAAGTGCTGACCGAAGGCACACTGTGTTTGCTTAAAGCCTTGTGTAAGCAGTTTGCCCCTGAGGTGCCTAATTTATTAGCCAACCGGCAGGCTAAGCAAGCGCGCTTCGATTCAGGTGAGTTGCCCGATTTTTTAGAGGAGACAAAATCGCTACGCCAGCGAGACTGGCAGATCCGCGGTATTCCAAAAGACCTGCAAGACAGACGTGTAGAGATCACCGGTCCTGTGGATCGTAAGATGGTGATCAATGCGCTTAATGCTAATGCCAAAGTGTTTATGGCCGACTTTGAAGATTCATTGGCTCCTAGTTGGCATAAAGTCGTACAAGGGCAAATTAACCTGCGTGATGCAGTAAATGGTGATATTAGCTACACAGCAGAAACAGGTAAGCATTATTCTTTGAGTGATAATCCTGCTGTACTCGTCTGCCGAGTGCGTGGCCTACACATGCAAGAGCGGCACGTACAGTTTGGTGGCGTTGCCATTCCCGCTGGTTTGTTTGATTTTTGCGTCTACTTCTACAATAACTATCGCAAGTTACTCAGTAAAGGCAGCGGACCTTACTTTTATATCCCTAAGCTAGAGAGTCATTTAGAAGCAAGGTGGTGGGCAAAAGTGTTCGCCTTTGTTGAAGAGCGTTTCTGTTTGCAGCCTGGTACGATTAAGTGCACCTGCTTAATTGAAACCCTTCCGGCAGTGTTTGAAATGGATGAGATCTTGTATGAGCTTCGCTCTAACATAGTTGCCCTGAACTGTGGCCGTTGGGACTATATCTTTAGCTATATTAAAACCCTAAATAACCATAGTGATAGAGTGCTGCCCGATAGGCAGTCGGTCACCATGGATAAGCCATTCTTAAGTGCCTACTCTCGCTTGCTGATCAAAACCTGTCATAAGCGTGGCGCCTTAGCCATGGGCGGCATGGCCGCCTTTATTCCCTCCAAGGATGCGCAGATAAACCAGCAAGTGCTGGCTAAGGTTAAACAAGATAAGCAGTTAGAAGCGCGTAATGGTCATGATGGGACTTGGGTTGCTCATCCAGGGCTGGCCGACACTGCAATGGCCATTTTTAACGAGTACATAGGTGAAGATCATATCAATCAACTACACATTACCCGCGATGTTGATGCGCCTATTCACGCCAGAGAGTTACTCGAACCCGCAAAGGGGGAGTGCACGGAGGCGGGTATGCGTCTCAATATTCGAATCGCACTGCAATATATCGAGTCTTGGATTAATGGCAACGGCTGTGTCCCTATTTACGGATTGATGGAAGATGCGGCCACCGCCGAAATATCTCGTACCTCTATCTGGCAGTGGATTAAGCATCGTCAACAATTATCCTCAGGAGAGGTGGTGACTCCATCGCTATTTAAACAGATGTTGGTGGAAGAGCTTGCCAATGTGAAAGATGAAGTGGGAGCAGATCGTTTCACACACGGTCGATTTACTCAGGCGGCAGTGCTGCTAGAGCAGATCACAACTTCAGATGTTCTGGTCGATTTCTTAACAGAGCCGGGATATCAAATGCTGGTGGAGTAAGCCCCATCTTATAAAAGTTTGGCTGCATTTTGTAGCTTGTGTCCCCCGCACAGTATTCCTACGTGCTGTGCGGGTTTTTATTCGTTACCCTTTTTGTATCATTTTTGCTTGTGATTATCGGCTCTTCGGAGCCTTTTTTTTTGCAAAAAATTATTGAAATTGGCACGGCTTCTCTCGTGTTTACTCAGGCAAAGGTATAAGGTTAATGGCATGTAATTATTCGGTGTTATCTATTAACCGCTAAACAGTTTAACCACTACACTGTGAATATAGGTTTTTGCAGCTATTAGGTGATTTACCAAAATGAAGCTGTGTTTCTGGCGACGGGAATAAAGTGAAATTATAACCCCACGTTAGTTTGAGGCTAGATGGTGTCGCGGTAAAAGGTGAAAGACACGTGAAAACAACTAATTTTGAAAACAATAAGTTCAAAGGGGTTGAGTATTGGACTAATCGCATCAGCGACCAAGAGATGCCAGCACTTTGCTCAACGGTTAAAACATTAGAAAAGCTTGCAAAGGATGATGTGTCTTCATTGTCGATTCTGGGTAAGAGTGTGATGCACGATAATGCGTTGACCTCCAGAATTCTACGAGTGGCAAATAGTGTCACCTATAGTAAAGGTATAAGCCAAGTCACCACGGTGAGTCGAGCAGCTGTGGTTTTAGGTTTTGATACTATTAAGAATATTTGCATCACCGCTAAGTTACTCAGCAGTTTACTAGAGGCTGAGGGACTGTCAGAGAACGTCTACAATCGAATGATTAAGCTGATGGCACAAGCATTTTTGGCGGCAATGCTGACTAAAACATTGCTTAAGGATTATGACGAGGAGCTTCAAGAGGAGGTGTTTATTGCCTCTTTACTCTATCACTTAGGTGAAAGTGCATTTTGGAGTACAGGTTGTGGAGAAACCTTAGTATTAGATAGTAAGTTAAGCCGTTGCGACACGGTGGCGGAAGCGAATAAGGCTATTCGTGATGTGCTAGGGGCAAGCTTTGAGCAGTTATCAGTGGGGCTTGCGCGTAACTGGGGCTTAGGCAGTTTACTGATAAAATCACTCAGTTTACCAGATGAACGCACCCCTGAGGTGCGTAGTATCTTCCTCGCCAATAAGCTCAGTGAGCTATTATGCCAAGATAGTCCCAATATGGCCGAGCTGTCGAAGCGATTAAAGCAAACGGCGGATATGCTAGGTATTGAGGTCGATGAGCTAAAGGGACGTATGCTGCGTTGCCATAAAGCAACGAAAACCATGGCCGATGCCTATGGTGCTCGAATTTTACTTGAGTACTTGCCTAGCCCTAAGCACTTAAACGAAAAATTTGAGAAACAAGAGCCTGAACCCGTTATTTATGCCCCCAATGTTAACCATCAGCTGGAGTGCTTACGCGAACTAACGCAATGTGCGTTAAATAGGGAGGACTTTAATCAGGTACTTTCTATTGCGCTTAAAGGCATTTTGACTGGCGTTGGAGTCGATCGTTGCTGTGTGTTGTTACTGAGCCCTAATCGTAAGTTGTTGCAGCCAAGAATTGTACTCGGCGATGAGGCAGAAAAGGTAAAGGCTTCATTTAATATAAGGCTAGAGAGTGGCCAGAATGTTTTTCAAGACTGTATCTCTTTGAAAGAGCCTTTGTTTGTTGATAACCCACACTCTGCCAAGTGGCGCTTGTATATGGATGATGATGTTAAAGCCATTACTGGCGCTACAGGGTTTATGTTAGCACCACTCATCATGGAGCATACTGTGATTGGAGTGATCTATGCCGATAGAGACGTCTCTGGTCGACGTTTAATGGCGGAGGATTTTGCAAACTTTACTCATGTGGTTAACATGGCGAATGTTTGCTTCTCTGCAGTAGCAAAGTAGCGCCTATATAATGGTATAAAGCGCTACTTATCTAACCTAGCAAAGCTTGTGTGAATTGTTTTATATGGTTTTTGGTGAAGAAGTTAATTGAACTTCACTTAATGCTTGTCCGCTGCTTTTATCTGCTCTGTAATAGACTTAGCGATGCCATTGGGGATTGGAAAGCTCAAATGGTATTGGGCAATTTTCCAGCCTTGTGGGGTTTTGATTAAGGTGCCGGTGCCACGGCTCACGCCATAAGAGGGGCTTGATAAAATCTCATCAAACCAAATGACATCACCGTGCAGGGTCATCTGTCTGCTTATCAAGTCATAACGCCAACCTTGAGTTGGTCTCGCATATTTTTCAAACTCCGCTTTATCCCAATGTTCATTTACATCTGTACCAATAAAAATGCCTTTATCATCATACAGGGCAAAGTAGTTATCCCAGTCTGCAGCCGAAGAGTATTGGTTTAAGGCGTCCAAAACTGCAGCAGCTTGCTGCTTATCGCTGTTTGGCGTGTCGTTAGCCGATAGGTTCATTGAAAAGGGGATTAATAACAGTAGGGCTAAGCCCCATGCTTTTGAAGAGGGCAGAGTGAACATAAGTATCCTTGTTCTGAATTCTTGTATTATTTGTCGTCTATCGATTTTATCGTGGTTAAGATTTTAGTGCCAATTAACCGGATCGAGCTGATAAAAACCGCTGAGTTCTCGGTATAGATCGGGGTGCAAGGCGATAAACTCATGGGGACGTTCGAAGAATACTTCGCTGATCACCGCAAAAAACTCTGCAGGATTGGTGGCACCATAGTAGTTAAACAGGGACTGCTCACCGGTTTGACTCGCTCTGACCAGAGTTTGATATTCCCTCATCAAGACTTCAGACCAAGAAGCGTAGTCTTGGCGATGTTTGAGGGGAGGGGCACCATTGGCTCTGCCATCTTCTTGATCGAGTTGATGCGCAAACTCATGGATCACAACGTTACTTCCATCATCGGGAACCGCTGCATCGAACTTGGTGGTTTGCCACGATAAGATCACCCTGCCGTGTTGCCATGACTCCCCTGAGAGCACCCGGCGGTGATTTGATACTAGGCCATCACCGTTTTGTTGTTCTCCTTCAACAATGAAAGGGGATGGGTAGATAAGGATCTCTTTTAGTGTGGGATAGAAATTAGTTTGTCGATTAAGCAGTAAAAGGCAGGCTTGAGCGGCAACTGTCACTCGAATATCATCATCAATTTGTAGGCCATCACAGCCGACAAAACGTTTCTCTGCGATAAAGACCTGAATATGTTTCTTGAGCTGTAACTGGAGATCTGTGGGTAAGACGCGAAAAAATGGAATGCGTTTTTTTAATATGTCGCGCCATTCTCGAGGGAAGGGCTGCTTGGTGATGACTTTACGTCGACGTCTGTCACGCCATGAGCTGCTTGCAATCCAGCCGATGGCGGCAATACTAAGCAGAATAACAACAGAAATTGCCAACATAAATTTCCTAGCCATTGAGTAAGGTTGCGTTACTTACGATATATGGTGCTTATGACTAAAATTCAAGCATGGTGAGTTTTTCAGGTGGATGCTGGGAGTTATATCTGTTGGTATTAATATTTAGCGATTAGAAAAAAATGCTGGCAATACAGTACTTCAAAACTGTTCGTCAACTGCCAGCGAAGGGAAGGGAGAGTTACTCTTATATCCTTGGTTTTATCATCGATTATTCAACAACTGTTATTCAACGATAATGCTTTTCTCTTTTGCTCTTCTTTGTTCTGGGCTCAAATTAAAGTGGTGTTCGATTAGAAAGCGAATGAGTTTAGACTTAGCGACATCACAGTCATCGGCTAGCTCGGCTAAGTGGGCAATGGCAGATTCAGTTAGGGTGAACGTGGCCTTTCTTACTGGGAAATCGCCTTTTTTAACCGTTAATACCTTTTCAGCTAGGCGCTCAACCTTATAGCTATCAGCATTTCTTAAGTTAGCTAGACCCTCTCGCTGAGAATAGCGTTCTAAGTCCACCAATTCACTTTGCTTGGGAGCTTGCTCTTCTTGTCCAAGAGCATATCGGCTAGCATCATTGATGAAATCATCGATGAGATCTTCGAGCGCTAATTGGCTCGTTTGGATCTGCCTATGGGTGATGCTAGACGGCGTAGAGTTTTTCTTGAGATCTGCCAGACCCATAATTACCTCTCATCTTATTCATTTGCTTTTCAGCAAGCTGATTACGAACTTCGGTGGCGTTTGCAACCTCAAGCATCTCACAGGCAATGCCTCGTATTTCTCCGGCAGCCTTACCCTTAGGCTCGATCTCGAGTACCGATAGGCCAGACTCTTCACTGTCATCGTAGATATTTCGGCTGTAGGTAATGGAATCTAAAACATTGATGTCGTAAGTCTTACAAACATCTTTTGCTTCGAAGATGCGGTTGGCTTGATTCGGTAAGCTTGGACATTGAGTAATAACAAAAGTGGCACGCATCTTGGGATTAATCATCATACAGGTGGCGACGATATCATCCATGTGGCTGACCGTTTTTAGGTCGCGACGCTTTGGTCGAAGAGGCATTAGCACGTGTGAGGCCACCGACATGGTTGCACGTAATGCTAAGTTATCTTGACCACCACAATCGACAATTACATAGTCGTAATGCTGCTCTAGACTGAGAAGATCGTTGCGAATTTTACCATAGAGCTGCACGCAGTTGATGCTGGGGAGCTCAGGGTTATTATTGCGGGCGTGGATCCAGTCTGACGTTGTGCGTTGAGGATCGCAATCGACCATAATAACAGAGGCTCGGCATTCAGCTGCTAGAAATACAGCGATATTTTGGGCTAGGCAACTCTTGCCACTGCCACCTTTTTCGCCACCAACGAGTATGATCATATTTATATCCTCTTTGTACGCGATGAATTTTATTGACTGATCTTCATAAAATGAAATGGGTGATAGTTTGCGTACGGTTAAATGTGTTGAGCTTGTTAACCTAGGTATTTAACTCACCTTATCTCTCACCTGTCAGATTAATCTAGGTTGCATAGCTAACTTCGTCAACCGTATGATTTTTGACGTATTTATTTTCTTTGACTCGTGATTATTTTTTGACGTTCAGGGTGTTTTTGATGGTTTTTTGGCGCTGCTCGCCAGGTGTTGAAATCTGTGGTTATTTGTTAAATTAATTAACTGCTTAGCTGTGTAGGACGGAAATTAGCAACTCTTACTTATAGACTTTGCTGCGCTAACAAGCTTATATCAAGTCAGTTAATCTTATATAAGTTATAGATACCTGATTTTATATGCATAAATAATATAGTTGTTTGAGGACTAAAATCGGCGAAAAGTCGTCTACTTTTTGTCGGTACCGATAAATCTGTAATTTTATCTAGCTTTGATAGAATACGATTTGAAAATAGAATCGTTCCTATGATTGAACACAGAGACTCATTTAAGATGGATGAAAAGCTGTTACTCGAAGCCATTACCCAGAAAATGCCTTTTGGAAAATATGCGGGAAGGCGTCTACTCGAACTGCCGGAACCTTATCTGGTTTGGTTCCATTCAAAAGGTTTTCCTGAGGGAAAACTAGGTCAGCAGTTAGCCTTAATGTATGAGGTTAAGCTCAACGGCTTAGAAGGGATGCTGCAACCTATATTAGATGAGGCCAAACGCTCTTAAAGAGTTTGCCACTATTCGACTATAGGTTGGCTGCAACAAAGAAAGTTCCGTGGTAGAAACTAAAATATCTGGTTATGAGAGTTGGATCTAATAGTTGAGTTTTTAGGCCAATTTAGTTGTGATTAATTAGAGATTTATAATCTATTGCATGCTTTAATATTGATGAATTGATAACTTATTTAAAGGAAATCTCCGATGATAGCTAAATTAGTGAAATTGGCTGCAGCAGCAACTCTAGCACTGGGTATCTCAAGCGCATGGGCACAAGGCGTTATGCATGAAGGTACTGTCATGGACACTATGAATGGCGGCGGTTATACCTACGTTCAGATCAAAGAAGCCGATAAGACTTTTTGGGCAGCGGGTCCACAGGTTGAAGTAAAGAAAGGCGATACTGTTGTTGTTCAAGAGCAGATGTGGATGAGCGACTTTAGCAGCAAAACCCTAAACCGTACTTTCGATAAGTTACTGTTTGTTGGTCGCATCGATAAGAAGTAATTGTTACTTTGACACCTTAAGCTAAGTAAGCTTGGCTTTAGAGAGTCAACTTGAAATGGCGTAGACTGAGTCTACGCCATTTTCTTTTTTGCTAAACTGCCGCACAATAGCCTTTTCACTCTGTTTTCGCCCATGTTAAAAATCATTCCGTATCAAAAATGTTATGCACCTGATGTATCTGTATTGGCACATATGGCCATCAGCAAGATAAGTGATGACATTTATACGCAGCAGGAAAAGTCGGCTTGGTCCTATGCGCCGCGATCGAGTTATCACTGGCATAAGCGTTTGTTACGCTCAAAAAGCTGGTTGGTCGTAGACGAGCAACGCATAGAGTCGGGGCGCGCTTTTTGCTGTGGTTTTATCAACTTGGAAACGCACTTTAAAAGTCGCGGCTATATCGATAGCTTGTATGTTCATCCTCAGTACCAGCAACAAGGAGTGGCTGGGCGGCTATATGAGGTATTAGCTCAATGGGCAGTTAACAATGCACTGCCAGAGCTCTTTGTCGATGCATCTAAATTATCTAAGCCACTGTTTGAGTCTCAGGGCTTTAGGCTTCGCCATCGGAGCTATCAAGAAAAACGTGGCATAGTGATTATGGGATATTACATGAGCAAGGCGTTAGCCGCTGTTCCTCAGTCGTAAGTGGCTAGCCTGTATAAAAGGATTTTAACTATGGAAAAAAAGCGTTTTATTGTACGTCCCTTTACCCGCAGTGATGTTGGGCAACTCGCCCAAGTGTTCCACCTTAGTATCAATCAAGGCGCTAGCTCCCACTACAGTGAAGCAGAAAGAGCCGTATGGTCACCCAACCTTCGAAGCAATGATTACTGGTTAACCCGCTTGTCAGGGACTAAAACTTGGGTTGCCGAGTGCGATTTGTGCATTGTGGGCTTTATCAATTTGAAAGCAGATGGCTCGATAACAGATGATTTGAGAGCTGCAGACTTGAAAACAGCGGAAGTGGATTGTTTGTTTACCCACCCAGATTACACTGGAATTGGGGTTGCAAGTGAGCTGTACCGAGCAGTTGAGGAGCACGCTAAGCTGTTAAGACTCAATAGCCTCACCGTTGAAGCTTCATACTTAGCCAAGCCCTTTTTTGAGCAGTTTGCGTTTCAAGTTAAGTGTAAAAATAGTCATCCTCGTGATGGCCAACAATTAGTTAACTTCAGTATGTTTAAAGAGTTAATATAAGGGTAAGCGTTAAAACTCATAGTTAACGATTACCCTTTAAATTGATTTAGCTATCACAATTGATGATGGCTAGTGTAGTGAACCTGGGGCTCAAGCACTTCATCTAATATTTGCGTCTTGCTGATAAAGCGAGTAAAAGCACCTGGGAGGGTTAAGCCTTCAACATCTCGCTGCCAAATAGCTTGTAAGATGGGAAAGTAACCTTCTTTGCCTGAGGTCGTATAGGACGAAGATACCCCTGTGTAGTAGGCGGCTGCATCAACGCGTTGCCATAATGGTTTACCTGCTACTACACGTAATAGCTCAAGTTTAATGATACGTTGCCCAAGCGCTTGCCTACCGTCATAGAAGTATTTTAAGCCATATGTATAAGGAAAACTGCCGGCGCCAGTGCCTATGACACTATTATTGGTTGCGGCGTTAATCGCTGATTCAAGCATCTGAAATAGATACTGGCCCTGGATCTCATAGGTCACCAGAGGAATATCAAAGGGCAGAATCCGACCTATCACCTCAGCTAAGCTAAGTTCGCCTTTATCTAACGATTGGCGGACTCCGCCAGCGTTATGCAGTGCAAAGTCAACATCTATACCTAATTCTCGGGTTTCTTGATACATGCTACGGCTCACCCAAGGTGCAATTTCACTGCCGTGAGGCAGGGCTTTGCTTGGGAGTCTGGTATGTACAAGGCTCTTGGGTACGAAGCCCAATATCTTGTTGTTGAGTGCATCTAAACTCGGACGATATTTCTGTAAAATTTGGTTCTGAACGCGGCTGTCCTCACCATCCCATAGAATAAGTGGGTGAGACTCGAGCGTTAAGCGCACATCTTGGTAATCTTGTGGGCTGACATCGTCAGATGCTTGCAGAATAAACTGCTGATCTAACATGAAGTAATTACCCCCTGTCAGCTCCAATACCTTACCTTTCCCATCGAAGAGGATGTCGGCAATGCCTAAGGTCTCGGCATATTTGCCAGCGTGCACAATGGCGGTATCGTTAACCCGTTCACCATAGGGCATATTCGATAACCCAAGTGCGCTAAAGTCGCCTTGTAGCGTATGTGAGTGGCCACCAACTATAAGGCTGATCCCATCGACTTCTGCGGCCAGCACTTTATCTTGATCCAGTCCAAGATGGCTCAACACGATAATATGGTCGATCCCCTGAGCTTTTAGCTGAGTGACCGTGCGTCGAGTGGTTTGGATTGCGCTGACAAAATGAGTATCTTCATCGGGACGGGCGATCTCTTTCATCTGATCTAAGGTGATGCCGATAATTGCAACTTGTCTGTCTTGTAGCGGCTTTAACAGTACTTTGGCCGTTTGAGAAACTGGGTCGAAGTCCAGCAGATTCCGATGACCACCAAGACGTACTTTCTTCTGTTGGCATTCTTGGCTCAAATCCATGTTGCCCGCCATCAGCGGAAAACGGATATCATTCAGAAAGTCTACAACTGGCTCGCTACCGGCATCAATCTCGTGATTGCCAAGTACCATCGCATCTGGCTGGAGCATATTTAACAGGTCTGAATTGGCCTTACCTTTAAACTCATTGAAATAGAGAGTGCCTTGGAAACTGTCTCCGCCATGCAGAAATAGAAAGCTCTGTTGATTGTCCTTGGCGGCAGCTCTTGCCTGCTTGAGCTGATAGGCGATACGGGCATATCCACCGGTGTGACTATAAAGAGTCAGCTCTTTTGGCTGGGTATCAATCGTAAATTGAATACGGCTAGCATCGAAGTGAGAGTGAGTGTCATTGATGTGGGCAAGTTTTAACTTGTACTGCTCTAATTTAGTTTGTTGCGTTGTCATCTTATTCCTCTGGACCAAACAAGGAGTATAACACGGCAAGTACAAAAATTAACATGCCGATGTTGCATGCTAGCGGCAGGATGAACAAGTTTTAATTTAACTCTTTGGGAGTTAACTACTTTTTGAATTGACTCTTTTTCAAGTTGAATTGCGCGCAGAACTCTGAGGAGCTGAATCTGTTAGCGTTATATTGATTGTATTAGTATTAGGCATTAAAAAAGGGAGCTAAGCTCCCTTTTTCGTTCTGATCTGGTTTAATTTTTCTCTTTTTCGAAATCACCATCATCAGACAACACGATACCTTTGTGTTTCATGCGGCGGCTCCATAACTTACGTGCAAATTGCTGCATGTCGGTTACAGGGTCGTTCGAGTCAACAATCTCAAGGCCAAGTAGTGATTCAACAATATCTTCTAAGGTAACAATACCTTCGTGAGATCCGTATTCATCGACAACCATCGCGATTTTGGTATTTCGCTTAATCATTAGCTCGAACAGAGGCAGAATTTTAGCTGTCTCGGGGATAACTAATAGATTCTTAGTCAGTACGGCGATCGACTCTTTTGGTGTCGTACGCTCGGCCAACAAAATATCGTTTCTATTAACGTAGCCAATAATATTATCTGGGTCTTCGTCATAGACAGGAATTCGAGTAAAAGGCTTCGCCATAAATTGGCGGGTAAACTCATCTTGAGTCAAGTCGTTAGGCAATCTAAAGAGTACAGTTCTTGGTGTCATGATAGCCGTTACAGGCATCTCTTTAACCGACAGCATCTGAGTTAGAATCTTAGACTCTTGCTCATCAAGCTCCCCCGATGCACGACCAATCTCTGCCATCGCGCTCATCTCTTGGCGAATGTACTGACCTTCGTCACCTTTACCCATTAATTGAGTAACCTGTTTCGACATCCAAATAAGCGGTAACGTACTACGCTCCATCCAAACCAATGCGATAGAAACTGCAGGAGCAAGAGAGCGCCAGTAGTTTGCACCTAGAGTTTTAGGGATGATCTCTGAGAAGAAGAGAATTAAGAAGGTAAGAACACCAGAAAATACGCCTAGCATCTCGTCGCCAAATACCTTTGCCGCTTGCGCACCAGCAACAGCAGCACCAACGGTGTGTGCGATAGTGTTTAGCGTAAGGATAGAAACGAGTGGAGATTCAACATTCTCTTTCTGCTTAGTTAACCTGTTAGCTGCACCTGGGTTGGTTTTAGATAATGAGGCTATGTAGCTCGGCGTGACTGAAAGCAAAACGGCTTCAAACACACTACAAAGAAAAGAGACTGTAATCGCGACAAATATTATAATGATAAGGGTTATCATAAAGGTGAAATTACACCTCCAAATGGCAGACCAAAAGTAGTCTGCGCGGATTCTAGCACAGGTTTTGATCTTTGGTGATAGCCTGCTGGCTAATATTTGTTAAGATCTGTATAATTCGCCGCCCGCAAGCAGGTTTTAGGTTTTTTTGAGGTTAGACTAAATGAGTGAAAAGAAGATCAATTTATTGGATCTTGATCGTAAGGCATTAAGAGCGCTATTTACCGAGATGGGTGAAAAGCCATTCCGTGCCGATCAATTGATGAAATGGATTTATCATTTTGGCGTTAGTGACTTCGAAGAAATGACGAACATTAACAAAGCATTGCGTGCAAAACTTGCCGCAAGATGCGAAATCGTAGCGCCTGCTATCTCAAGTTACCAAAAGTCATCAGATGGCACCATTAAGTTTGCTATCAACGTCGGCGATGGCCAAGAAGTTGAAACGGTTTATATTCCTGAAGATGACCGTGCGACCTTATGTGTCTCTTCTCAAGTAGGTTGTGCCCTTGAATGTACTTTCTGCTCAACAGCGCAGCAAGGTTTTAACCGTAACCTTACCGTTGCCGAAATTGTCGGCCAAATTTGGCGTGTTGCCGATTTTATCGGTTTCGTAAAAGACACTGGTGAGCGCCCAATCACGAACGTCGTGATGATGGGGATGGGTGAGCCGTTACTAAACCTTAAGAACGTCATTCCTGCGATGGACATCATGCTCGATGATTTCGGTTTCAGCCTTTCTAAGCGCCGTGTCACTGTATCGACTTCTGGCGTGGTGCCAGCGCTAGATAAGTTAGGCGATGCACTGGATGTTGCCCTAGCGGTGAGTATTCACGCACCAAACGATGAGCTACGTGACGTATTAGTACCGATCAACAAGAAGTACCCATTAGAAGAGTTCTTAGCCGGAATTCGTCGCTATATTGCAAAGTCGAATGCTAACCGCGGCCGTGTTACGCTTGAGTACGTGATGCTGGATCATATTAATGACAGCACAGATCAGGCTCATGAGCTTGCTAAGTTGATGAAAGACACGCCATGTAAGGTTAACCTTATTCCGTTTAACCCATACCCGGGCTCACCTTATGGGCGTTCATCTAACTCTCGTATCGATAGATTCTCGAAAGTATTGATGGAGTATGGCCTTACCGTTATCGTGCGTAAGACTCGTGGCGATGATATTGACGCGGCTTGTGGTCAGCTAGCAGGCGATATTCGCGATAGAACTAAACGTTTAGCGAAAAAACAAATGCAACAGAGCCAGATTTCAGTCACAATGAACTAACTCTTTGTATCTACTGGTAGATGGGCGTAACAATGAATCAGAGTAAGGTGGTGTTTCCACTGGTATTAATTCTGTCATCTATGATGACAACTGGGTGCGTCACCCAAGATACCTATGCCGGGACTGATATTCCTGTCTCTGAACGAAAAGTTGATAAAGTTTCTGCTGCGCGCCAACGTGTGCAGTTAGGGCTAACCTATCTACAAAAGGGCAATAGTGAGCAAGCAAAAGCCAATCTTGATCGCGCCTTGGCTTTTGCGCCTAATTTGGAAGAAGTTCATATTGCCTTTGCCTATTATTACCAGTCTGTGGGTGAATTAGACAAAACAGAGCAAGCGTACAGAGAAGCTATCAATTCCAGTGACGCAACGGGTGATTCTTATAACAACTTCGGGGCATTTTTGTGTCAGCAGGGCAAATATGCTGAATCAGAAAAGATGTTCCTAAAAGCAGTTGAACAACCCCTATACACCCGCTCGGCATCGACCTATGAAAACTTAGGGATTTGTAGTCGAAAAGCTGGGCAGGTCAGTAAAGCGCAAAAGTATTTTGCGATGGCGCTAAAGTACGATCCTAGGAGACGCACCTCATTAATTGAGCTAACAGAGATCGATTATGAGCAGGGGCGATTCGCCGAAGCGAGAGAGCAGCTTTCTCGTTACCATAGAGTTGCGGCAGAGTCTGCAGGCAGTTTGGCACTAGGGATTAAAATTGAGCAAGGTTTGAAAGACGAAGAAGCGGTAAAACGGTTCGGTATCTTACTGCTGGCAAAGTTTCCGCAGTCTGTTCAAGCCAAAGAATATCGGGCTAGCATGCATTAATGAAAAAAGAACATACTCAAGAGCCCAATTTAGACAACGAAAGCCTAGTGGATGAGCCTACGCTCACACTGGGCGTTTTGCTAAAAGCAGCCCGCGAAAGCAAGGGGCTGTCGGTAGAGGCTATCGCATCACAATTGCATTTACGCCCTACCATAGTGCAAGAGATTGAGGCCGATAATTTAACTGAAGTAGGCGCAGCAACATACGTACGTGGCTATGTTAAAAACTATGCCCGTGCAGTCCAAGCTGATCCATTTACCGTACAAGAGTGCCTAGATAAGCAGTTGGCAAATGACGATAAACCGTCGATGCAGAGTTTTTCTCGTAAAACGACTCGCCAAGCTCGCGATGGTCGATTGAT
This sequence comes from Shewanella sp. MBTL60-007, assembly GCF_019654915.1. Lineage (GTDB taxonomy): Bacteria > Pseudomonadota > Gammaproteobacteria > Enterobacterales > Shewanellaceae > Shewanella. Next base: position 45,020 of record NZ_BPET01000002.1, on the reverse strand, counting down.
GGCATTGACCTATCTGATCGTATTCGTGTTGCTAGGGCTCATGGTCTGGTGGTGGTTCCAAAAGTCATCGATGGAGACTGCGGTTGATTACTCTCAACCGACTGCAGAGGAGGTTGCAGCCTCGGCTGAAGCTCCCGGTTCGGACGTTCTAGGAGCGCTGTTGATTGAAGGCGCTGACTTAGCGGTTGAGCCGAGTTCAGAGACAACGGATGAAACAGCCCCAGAGATAAACAGTCAACAAGGTTCTGAGTCTTCAGAAGTGCAAATGAGCCAGCCTTCAGAAACGGTTGCGGCAGCGCAAACCGAACAAGCTGAATCAAGCACAGATGCAATCACGGCTTCAACGCTTAAGCTAAGCCTCAGTGGTGACTGCTGGATTAAAGTCACCGACGCAACGGGCAAGACCTTAGTTAGCGACCTCAAAAAAGCGGGTAACGAAATTAACTTGAGTGGAGCAGAACCGTTTGCGGTGACCTTAGGCGCTCCACAAGTTGTTACCATAGAGCTAAACGGGATGCCCGTTAGCCTAGAGCAATATCCTCACGGTAAGGTGGCAAAATTGACATTGCCACGCGCAGCACAATAACGGATCACAGAGCACAAAGACGATGTATAACGAATCTCCTATTATCAGACGCAAATCAAGCCGAATCTATGTCGGTGATGTTCCTATTGGTGATGGTGCCCCAATTGCGGTGCAGTCGATGACCAATACTCGCACAACAGATGTTGAGGCGACCGTTGCGCAAATTAAGGCGTTAGAGAATGTAGGTGCCGACATAGTGCGTGTTTCTGTACCGACAATGGACGCTGCAGAGGCGTTTAAACTGATTAAACAGCAGACTCGCGTGCCTTTGGTCGCCGATATTCATTTTGACTACCGTATCGCGCTAAAAGTGGCTGAATACGGCGTGGATTGTTTGCGTATTAATCCAGGTAATATCGGTAACGAGCAGCGTATTCGTAGCGTAGTCGAATGCGCTCGTGATAAGAATATCCCAATTCGTATCGGTGTTAATGGTGGTTCATTAGAGAAAGATCTAATGGATAAGTATAAAGAGCCGACACCAGAAGCTCTGCTAGAGTCGGCGATGCGTCACGTGGATATTTTAGATCGTTTAAATTTCGATCAATTCAAGGTCAGCGTGAAAGCGTCAGACGTGTTCTTGGCAGTCGAGTCATACCGTTTACTGGCTAAGCAAATTGTGCAGCCACTTCATCTTGGCATTACTGAGGCGGGCGGCGCGCGTGCAGGTTCAGTGAAATCAGCAGTGGGCTTAGGCATGTTGCTTGCGGATGGTATCGGTGACACCTTACGCATTTCACTGGCGGCTGATCCAGTTGAAGAGATTAAGGTCGGTTTTGATATTCTTAAATCGTTGCGTATTCGTTCTCGCGGCATTAACTTTATCGCTTGCCCATCATGCTCGCGCCAAGAATTTGATGTGATTGCAACCGTAAACGAGCTAGAGCAGCGTCTCGAAGATATCGTTACCCCTATGGATGTATCGATTATTGGCTGTGTGGTCAATGGCCCAGGTGAAGCACTGGTATCCGATATCGGCCTGACGGGCGGTAACCGTATGAGTGGTTATTATGATGATGGTGTACGCCAAAAAGAGCGTTTCGATAACACCAACATCGTCGATTCGCTAGAAGCGAAGATCCGCGCTAAAGCGTCAATCGTTGCTGGTCGAATCCAAGCGAAAGATCTTAGTAAGTAATAACTGAGTCACCGTTAAACCAAGAGGGTTAGGCGGTGATTTTTTAGGTGGCGACACCCTAGTGTACGTTTAGTGTTGAAACGCCTATAATGCGAGGCGTTTTTTAATTTTTATATAGCAAATTTAACGAGTCGAATAGTGGCAAAACAGATCCAAGCGATTCGCGGAATGAACGACATTCTGCCAACACAAAGTCCTTTATGGCAAAAACTAGAAACCGTATTGAGAGAAACTGTGAGTGCATACGGTTATAGCGAAATTCGTACTCCTATCGTTGAAAGTACCGATCTTTTCAAGCGTTCTATCGGTGAAGTGACTGATATCGTAGAAAAAGAGATGTACACCTTCGACGACAGAAATGGTGATAGCTTAACCCTTCGTCCAGAAGGTACAGCCTCAACTGTGCGTGCGGGTAACGAGCATGGTTTGCTATATAACCAAGAACAACGTCTTTGGTATATGGGCCCAATGTTCCGCCACGAACGCCCACAAAAAGGCCGTTACCGCCAATTCCACCAGTTTGGTGTTGAAGTTTACGGCATTCCAACTGCCGATATCGATGCAGAAGTATTAATGCTGTCTGCCAAGCTATGGGAAAAGCTGGGTATTACCGAGCATGTGACCCTAGAGCTAAATACCTTAGGTGACGTGGAAGAGCGCGCAGCATACCGAGACGCCTTGATTGCGTTCTTAGAGCAGCATAAAGAGGTGTTGGACGAAGACAGTCAGCGCCGCATGTACACTAATCCATTGCGCGTACTGGACTCTAAGAATGCCGATGTACAGGCGCTTTTAGCCGATGCGCCAGTGTTAATGGACTACTTTGGTGAAGACACTCGTTCACATTTTTCACATTTATGTGAACTCTTAGAGGCTGTCGGCATCCAATACACAATCAATCCTCGCCTAGTGCGCGGTTTAGATTATTATAATCGCACGGTTTTTGAGTGGGTGACATCTAGCCTTGGTTCGCAAGGTACGGTATTGGCAGGTGGTCGTTACGACGGTCTTGTGGGTCAATTAGGCGGTAAGCCAACACCAGCAGTGGGTTTTGCTATGGGCCTTGAGCGCATCGTATTACTACTGCAAACTCTAGAGCTGGACAAAGATATCGGTCCTGCTGTTGACGTATACGTGACAGCGATGGGAGATAGCAGCCGAGTCGAAGCAATTAAGATTGCACAAGAGCTAAGAGCAAGCTTGCCAACTGCTAAAGTGATGAGCCATTGTGGTGGCGGTAACTTTAAGAAGCAGATGAAGCGAGCCGATAAGAGCGGTGCCACTGTTGCATTGGTGATTGGTGAAGATGAACTTGCCAATAACCAAGTTGCAGTGAAACACCTTCGCGAAGATAAAGCACAAGAATTGGTTGCCCGTGATGCATTGGCGACATATATTGCAGAGCTGATTTAAAAGGGGAAGAGTAAGTGGAAATCTATAGCACAGAAGAGCAACAAGTAGATGCTATCAAACAGTTCTGGAAAGATTACGGCACTTCAGTAGTTGTGGGCGCCGTTGTCGGTTTAGGTGGATTATTTGGTTGGAATTATTATTCTGACCACCAAGTCGCGCAAGCTGAAGCCGCTTCAGAGTCATTTCAAGCCTTAAGCAGTCAAAACACTGCAGACGCAGCTATGTTAGCTGCGGCCGATAACTTTGCTAAAGAGCACGGTCAAAAGGGCTACCAGTCTCTGCTTGAATTGCTAGTCGCTAAGTCAGCGGTTGAAACTGGCGATTTAGATAAAGCACAAGCCACATTAAAGAATGTGATTGCCACCAATGTTGATGACAGCATTGTGCTTATTGCCACCATGCGTTTAGCACGTGTACAGGCTGAGCAAGGTCAATACGCAACAGCGATTGCGACACTTGAACAAATTACAGATCCAGCCTCCGCGGCGCAAAGAGATGAGCTAAAAGGTGATTTCTTAGTACGCCAAGGTGAAACTCAGAAGGCAAAGATTGCCTATCAAACTGCGGTAGAAAATGGTGGCACTATGACTAGTCCAACATTACAAATGAAGCTTGATAATCTGAATAAGGCATAAGGAATCTGCCCATGAAGTCTTGGTGCAAAACACTACTCGCATGTGGATTAAGTATAGGCATGTTGTCTGCTTGCTCTTCAAATGATGTAGAGGAAGATCCGGTTACACCACTTACCGAGATCCAAGCTAGCGTTTTTCCAGAGGTGACTTGGAGCGCTAACATCGGTGATGGTGTAGGTGATTACTACTCTCGCTTACGTCCAGCGGCTCGCTACGACAAACTCTTTGTTGCTGACCGCTACGGTAAGGTTGAAGCGTTTAACGAAGCGACCGGTGAGCGTGTTTGGCAAAATGATTTTAGCTCGGCATTTAGAGATAATGCGCTTGCTAAGAACAAGGGCGCACGTTTAGCAGGCGGTGTAACGGCTGCACGTAACAAGGTATTTGTGGGTGGAGAAAGTGGCCTATTAGCCGCTTTCGATGAAGCGACAGGTGAAGCGGTTTGGCATGTTATTGCCGGCGGTGAACTGTTATCGGCACCGACCGTTGGGGAAGATGTGGTTGTTGTTAACACTGGTGCGGGTACGTTAGAAGCGTTTGACGTGGAAGACGGAACTCAACAGTGGGTATATGAAAACCAACTACCGACCCTAACTCTACGTGGTACAGGTTCTGCTTCATATGAAGCTGGCGGCTTCTTTGTTGGTACTGCCGATGGTAAAATTGCTGTCGTGATTAAAAACAATGGTCAGGCGGCATGGGAGCAAGCTATCTACACGCCTAAGGGAGGCAATGAGTTCTCTCGCATGGCCGATGTGGATATGAAGCCATTACTAGTGGGCGAAAACCTATACGCCGTGAGCTACAACGGTAACTTAGTGTCTATGGAGATGCGCACTGGTCGTATCGTATGGTCACGCAGTTACTCTAGCTTCAATGAGTTAGCGTATTCGGGGATTAGTCTGTTTGTGGTCGATGATCACAGCCGTATTTACTCTGTTGATAGACGAAATGGTCTAGAGTTATGGAGTAATGCAGAGTTAGTTAACCGTAGTTTAACCGCCCCAGTATCATTTAAAGATTACGTGGTTGTCGGTGATTTTGAGGGTTATTTACACTTCTTAAGCAAGTCTGATGGTCAAATCGTTGGACGTGTACAGGTAGATAGCTCAGGTTTATACAGTCAGCCATTGGTGGTTAATGACAACCTATATGTGCAGACTCGTAATGGAAAAGTGGTTCGAGTCACACTTCCGTAAGCCTAGTCGTTAGAGATGATAAGGCCCCTGGATGTGTATGCCGGGGGCTTTTTAGTTATTAGAAATTGAGTAATAGAGGCAATTAAATGATTCCTGTTGTGGCCCTAGTTGGGCGACCAAACGTTGGTAAGTCGACCCTTTTTAACCGACTTACCCGTACCAGAGACGCGCTTGTCGCTGACTTTCCTGGGCTAACTCGGGATCGTAAATACGGCCGAGCACATCTTGCAGGTTATGAGTTCATCGTAGTCGATACTGGCGGTATTGATGGCACTGAAGAGGGCATTGAAACTCGCATGGCTGAGCAATCTCTCGCGGCGATTGAAGAAGCAGACGTTGTGCTATTCATGACCGATGCTCGTGCAGGCTTAACCGCTGCCGATCTGGCGATTGCTCAACACCTACGTAGCCGTGAAAAGACGACTTTTGTTGTTGCGAATAAGGTTGACGGTATCGATGCCGACTCGGCTTGTGCAGAGTTCTGGTCGCTAGGGCTGGGCGAAGTTTACCAGATGGCTGCAGCCCAAGGTCGTGGCGTGACCAACATGATCGAATACTCTTTAGCCCCATACGCAGAAGCGATGGGAATCACCAAAAATGAAGACGGTGATGATGACGAAGAGGAGCGCGAGTACACCGAAGAGGAAGCGGAAGCAGAGCAAAAACGTCTGCAAGACCTGCCAATCAAACTTGCTATTATCGGTAAGCCTAATGTCGGTAAGTCGACGCTAACTAACCGCATCTTAGGTGAAGAGCGCGTTGTGGTTTATGACGAGCCAGGTACTACTCGTGACAGTATTTATATCCCAATGGAGCGTCAAGGCCGTGAATACGTATTGATTGACACTGCGGGTGTACGTCGTCGTAGCAAGGTGCACGAAACTGTTGAGAAGTTCTCTGTTATTAAGACTCTTAAAGCGGTTGAAGACAGTAATGTGGTATTGCTGGTGATCGATGCCCGTGAAGGTATTGCTGAACAAGACTTAGGTCTATTAGGTTTCGTGTTAAACGCGGGCCGAGCATTGGTTATCGCCGTCAACAAGTGGGACGGTATCGACCAAGACGTTAAAGACCGAGTGAAGAGCGAGCTTGATCGTCGTTTAGGCTTTATCGATTTCGCCCGTATTCACTTTATCTCAGCTTTGCACGGTACAGGTGTGGGTCATCTGTTTGAGTCAATCGAAGAAGCTTATGACAGTGCAACGCGCCGCGTGAGCACTTCTATGCTGACTCGTATCATGCAGATGTCACAAGACGATCACCAACCACCATTGGTTAACGGTCGCCGCGTTAAGCTTAAGTATGCTCACGCTGGTGGTTACAATCCACCCATCGTGGTTGTACACGGTAACCAGGTTAAGAAGCTTCCGGATTCTTACAAGCGTTATATGATGAACTACTTCCGTCGTTCACTGAAGGTGATTGGTACCCCAATCCAGCTACGCTTCCAAGAGGGGGGGAACCCGTTCGAGGGCATGAACACCAAGAAACTGACTGTGAGCCAAGAGCGTCGCCGTAAGCGTATGGTTGGTCATATTCGCGATAAGAATAAGTAACAGTTTACTGTTCGCGATGGGCTTAATGCCTGTCAGTAAAATAGTAAAGCGACATTAAAAAAGGAACCTCAGGGTTCCTTTTTTATTGCGTTTATTTCATGGATCATACAGCTGTTAAAATCACTTAGTACTTTGCTCTATTACATTTATAAGTCGTTGCCTCAATGGCTCGCTCATGGGAAACGTAAAGCTGGCACCTTGCATAATTTCTACGGGCTCAATAACCTGATCTTCCTTGTAAGCCACAACATAGTCATTGTCGCTCACCATCTTTTGGTAATGTGTTATCGCATAAATGGCTGTTTTTCGATCAAGGTCTTTGTAGGTGAACTCAGAAGTATGAGATAACTCATATTCAGTGTCTCTTTGTTGTTGAAAACGTCTATCTGTGCGACTGACAAAGCCTTTCTTACCACCGGTTTCAATATAAGAGTGGCTGGTACCTTCAATTCGGTTTATGCCTATACCATCTTGGGTGATTATTTGATGGCCGCTCCAGAAGTTAATTTGCCTATTTTTCAAATCGATTAGAATGTCGTCTAACTCTATATGCTTATACATATCGTTATTGGTAGTACGAGTATTGTAGCGATACTGCACAATTAAGTTTTCAAAGGGGCTATCTTCACCTGAATGGTGACAAGTAATACTGACAATATCAGGCAGAGGCTCGCATAAGCGCTTTACCAACTCAGCTTTAAAGCCATACTTTGTTGCCGCAGCGGTAAATGTGTCTGAGATGACAACTTCGCTCTGTGTCGCAGCAAATACATTTAGGTTTAGTACTGCCACTATTAGGCCAAGTGATATTGTAATCGTTTTGCTCTTATTTATTTGCATGTAATTAGTTGTTCTTATTTGTGACTTATCAATAGCATAATTTGACGACTGTGTTTAACAGCCGTCTGAGGATGCGTGCATTCTTGCATGGAATGTCATTATTTATTGGGAGACAAGTGGCATCTTACTTTAAAAAAGTTAACTCACCTCAACTACAGTAGAGGTCACGCTGCCATCACGTAGGCGTGTTGTGAGCGTATCGCCAATCTTAGTATCAACGGGTGACTGCACCACTTTGCCATCACCTGTTAAGGTAATGCTGTAACCACGACTCAGTGTGGCCAGCGGGCTTACGGTTTCTAATTGTTGTGCACGGTGAGCAAGGCGCTGCTCACTCATCTTTAATTTATCATCCATAGCATCGTTAAGTTTGGCACTTAAGTAGTTCAAACGCTGGGCTTCAAGTGTTAGGCGGTGCTGTGGCGACTGGTTAGCCAAGCGGTTACTTAAGTTTTGCTGTTTTAAGGTACAAGTATGTAGTTTAGTTTGCATCGCTTGCTGCAGGCGCAGCTGCATCTCATCGAAGCTTTGCTCATACATCTGCAGGCGGCGCTGGGGATCTTGCTTTTGTAGGCGGTGCTCTACGGTTTGCACTTGGTTTTGTTTCTTTAATTGATAATGCTGCCAAGCTTGTTTGAGGCGCGAAAGCTGCGCTAACAGCTTTTGCGCCTTATTATCGGCATCTTTCGATAATAGTTCGGCACCTGCCGATGGGGTTGGGGCACGAAGATCTGCCACATAATCGCTGATGGTCATATCCACTTCATGGCCAACGGCAGACACCACAGGAATACCACTGTTATAGATGGTATGGGCGAGCCCCTCATCGTTAAAGCTCCACAGATCCTCTAACGAACCACCGCCACGAGTCACCAGTAGTACATCGACCTCGCTGCGAGTGTTGGCAAGGTTGATGGCATCGCAAATGCTTTTTGCTGCATCAGTGCCTTGCACCGGAGTTGGGTAGATGATGACTTCGATTGAGGAGTCACGGCGAGCGAGTACATGTAAAATATCGCGAATGGCTGCACCGGTTGGCGAGGTGACCACACCGATTTTTTGGATATTAGCGGGAAGCGGGCGCTTGGTGTCGGTGGCAAATAGCCCTTCGGCGGCGAGCTTCATCTTTAGTGCTTCATATTGCTGGGCGAGTAGACCGTCACCTGCGGGCAACATCGACTCGATGATTAATTGATAATCACCCCGAGGCTCATAAACACTGATGTTACCTTTAACTAAAACCTGTTGGCCGTTCGCGGGTCGAAAGGTCACCGCCTGATTGCGGCCTTTAAACATGGCGCAGCGAATTTGTGAGAAATTATCTTTGAGGGTTAAGTACCAATGGCCAGAACCTGGCGCTGCAAAGTTTGAAATTTCAGCGTTTAGCCAAATTCGGCCAAGCTGACCCTCTAAAAGTTGTCTAACTTCGCCATTGAGGCGTGAGACGGTATAAACATCGTTTTTTGGGGTTTTCATAATTTTTTTACACACAAATGCGAATTAGTGTCTATTTTCCATTTACCAACCCTGATATGCAAGGTATAATCTCGCCGCAATATTTCACCTCTAATTCCTAATCTCTTGGGGAGATGTTGCATGTTAAGATTGAAAAAAGAAGCGTTAACTTTTGATGATGTGTTGCTGGTTCCAGCGCACTCCACCGTCCTCCCAAATACAGCTGTTTTAAAAACACGCCTGACGAATAAGATTGAGTTGAATACTCCAATCGTTTCTGCTGCTATGGATACCGTTACCGAAGCTCGCTTGGCAATTGCTATTGCTCAAGAAGGCGGCCTTGGTTTTATCCATAAAAACATGACGATTGAGCAACAAGCTGAAGAAGTTCGTAAAGTAAAAATTTACGAAGCGGGCATCGTTCAGCAGCCAGTCACTGTGACTCCAACAACTACACTAGCCGACGTTAAAGTATTAACCGAGAAAAATGGTTTCGCAGGTTATCCTGTAGTTAACGAAGCTAACGAACTTGTGGGTATCATTACTGGCCGTGACGTACGTTTTATCACCGATTGGTCACGTACGGTTGATCAAGTGATGACGCCAAAAGAGCGCCTAGTGACAGTACTTGAAGGTACTAAACTGGATGAAGTTCAAAAGCTAATGCACTCTCACCGTGTTGAGAAAGTGCTGGTTGTTGACGACAACTTCAAGCTTAAAGGCCTGATCACAGTAAAAGATTTCCAAAAAGCAGAGCGTAAGCCAAATGCATGTAAAGACGAATTAGGTCGTCTACGTGTAGGTGCAGCGGTTGGTGCGGGTCCTGGTAACGAAGAGCGTGTTGACGCACTGGTTCTTGCTGGTGTTGACGTACTGCTAATCGACTCATCACACGGTCACTCAGAAGGCGTTTTACAACGTATTCGTGATACTCGTGCTAAGTACCCAGACTTACAAATTGTTGGTGGTAACGTTGCAACGGCTGAAGGCGCAATTGCGCTAGTTGAAGCGGGCGTTAACGCAGTTAAAGTGGGTATTGGCCCTGGTTCAATCTGTACGACTCGTATCGTAACGGGTGTTGGTGTACCGCAAATTACAGCAGTATCTGACGCCGCGGCAGCAGTTAAACACCTAGATATTCCAGTTATCGCTGACGGTGGTATCCGTTTCTCTGGTGATCTTGCTAAGGCATTGGCTGCGGGTGCATCGTGCATCATGGCTGGTTCTATGTTTGCGGGTACCGATGAAGCGCCAGGTGAAACTGAGCTTTATAACGGCCGTGCTTATAAGTCATACCGTGGTATGGGCTCACTAGGTGCGATGACACAGACTCAAGGTTCTTCTGACCGTTACTTCCAAAGCGATAACGCAGCAGACAAGCTAGTACCTGAAGGTATCGAAGGTCGCGTGGCTTACAAGGGTAAGCTAAAAGAGATCATTCACCAGCATATGGGCGGTCTACGTTCATGCATGGGGCTAACAGGTTGTGCAACGATTAAAGAGCTAAACGAGAAAGCGGAATTTGTGAAGATCACTGCTGCGGGCATGGGCGAATCTCATGTTCACGATGTGACTATCAGCAAAGAAGCGCCGAACTATAGCACTCGTTCTTAATTCGTATTTTAGATATTAAAGGCGACAGATAAAGTCGCCTTTAAATTAAGCCAAGCAGAAGGTTCGCAGAGTACTCACTGTTTGGTTAGTTCACAATGAAGAAAAAATAGAGATAAGGTACCCCATGAGCAACATTCATGAGCATAAGATCCTCATTTTAGATTTTGGATCGCAATACACTCAACTGATCGCCCGTCGTATTCGTGAAATCGGTGTGTATTGTGAACTTTGGGCTTGGGATGTTTCTGAAGAGCAAATTCGTGAATTTGCTCCAAACGGCATTATCTTAGCCGGTGGCCCTGAGAGTGTTACCGCTGAGAACTCACCACGCGCTCCAGAATATGTGTTTAACGCTGGCGTACCTGTACTGGGTATTTGCTACGGCATGCAGACCATGTCTGAGCAGCTTGGTGGTAAAGTTATTCAAGGTGTAGGCGAAGGTGAATTTGGTTATGCGCAAGTTGAGCTACAAGCTGAATCAGCCCTATTCAAAGCGATTGAAGACGCAGTAAGCGAAACTGGCAAGCCACTGCTTGACGTATGGATGAGCCACGGTGACAAGGTTTCTGAAATCCCAGAAGGTTTCGTAGCAGTCGCTAAAACTGAAACCTGTCCATTCGCTGCTATGGCTAATGAAGACAAGCAGTTCTACGGTGTTCAGTTCCACCCTGAAGTAACGCATACCCGCCAAGGTAAGCGTATGCTTGAGCACTTCGCACTAGAAATTTGTGCTTGTGAAGCTAACTGGAAGCCTGCATCAATTATCGAAGATGCGGTTGAGCGCATTAAAGAGCAGGTCGGTGATGACGAAGTTATCTTAGGTCTATCAGGTGGCGTTGATTCATCAGTAGTGGCCATGCTGTTACACCGCGCGATTGGCGATAAGCTAACCTGTGTATTCGTTGATAACGGTTTGCTTCGTCTAAATGAAGCTAAGCAAGTGATGGAGATGTTTGGTGATCACTTCGGTTTGAACATCGTTCATGTTGATGCTGAAAACCGTTTCCTAGATGCAATGGCTGGCGAAGCAGAGCCTGAAGCTAAGCGTAAGATCATCGGCCGCGTATTTGTTGAGATCTTCGATGAAGAATCTAAGAAGTGCGTTAACGCTAAATGGCTTGCTCAAGGCACAATCTACCCAGACGTTATCGAGTCTGCAGGTAGCGCAACAGGTAAGGCACACTGCATTAAGTCACACCATAACGTTGGCGGTTTGCCAGATGATATGGAGATGGGTCTAGTTGAACCATTACGCGAACTGTTTAAAGATGAAGTACGTAAGATTGGCCTAGAGTTAGGCTTACCATACGACATGCTTTACCGTCACCCGTTCCCAGGACCTGGTCTTGGTGTACGTGTTCTTGGCGAAGTGAAGAAAGAATACTGTGATTTGCTACGTTTAGCCGATGCGATTTTCATCGAAGAGCTACGTAAAGCAGACCTTTACAACAAGGTTAGCCAAGCATTTACCGTGTTCCTACCAGTGCGCTCTGTTGGTGTAATGGGCGATGGTCGTAAGTACGACTGGGTTGTATCTCTACGTGCAGTTGAAACTATCGACTTTATGACAGCGCATTGGGCACACCTACCTTATGACTTCCTAGGCCGTGTATCTAACCGTATCATTAACGAAGTAGACGGTATCTCACGCGTGGTTTACGACATTTCGGGTAAGCCACCAGCAACGATTGAATGGGAATAATGGCTTACGCCTAACCCATCAACGTTAAGCTGATACTGAAAATAAAGACGCGTTCATAGCAATATGGGCGCGTTTTTTATGGATGTAAGTTAGTAGACCAGCGTTCAATCAACTATAAATAATTAAAGGGATTATATCGATTGCTATTAGCATTAAAGGGAGTTTGCCTATGCGCTATAGAGCTGAAGTGGATGGACTAAGAGCCTTAGCCGTTATTCCGGTGATTCTGTTTCATGCCGGATTTAGCCAATTTAGCGGCGGTTTTGTCGGGGTTGATGTATTTTTTGTTATTAGTGGTTACCTGATCACTAGCATCATTTTGACCGAGCTTGAACGAGATAAGTTTAGTATTATTAACTTCTATGAGCGCCGTGCAAGACGGATCTTACCGGTTCTCTTCTTCGTGATGCTCGTTTGTATTCCCTTCGCTTGGCTATGGCTAATGCCGCTGGATCTGCAAGACTTCTTCCAAAGTATCGTTGCAGTCTCTACCTTTTCATCGAATATCCTGTTTTGGCTTGAGAGTGACTACTTCGATACCGCAGCCGAGCTTAAGCCGCTGCTGCATACTTGGAGTTTGGCAGTTGAGGAGCAGTACTATATCTTTTTCCCACTACTGTTAATGGCGCTTTGGGGAAGAGGCAAGCGGGTGATTCTTGGCGCACTGGCGCTTATTTTTCTGGTCAGTTTATCCTTAGCCCAGTGGGCAGCGTTTAACGCGCCGACGGCCAATTTCTACCTGTTACCCACTCGAGGTTGGGAGCTGTTAATCGGCGTGTTTGCCGCATTCTTGCTAAATCAACAACAGCCTAAATGGATGTCGCCATCATTAAACAACGGGCTCAGTATCTTGGGGCTGTTATTGATTGTATTGTCAATTTTCATCTTCGATGCCAGCGTGCCGTTTCCAAGTGTTTACGCCCTAGTTCCTACAGTCGGCACGGTACTGATTATTGTATTTGCCCAAGAGGGGAGTTGGGTTCAGCGCTGTCTGAGCATCAAGCCTTTAGTCGGTGTGGGGCTGATAAGTTACAGTGCCTATTTATGGCATCAACCAGTCTTTGCATTTGTTAAGTACCGCAGCTTTACCGAGCCTTCGGTCTGGCTGATGCTGTCATTGTGCGCCGTTGTCGTGGGTTTGTCTTACCTAAGTTGGCGGTATGTCGAGATCCCCTTTAGGAATAAGCAGGCCTATAGTCGTCGATTTATCTTTAGCAGTGGCGCAGCACTGACTGCTGTATTTGTCGCTGGCGGTATATGGGTTGATAGTAATCAGCTGTATAAATCTAACGATGCTTACCTAGAGTTAATGGTAAAATCTTATCAGCCCGATAATCGCGAGTTGGGCGCCGATAGTTGGCAATATTTACGCACTCTCAGCGGCGATCAAGATTACGGTGTCGATAAGAACCAATTCGATCGGATCCAATGGTTCGACATTGAGGACCATAGGCAGAGGTTATTGATTGTTGGCAACTCTCATTCAAAAGATCTATTCAATGTACTTTCTAGTAGTGAAGCAACCATTAAAGAGTTTCAAATAGCCCGATTTGGCACAGAGATTGGTCATATTGATGAGTCATTTTTTAGCGCGCCAAACTACCGTTTAGCCGATGCAATTATGTTGGCCTCGCAATATAAACAGCAAGACCTCATCCAGCTCGACACATTAGTAACCCGCTTATTAGCCGATAATAAAAAGCTTATATTAGTGAAGAATATCTATGAATTTGAGGAGTTTGGTCAGCGCACCTATGCCGACTTTCTGTTTCACCTGTTGGCACAGGAGCGTGGTGCTAACAATATTTCCAGCCTAGATATCTCAAAGATCAATGAAAAGCACTTCGAGCAGTTTTCCCATCGCGGTTTTAAGCCGTTTACTCAAAAGGCCAATCGCACGTTAGCGGCCCTCGCCAGCCGATATCCCGACGTGATGCTACTCGATAGAATGGATTATGTGTGTAACCGGAAAGATCGAGTCTGTTATGTCATAGACAATGACTACCAGAAGTATTTTTATGATTATGGCCACCATACGGTGGCGGGCGCGATGTTCTTTGGTGGACGAGTCGATGAGGTCAAATGGCTAGAGAGTATTTAATGTCACTGGAATTAATGAAAATTCCCGATAGATGACTCGTTAGGGTTAAAGCTTGATATAATCGACTGTCGTGCCAACAACCTAGGCGTTTTATCCTGTTGTTAGCAGTATTATGGGTTTTAGATTAAAGAGTAGAGGCATAGATTGTCACAAGAGCAACAGGATCTTCATTTCATGAAGATGGCGATGGATATGGCGACCAAGGCGGAAGAAAAGGGCGAAGTGCCAGTAGGTGCTGTACTGGTTAAAGACGGTGAGGTGATTAGTGCTGGCTTTAATTTTAGTATCGGTTTACACGACCCTAGCGCCCATGCCGAGATGCAGTGTTTGCGTCAGGCAGGACAAATAATGCAGAACTATCGCTTACTCGATACCACACTTTATGTGACGCTTGAGCCCTGTGCCATGTGTGCCGGTGCCATAGTGCACTCTCGAATTGGTCGTTTGGTTTTTGGTGCTAAAGATGAAAAAACCGGCGCCGCAGGCACGGTGATCGATATTGTGCGACACAGTGCTTTTAATCATCAGGTTGATGTCAGTTCCGGTGTGCTTGAAACAGAGTGTAGCGAGCAGCTTAGCGCTTTTTTCAAACGCAGAAGAAAAGAGATCAAAGCTGCTAAAGCTTTGGCAAAGCAGCAAGCGCTAAATGCTGGCGTTAAAGATTAAAGAGGCTGTCTTCCGATGGCTTAACAAAAACAAAAAATTGCTTCTGTCTATTAAGGACCTTTAGATGACGGGTTTTTAACTGGCAACGACGGCGCGCCGCGACATTATTAATTGTTCTTTTTCTCATATCGACCTCACGTAGACTTTATATAAAACCTTTAGCAACTCCCGCAGTGAAAGTCTACGCGCGGGAGATTAATCTTTGATGAATTCCTTAAAAATTATCCCTTAACACATTGTTTGGATGTAAGGCGTTCATTTATCTAAGGTTGTTCTGGCTGGGAAACCTCGCTCTTTGCTTCTGTAGTTTCGGCTGTCTGCAGTGGCTTTTTCTTCAGTTCAAGTAGTATATTCTGGTTATCGATCCACACTAAGGTGTCGTAGTAACGGCGAATATTATCTACATAGTGCACAGCCTCATTGCCACGGGCATAGCCATAGCGGGTTTTCTTGTAGTACTTGCGCTTTTGCAGTAGTGGCAATACTGACTTTACATCTCGCCAAGCACTGGGATTGAGTCCCTGAGATTGTGCCAGTTTGCGCGCATCTTCAACATGACCTAAGCCTATATTGTAAGAGGCGAGGGCAAACCACATTCGTTGACTCTCTGGGATCGAGGCTGGAAGCCGTTCAAGCATACTGTTGAGATATTTAGCACCGCCCTTGATACTTTGATAAGGGTCGAGACGGTTTTTAATGCCGACCTGTTTCGCAGTTGGCAGGGTCAACATCATTAAACCACGCACGCCCGTTGGCGAGCGTGCGTTCGGGTTCCAATGGGACTCTTGGTATGCGGTAGCCGCAAGCTTGCGCCAGTCTATATCTCCTGCGTACTTTTCAAATGTAGCTTGATACTTAGGCAATTTATTATCGATGGCGCGGATAAAGGCGCGGGTATCGACATAATCGAATCGCTCTACGTGGGCAAAGTATTTTTCGTTAAGGTGGGCAAGTGTGCCGCTACGTTTCTCTATGTGCCAAAACGCGAGTAACTCACTCATCAACTTGTCGCTGTTGGTGGCAGGCAATAACCACACAACCGGCTGCTTACGTTTTAAAACAAGGCCTTCTCGCAGTTCTGGCATGAAGCGTCTGTTGATATCTAAGCTGGTTGAGTCAGCAATGGTATAGGGGATCTCTCCGGCTGCTATCATTGTTAGCAGTTCTTCGGCGTCCTTGTCTTTTTCTTGATTCCACACCAGATCCGGATTCGACTTTTGCAGCTCAGTTAGAGTGTCGACAAAAGAGGAGTCAGTAGTAACGGTAATTTCGCCTTTAAGGTGATTAATATTTTTGGGTATAGGTGTACCTTGGCGATATACCAAAATTTGGTTAACACGGTAAAGTGGTGGACCAAGTCTAAACTGTTCACGTCTAGCGGGGGTATCGGCTAACCCAGCGGCGATAATATCAATTTCTCCTTTACGTAATGCTGTATAGAGATCGCTGATATTGGCGAATGGCTTCATATTGAGATCAAGCTCTAGGTACTCGGCGAAGCGCTGAGCCATCTCAAAGTCATAACCTGAGTCTCCTTGACCTGAGGTAAAGTAAATCTGTGGGCCATATAGTGTGCCAACCTTCAGTTCGGTCGGTTCAGGCGGAGGAGTGGTTTTTTCTTGTTCCACGACAACCTTCTGGCAGGCAGCCAGCAAGGTGATACAACATAGGACAAGTAAGAGTCTTTTCATCGATTATTTTTTGTTAGCGCTTAACTTAAATTATTAAGAATATAAAGAAATAGCCGTCGATTATACCATAATCTTGGTTGCCGTAAAAAATTGCCTTTTAGATGAGAGGCCTTAGTTTGAGTATGTACCTAAATAGGATTTTTGCTTGGAATTAATTTGGTGTCGTTGCAAAGTATTTAGAGCGCTTTTTCCTATACGGGAAACACTGTTTTCTACAGCGACTGCTAATGATTTGTGGCAAACATTTCCCTATAATAGCGCCCAGATCTGACCCTGCAATTATAATATATAAGGTGAAAAGACGTGATGGAGATCATCCGCGGAGCCCCTGCACTTTCGGCGTTTAGAGTACAGAAGCTTATGCAAGCTTGTGAATCGGCAGCACTGCCAGTGCGCCAAATCTATGCCGAGTTTATCCATTTAGCCGATTTGAACGAGTCGCTAGATGAAAAAGAAAGTCAACAGCTTGAAAAAATCCTAACCTACGGCCCCGCTATCGAAGCGCACACGCCAGAAGGTCATCTCCACTTCGTTACACCCCGTCCTGGTACCATCTCTCCTTGGTCATCAAAAGCAACAGATATCGCCCACAATTGTGGTCTGAATAAGGTTAAGCGTTTAGAGCGTGGTATTG
Organism: Shewanella sp. MBTL60-007; assembly: GCF_019654915.1. Taxonomy (GTDB): domain Bacteria; phylum Pseudomonadota; class Gammaproteobacteria; order Enterobacterales; family Shewanellaceae; genus Shewanella. The sequence continues at coordinate 27,790 of NZ_BPET01000002.1, read as the reverse complement.
CCTACTATGTTGTTAGCGATGAGTTAAGCGGCGAACAAACTAAAGCATTATCGGCACTATTACACGATCGCATGGTTGAAGTGATTTTACCGAGTTTCGATGACGCTGGGGTACTATTTGCGCGTACAGAGCCTGCGAAATTTAACAGTGTTGATGTATTAGGCAAAGGTCGCGTTGCGCTTGAACAAGCTAACACTCAGTTAGGTTTAGCGCTGGCTGAAGATGAGATTGACTACCTAGTTGAAAACTTCACCCGCTTAGGCCGTAATCCACACGATGTGGAGCTGATGATGTTTGCCCAGGCGAACTCTGAGCATTGTCGTCATAAGATTTTTAACGCCGATTGGACAATCGATGGCGAGGTTCAGCCAAAGTCGTTGTTCAAGATGATTAAGAACACCTTCGAGAAGACACCTGACAACGTATTATCTGCTTATAAAGATAACGCCGCGGTCATGACAGGCTCTACAGCTGGTCGCTTCTTCCCGAAACAAGATGGTGTATATGGCTACCACACGGAGCCAATGCATATCTTAATGAAAGTTGAAACCCATAACCATCCGACAGCCATTAGTCCATACCCAGGTGCGGCAACGGGGTCAGGTGGTGAAATTCGTGATGAAGGTGCGACAGGCCGCGGCTCCAAGCCAAAGGCGGGTCTAACTGGCTTTAGCGTATCTAATCTTAAGATCCCGGGCTTTGTTCAGCCATGGGAAGCCGATTACGGCAAACCCGATCGCATTGTAACCGCCCTTGATATCATGACCGAAGGGCCATTAGGCGGCGCAGCATTCAACAATGAATTTGGTCGTCCAGCACTACTCGGTTACTTCCGTACCTATGAGCAGGAAGTGAATAGCCACAACGGCGTCGAAGTCCGCGGTTATCATAAACCAATCATGCTGGCTGGTGGTCTGGGTAACATCCGTGAGGAACACGTACAAAAAGGTGAGATCACCGTTGGCGCTAAGCTAGTCGTGCTTGGTGGTCCAGCAATGAACATCGGCTTGGGCGGTGGCGCGGCATCATCTATGGCCTCAGGGCAGTCGAGCGAAGACTTAGATTTTGCTTCTGTGCAGCGTGAAAATCCAGAAATGGAGCGCCGTTGCCAAGAGGTTATCGACCGCTGCTGGCAGATGGGTGAAGCTAACCCGATTCAGTTTATTCACGATGTGGGGGCGGGTGGATTATCTAACGCCTTCCCAGAGCTTGTTGACGATGGCAACCGTGGCGGTAAGTTTGAACTACGTCGAGTGCCGTCTGATGAGCCAGGCATGAGTCCGCTAGAGATCTGGTGTAACGAGTCGCAAGAGCGTTATGTAATGTCGATTGCGCCAGAGAATATGGAACTATTCACGCAGATTTGTCAGCGTGAGCGCGCGCCATTTGCTGTAGTAGGTGTCGCAACAGAAGAGAAAGAACTGGTTTTAAGTGATGAGCACTTTGAAAATCACCCAATCGACCTGCCTCTAGAAGTATTACTGGGTAAAGCGCCTAAGATGAGCCGCGATGTGGTCAGTGCTAAAGCTAACTCTGCGGCACTTGAGCAGTCTGGCATTGAGGTTAAAGAAGCGGCACACCGTTTGCTCCGTTTGCCTACTATTGCTGAAAAGACCTTCCTTATCACTATTGGTGATAGAACGGTAACAGGCCTAGTTAACCGAGATCAAATGGTTGGTCCTTGGCAGGTACCAGTGGCTGATTGTGCAGTAACGGCATCGAGCTACGATTCTTACACGGGTGAAGCCATGTCTATGGGTGAGCGTACACCGCTCGCATTACTGGATTTCGGCGCATCGGCGCGTATGGCGGTTGCCGAGTCAATCATGAACATCGCCGGTACCGATATTGGTTCATTCAAGCGTATTAAGCTATCTGCAAACTGGATGTCTCCAGCGGGTCATCCAGGTGAAGACGCAGGTCTTTATGAAGCAGTAAAAGCGATTGGTGAAGAGCTATGTCCTGACTTATCGCTCACAATCCCTGTGGGCAAAGACTCAATGTCGATGAAGACCGCTTGGGAAGAGAACGGCGTACAGAAAACCGTGACCTCGCCAATGTCGCTTGTGATCACCGCATTTGGTGTGGTGCAGGATGTGCGTAACACAGTAACGCCTGAGCTTCGCAGCGATAAAGGCGACACTGACCTGTTATTGCTCGATCTCGGTTTGGGTAAGAACCGCCTAGGCGGCTCTTGTTTAGCGCAGGTTTACAGTGAGCTAGGTGACATAGCCCCAGATCTGGATAGCTCGGCAACGCTGAAAGGTTTCTTTGATACCATTCAGCCAATGATTGCCGACAAGTCGATTATTGCTTACCACGACAGAAGCGACGGTGGCCTATACACCACATTAGTTGAAATGGCGTTTGCCGGTCACACTGGTTTGAACATCGATCTGAGTGCACTAAATGGCACTGACGTTGAGCGTCTGTTTAACGAAGAGCTCGGTGCGGTGATTCAGGTTCGTCGTCAAGACGCTGCACTGATCAGCGACAAATTTGCTGCAGCAGGCGTACCTTGCCACAAGGTCGCCGAGTTGACTGACGCTGATACCATCGCCATCTTTGATGGTGAGCGTGAAGTGCTAACAGAGACGCGTACCTCACTACGTACAATCTGGGCAGAAACTACCTACCGCATGCAGGCACTACGTGATAACCCAGAGTGTGCGAAAGAAGAGTTTGAGCTTAAGCAGAACACTAACGATCTTGGTCTGACAGTTGACTTGAGTTTTGACCCAAGTGAAGACGTGGCCGCGCCTTATATCCTAAAAGGCGCTGCGCCTAAGATGGCTATCTTGCGTGAGCAGGGCGTGAACTCGCACATCGAGATGGCTGCGGCATTTGATCGTGCTGGTTTTGAGTCTCGTGACGTTCACATGAGCGACATTCTAAGTGGCCGTATTAGCTTAGAAGAGTTCCAAGGCTTAGTGGCCTGTGGTGGTTTCTCATATGGTGACGTACTGGGCGCGGGTGAAGGCTGGGCGAAGTCGATTCTGTTTAATGAGCGTGCTCGCGAGCAGTTTAGTCAGTTCTTCGAGCGTAAAGACAGCTTCTCGCTTGGGGTGTGTAACGGTTGTCAGATGCTGTCTAACTTAAAAGACATCATTCCAGGTACCGAGTTGTGGCCACATTTTGTGCGTAATCGCTCTGAGCGCTTTGAAGCGCGTTTCAGCTTGGTAGAAGTGCAGAAGAGTCCATCTTTGTTTTTCCAAGGTATGGAAGGCTCACGTATGCCTATCGCTGTATCACATGGTGAAGGTCGTGCTGAGTTTGCATCAGCTGAAGCATTAGCCGCAGCAGAAGCCTCTGGCACGATTGCACTGCGTTATGTGGACGGTAATGGTCAAATTGCGACTCAGTACCCGCAAAATCCCAACGGTTCACCTAATGCGATTACAGCATTGAGTTCTACCGATGGGCGAGTAACGATTATGATGCCGCATCCTGAGCGTGTATTTAGAACAGTTGCTAACTCTTGGCATCCTGAGTCTTGGGGGGAAGATAGCCCTTGGATGAGAATGTTCCGTAACGTGAGAAAGTCAGTTGGCTAATTAGCTAAACGCTAAATTACCAAAATACATTGATTAAAAGCTCCTAAATTGTAGGGGCTTTTTTTTGTTTAAAATTTAGTCTCGCTAAAACTATTAAGAAACAATAGATTAATCTTTATTTAGTGCTACATGTAATACTAAATAAAAACCTTTTGACCGTGATGTTTAGAGTTTATTGAGAACACAGTGTTATTACTAATTTTAATGCAGAAGTGATGAATGTGGTTTTAAAAAGGTGTAGTTATAAAAAAGCCCTCCTTATTGCTAAGGAGGGCCGCTTTGCGCTAACAAAACTTCAAGATAAATCTTGCATTAGAAACTATATTTACAGCTCTCTAGATGTATAAAGTTCAACGAAAACACGCTGATAGCTAACAACTAGACGCTCGAATAATTTTGTCATAATGGTATCTCCACAAAGATTGATGATTTAAGCGGAGTGAGTCTTTACCGGGCTACTTCACCGGGTTAGCCAGACCATCTCCTTAACTTGGTGCACATTTTAGGCGAGTGTTAGTTTTTCATCAAACGAGAAAAATTGTATTTTGACATTAGTAAATCTAATCATTTAAAAAGATTTTTACCTCTACGCTTGTAGATGTCTTTATGTAAGTTCTTGTAAGGTATCCTTTTTGTGTTTTTCCATGTTTTCATGTTGATTAGTTTGCACTATGAATACTGTTGCTAAAATTGTTAACAATTGGTCTTTTGCCGATTTTATGCTGATATTTTTATTTAACAGCTTAAAAAAGTGCTTTTGCCTAAAAAAGCAGCCTCCCTACCATAGGTGGATTATGTTGTCAATTGCGCGACATATGGAACTGTGTGCTGCCCCCCAAAACCCATTGAAACCGAATGGATTGATTGATTTGAATCAATTTTGAATGTTATAAAATCCCGGCGGACAGCTATGTTTCTTATTGCAAGTGACTGATATTAACTAATTTGTTTGTTTTTTATCTGTATATTTGAGACGGGTGTCACGGAAGCTTATTAAAACGTGATGGCAAGCGGTTTTTTGCTGGGGTTTTAGGCTTTAAATTACAAAATTTATGAATTAAACAATGAAGCGCGGTTAAGTCGACTTTTTGTTAACAAAATTCGACTATATTTACTGCATTATTATTCCTATATAGGCAATCACTCTCGTTGATGGGGATCTAACGATAGTGATTTGACGCACCACCTAAGGAGTTACAAATGATTTTAGAAGAGGTTGTTGAGCTGTCGCGTTTTCAGTTTGCGATGACGGCCATGTATCACTTCCTATTTGTTCCCTTGACCTTGGGGTTAGCATTCTTGCTAGCCATTATGGAATCACTCTATGTGATGACCAATAAGCAGATCTATAAAGATATGACCAAGTTCTGGGGTAAGTTATTCGGTATCAACTTTGCACTTGGCGTTGCAACAGGTTTGGCAATGGAGTTCCAGTTCGGAACAAACTGGTCATACTATTCGCATTACGTAGGTGACATCTTTGGTGCACCACTTGCTATTGAAGGCCTAATGGCATTCTTCCTAGAATCTACTCTTGTGGGTATGTTCTTCTTCGGTTGGGACCGTTTCAGCAAGCGCCAGCATTTAGCGGTGACTTGGTTAGTTGCGATTGGTTCTAACATGTCAGCATTGTGGATCCTAGTGGCGAACGGTTGGATGCAGAACCCAGTGGGTAGCGTATTTAACTACGAAACCATGCGTATGGAGATGACAAGCTTCGCAGACGTACTATTTAACCCAGTGGCTCAGGTGAAGTTTGTTCACACTGTGGCATCGGGTTATGTAGCCGGTGCGATGTTCGTTCTTGCTATCAGTTCTTACTATATCCTTAAGAAGCGTGACTTACCGTTTGCTCGTCGTTCATTCGCGATCGCGGCAAGCTTCGGTATGGCATCGATTCTGTCTGTAATCGTTCTTGGTGACGAATCAGGCTATAAGGTAGGTGAAGTACAGCGCGTTAAGCTAGCGGCAATTGAAGCTGAGTGGCACACAGAGCCTGCTCCAGCGGCATTTACTGCAGTCGGTTTCCCTAATCAGGAAACACAAGAAACAGACTTTGCGGTGAAAATTCCTTATGCAATGGGGATTATTGCGACTCGTTCACTCGATGAGCAAGTTACCGGTATTAAAGATCTGATTGATGAGCACGAAGTACGTATCCGTAACGGTATGGTGGCTTACGGTTTACTTGAAAAGCTACGTGCGGGTGAAGAAACACCTGAAATACGTGCAGCATTCGAAGAAGCGAAAGTCGACCTAGGTTATGGCCTACTACTGAAGCGTTATACCGACAAAGTTGTAGATGCGACAGAGGAGCAGATCAAAGCGGCAGCTAATGATTCTATTCCAAACGTAGCGCCGATGTTCTGGACCTTCCGTGTGATGGTTGGTACGGGCATGATCATGTTATTCGTGTTTGCTGCAGCATTTTGGCAGAGCACACGTCATCAAATCGAAGAGAAACCATGGGTTCTTAAAGCTGCACTTTACAGCTTACCATTGCCATGGATTGCGATTGAGTGTGGTTGGTTTGTGGCTGAGTATGGTCGTCAGCCTTGGACGATTTCAGAAGTGTTACCGACATTCATGTCCGCCTCTAGCCTATCGGTTGGCGATCTGATGTTCAGTATCGTTTCTATCACGCTGTTCTATACCATCTTGCTAGTGATTGAACTGTTCTTAATGATTAAGTTCGCACGTATTGGCCCAAGCTGTTTGAAGACGGGTCGTTATCACTTTGAAAAGCTTGATGCCTAAACAGGAGATCTGATTATGTTTGATTACGAAATATTAAGATTTGTCTGGTGGGCACTGATTGGTGTGCTTTTCATCGGATTCGCTGTCACTGACGGTTTCGATATGGGTGTAGGTGCCTTATTACCGATTATTGGTAAAGACGACACCGAGCGCCGTATTATGATTAACTCAATTGCACCGCACTGGGATGGTAACCAAGTTTGGTTGATCACCGCTGGTGGTGCTCTGTTTGCCGCATGGCCAATGGTCTACGGCGTGTCGTTTTCTGGCTTCTATGTGGCGATGATGCTAACGCTGTTTGCATTGTTCTTGCGTCCAGTCGGATTTGACTACCGCTCAAAGATTGAAGATCCAAGATGGCGTAAGTCTTGGGACTATGCACTGTTTGTTGGTGGTTTCGTTCCGCCGCTGATTATTGGTGTGGCATTTGGTAACTTGCTTCAAGGTGTACCATTTAACTTTGACGAGTATCTACGTGCGACATACCACGGCGGTTTCTTTGGCCTGTTGAACCCATTTGGTCTATTGGCTGGTCTAGTGTGTGTTAGCATGTTTATGCTACAAGGCGCGACTTGGCTACAGATGAAGACAGAAGGCGAGTTACGTGTTCGTGCAACTAAGATCTCTCAGTTGCTAGCGGTTGCACTATTCGTACTGTTTGGCGCAGCGGGTGTATGGTTGGTTAATGGTATTGACGGTTACGTGATTACCTCAGCTATTGATACTCATGGTATCTCAGACCCAACTCTTAAGACAGTTGAAGTTGCAGCAGGTGCTTGGTTAACTAACTATGACAAGTACCCAGTGACTATGCTGTTCCCTGTGCTTGGTCTGTTAATGCCAATCCTAGTATTGCTATCTAGCCGTTTGAACCGCTCTGGTTTTGCGTTCTTCTTTAGCTCACTAGGTATTGCAGCTGTGATCCTAACTTGTGGTGCGGCAATGTTCCCATTCGTTATGCCATCATCGCTAGAGCCAAACGTGAGTTTGACTATGTGGGATTCGACCGCTAGCCAGATGTCACTAACAGTTATGACATGGGCTGCGATTATCTTCGTACCTATCGTACTTAGCTACACGGTTTGGACTTACTTGAAGATGTTTGGTCGTCTATCGCGCGACTTCATCGAAAAGAACAAGACCTCACTTTACTAATAAGGAGCCTAGATTATGTGGTATTTCTCGTGGATTTTAGGCGTATTGTTAGCCTGTTCTTTCGGTATCATCAACGCCCTATGGCTTGAAACAACTGAGAACATGGACCGTGAAGCTGATAGCGAAGATTAGTCTTTAGCCAGTAGATAGGTCTAAATGAAAGCCCCGCAATGCGGGGCTTTTTGTTTTAAAGAAGGTAAAAGAAGGGACTAGGAGCTAGGAAAAACAGGAGCTAGGAAAAGCTAAGACGATCGAGCGGCCTACGGCCTTACGGAAAAGAAGAGCGCTTCGCTGCTAGGGGCTAGGGCGTGGCTTCGCCACTTCGAGAGCGCTTCGCTTCTAGGAAAAACAAAGATGGAAAGCTAAAAACGAAGCATCGCAGTGCTAAGGGACAGTTGTTGCTGTTTGTTGTAGGTTGGGCTTTAGCCCATCAGATTTTTAATGATAACGCCAGACGGTAAGAGACGGTAAGAGACGGTAATAATTTGAAATACTGTAGCTGACAGGATTGCTTTGACTAGGCCTCTTTAGAAGCCTAGCGCAAGATTATTTACAGCTCAGCGCGATAGATAAACAGTGCGGTATCGGTCACCATCTCAGACACAGGCGTGTCATTAAAGCTTTCCGTGGCTTGGTCAACGATTAAGTGTTTTCGAACGCCTATCTTATCGAGTAGCTTGACGCTATAGCAGTTTTTAGAGGTGCGTAGATCGCAGCCTTTTGTGAAAGGGTCAGTGGTAAAGTAAGTTGTATAGAGTGCTATTTCATTGACCTTGTCATTTTTGGTGTGGAGCACTTTAATTTCGGCAACCCCATCGATGGTACCATCGGTCATTAAGCTGTTTACGGCGCGTTGATACTGCTGATTGAAGGTGCCCGAATCTTTACTGACAAACAGGTAAGACTCGAAACCAAACTCCTCAAGCTTTTTTCCAAGCTCTGTTGCAAAGGTGCTACCGACTTCAAATAGAAAGCCATTAGCGGCAGGGCTAGCTTCGTAAACGGTGTTGAGGCCTTCACCAGCGATAATAAGCAAGGTCTTACCCTCGACAGTGTTATTCTGTGGGCTAGCACAGCCTGCCATGATGATAAAAAGTGACGCGAATAATAGGTGACGTAACATATTTTCTCTTTATACCTGTGTTCTATTGATTACAGGAAAATGGAAAGTGGTGCGGTTTAGTTAAAAGCGGCGCGTATTATAAAATCAGGTTCAGTTGTATGGATAGCGGTTTAAGTATTAATTCACTTAAATCAGCTGTATACCTTATTTTTGAATTAAAAAAGCAACAGCCATTGGCTGTTGCTTTTGTCTAAGCATATTGAGTTGCGGCTAAGCCTTAAACACGCTGATCTTAGCGTTAATCTCATTGGCGATTGCGGCTAAGCTTTCCGCTGAATCGACACTCTCACCAGCACGCTGCTCGCCATCTCTGGCAAGCTCGGTGATCTGATGCAGATTACGGGTGATCTCCTCTGCAACGGCGCTCTGTTGCTCGGTCGCGCTGGCAATGCTGCTGGAGGTTGTGGCTAGCTCTGCGATACTGCTGTTGATCTCGATTAGCTGAGAGATGGCCTCGTTGCCTTGGGCTGCAGACGCATCTCCTAGCTCATTACTCTGGTTCATCTGAGCTGCAGTCAGTTTTACTTGAGATTGCAATTGAGTGATGGTCTGCGAGATCTCGGCGATAGAGCTCTGGGTTCTCTGTGCCAGCGTACGTACCTCATCGGCGACCACCGCAAAGCCCCGGCCTTGCTCACCCGCTCTTGCTGCTTCAATTGCTGCGTTAAGGGCGAGGAGATTGGTCTGCTCGGCAATGCTGTTAATCACCTCGGTGACCTGACTAATCGCTTGACTCTCTTTATTGACGATTTCGACACTCTTGTGACTGTCAGTTAGTTGGCTACTCAGGCTTTGTAGACCGTTGACCAGATCGTTTAAGTTCGTCTGACCTCCTTTAGCGGCATCATCTACCCGTTGGCTCATGGTCGCGCCTTCACTGGCATGGTTAGCCACGTCACGAACAGAGGCTGACATCTCTTCGATTGCCGTTGCAATTTGGTCTGTCTGTGCCATCAAGGATTGTGCTTCTTCGCCATTAAGGCGAGCGGTTTTTTGAGTGTGGCTAGAATGAGCTTGCAGTGCAGTAACAGATTGCTGCAATGCCAAGATGAGCTCTCTTAAGTTAGCGGCCATCTTTGAGGTACTATTAGTGATCAGATCCACTTCATTCTTACTTTGCGAATCGATTGAAGTGAAGGTTTGAGAAAGATCGCCAGCCCCAAGTTTCTCTAACTGGCCTTGCAAACAGCCAAGTGGTCTAAGTGCTCGTATCAACACCTGTGACAGTAACAAGGTGATCACTATCATGCCGATCACAGACACCGCCATATTGATATTAAGCAGAGTGACGCTCTCTTCATTTAGCTCTGCGGCATCGACTTGGCCGATAAGCGCCCAATTCCAGCCAGGAATATTGATGCTGTAGGCATACGCCTTTTTACCAAGATTATCACTGTATTCCCAAGAGCCTTGATGGGTGAGGGCTTGCTCGATACTTATTCCATTCAGCATTTCAGAGGTGAGCTTACCTCCCGCTTGGTGCTGTGGATGAGCAATAATGGTCAAATCTGATTTACGCACTAGCAGATAACTGCCTGACTCTTCGAGTTGCAGTTTATTAATCGCTTCACGTAATTGCTTGAGGGAATTGCTAATATCGAAACCGATATACATGATCCCGATAGTCTCACCGCCGCTGTCTTTAATTGGACGGTAGATGGTCATATAATCTTTACCAAATAGCTGCGCATAGCCTTCGTAGCTATTGCCTTGAATTAGAGCACGGTAAGCTGGATGATCTTTATCTAGATAGGTGCTCAGCGCCCGTTTGCCATCGGCTTTCTTTAGCGAGGTGGCGATTCGAATGAAATTATCACCATCGCGAACAAATACGGTAGCGTTGCCACCAGTGAGGTTAGAGTAGCGATCGACCTTACTTTTTGAGGCGTTGATCTGCTCTTTATTATGCCTTAGTGCTGGGGTATCAACCCCCATAACTCTGACGGTCTTATTGGGTTTATAGAAATCACCAGGGTACATGGCGCGAAATACATCGGCATTACGCTCGGCGAGTGATTGCAAGCTTTCAAATTGCAGCTCAATTAAATCTGCTGTACCTGCAGTTTGCGCCTGCATCGCGCTGATCCCTTTATCTCTCAGGACATCGGAGGCGGTTAAGTAGGATACACAACCGAGGACACCAAAAACGAGCACGGTGAGGACTAAAGCGAGCAAGCCTATTTGTTTGGCTATTGGCCAATTCTTATAATTCATATTCATTTAACTCTTTCTTTGGGTAAGTCCAATCTAATTGATTTACTAAACAAAAGAATTGATATAGGTCTATAAGTGTTCGTTTTCTATAGAAATCTTCACCTTTACATGTTGCTTAAATATTGAACTGTGCTAGATAAGGGCAATGAGAAAAGCGATAATGGTATGAAAATAAAAAGGAGAAGGCATATTTTGGGCGAAAACTACTTATTGACTCATGAGTTTCCAGAGTATTTGCCAGTCCTTATTGAGCCTATACGAAGCAGTATAAACATTTGGCCCCATTCTAGAGCGTTTTTTGCTGCCTATTTCTGCGTTTAATAACTTGTAAAGTGAATAACCATCACTGCAGTTATTCGCCTTGAATTAGGTTGCATAAAAGCACTCTGAGTAGATCAAATTCTTATACTGATTGGTATAGCTTACAAGAACATTCTATTTTTAGCCGCTGCTATTATTTTTGGGGAGTTACCCGAACTTTTAAAATTTTATTACCAGTTTGCATTGAAAGAAAGATACCGGCAACGGTAATAAGCATGGCACATAGAGAAAAAATATCTTGTTTTTCATCTAAGAATATCCATCCCAATAAACTAGCAGAAATAGGGGTAGACATACCTATAATGTTATGAATAGTAGGGTTTAATTTCATGGACGACATAGTATTTAGTACATTAGGTATAAAAGTAGCTACGACCCCTAAGCCTAATAAGTAGTAAAAATTATTTAAGGATAATTTAAGTGATGACTCAGTAAATGTTAAGTATAAACCTAAAAGCAAGACGCCAAGAGTAAGAGTATTGGTATTTATGAAGCTAGAGTCGACAGCGTCACCTTTTAACACTTTGTTACGTAAAAGGTAGGAGTAAATTGCTTTCAAGAATGCAGCCCCAGTTGCAAATGCAGCTCCTATATAGATATGGTGAAGTGAATAACCAGAGGGTATATAATCTTTACTTGTGAAATAAAGGCTAAGCCCTAAAAAAGCAACGGCAAAACCAAAGACTTCGTAATAACTGAACTTTTTCTCAATAACTAGCCGGAAGATGAAAGTGAATAAAGGCGACAATGCAATAATAAGCGCTGCCATTGCAACAGGACAGTAAATAAATGCGAAGGTAGCTAAAAAATAATAGGCTGTCATCATACCCGAAAGTAAGTGTTCAATAAGTGGATGTTGATGAAGAATAAACTGCTTTAGCCTTAGACCGGACTTTATCAAAATAAGGCTACAAATAAGTGCAATGATGAATCTGCCCCATATTATCTGCGCAACATCTAATCCATCTATAAGCTTTACGAAAATGCCAGTAGATGCCCAAAAAGTTGCGCAAAGAAAGCTATAAATCATACATCATCCTTAATTGAACTCTATTGAATATAGCACCACTTGATGATGTTACAACGCACATCAAACACACTGAGCTGAAACAGCGATGTTAAGCTTGTTCCAATAGTTATTCAGTAAAACAAAAAATTCTTGGCTTCCTTGCTTAAACTCATTCATTTTTTCTTCATTATCAATTATTTCCCAGATTGTTTTATTTAAGTCTTCGGCATGTCTGGCTTCTGTGCCATCTAGGTGGATATCATAAAATTCTGTAGCTTTAAACCACTCATTGTCATTGAACTTATCGCGAACTTTACATAGTCCAGCATATAAATTTTCTAATTGTGGCAATGCGTGGGTTTCTTGAGCAACAGATGCACCTAACATTCTATATGTATTGCTATTGAAAAGTGAAGTAGACTGTTTGTGTAAATTTATTGTTTCAATAGTGAGTTGTGAGTTTGAGAGTTGCAGCGATTTGCCGTATAGAACTTGAGAAGTCGTTTCGCAAGAATCAATAAAAAGTTTAGCATGAGAACGGTCAATATCTCTTTCGCCAGATTCATCATCAATATTATGTTCAAAAGCATCAACTACAGATGAAAACTTAGGGTCAGATTCATTTTGAAGCAGATTAAGACCTAAAGATAATCTGTATGCTGTCGGAGCTAGCCATTGTTGTAGGTTATTCACGAAAATACAAAACGATTCATAATTAATCTTGTCTGGATAGACTTTCCAATTTAGAAGAAGAACATTGTCGGCTATCACGGATGCATTTTCTTTTATAGAAGAAAAGAGCTTAGTGTTTTTTTCATTAAATACAGTAAACATATTCATTCCTTTGATGTTGTTAACGTATATTAGATTGACAATACGAGCTCTAAATCGGACTTAGGTAAAACCGCACATATTAGAATCTCATTATCATAAACTTGTTCTTTTACAGTGTAGTAAGATTATATTCTACCTTTCCTTTATTAATGGTCATCTTACATTGGCCGCAACGACCAGAACCACAGGAAAAGTTCGGAAATATGTTGGCGTTAAGTAATGAATTGAGAACGGTTTCGTTACTTTTTGCTTCGCAAACAAACTCACCAGTATGAGAATATATCTTATGTATACTTATATTCATGGGTAATTGCTTTCGATTATTAAACAGTTTGAAGTTTAACTTGAACACTTTACAGTATTGCCCTTTGCAAAGCGAATAAACTTTTATATTTAATTCAACTCTTTTTTAGATAAGTTCAATCTCATTGATTTACTGAAAAAAAGAATTGATATAGGTCTAGAAGTGTTCGCTCTTAATGGAAATCTTCACCTTTTAAATATTAAACTGTGATAGATAAGGGCAATGACAATAGCTATAATGGCAATAAAACACAAAGGAGAAGGCATATGTTGGGCGAAAACCACTTATTAACCCAAGAGTTTCCTGAGTATTTGGCCGCAATTATTGAGCTTAAATCGACCAATAGTGCATTTTGTAAAATGGCAAAACGCTATCATCAACTCGATCATCAAATTCGAGGCTTAGAAAACAATGAAGTGCCCATCAGTGATGAACACTTTATTGAATTAAAAGCCGAGCGGGCAGCGCTTAAAGACCAGTTGTATCAGCAGTTAGTTGCCCACTCGAAATTGCCGAGCTAGTTTTTTTCGCACCCATAATTAAGTGATACATGGTTGGCACCCACACTAGCGATAGTAAGGTTGTGAGCAGAGTTCCGCCTGCGATCGCTATTGCAAAGGGAGGCCAGAATCCGCCTCCAGCAATAATTAAAGGCAGGAAGCCACCTATGGTGGTTATGGTGGTCGAACCGATATGGCGGCCGCAGCTTGTTACTAACTCCACTATCATTTGAGTATCACCCGCACGCGTCTTTGGTGTCTGTTCAAGTTCAGCCAAAATGACAATGGCGGCGTTAATCGCAAGTCCCATCAATCCAAGTAAACCGATAATTACGGTAAAGCCAAACGGATAACCAAAGCTATAGACTGCAAGCAAGCCAAGTCCTGCCGATTGCAATGCGCTAAACAAAATAATGCCAGTGAGCCTAAATGAGTTAAAAGACAACACAACTGTGGCCAGTAATAGGGTCACCACTAGCACCAGATTAGACATTAGGTTACCTACAGCCTCATTGCGTTTAGCGCTTTCGCCGCCAAGTTCAATGCGATAACCGCTAGGGAGTTGTATGCCAGCCAGTGCCTCATTGGCACTGTCGACTACCGTTTGGGGTAGTACTCCTGAGGTGATATAGGCTTCAATTGTATTAACGCGCTGCCCATCTCGCCTCGGAATTGCGCCGCGGCTAACCTCTATTTCGCTGGTGGAGATAGCCGATAGTGGGATCCCCTTGCCTTGGCTTGAGATAAGCGTAATTGCCGACAGTTTCGTTTGCTCTTCGCGGGTGCTATCGCTAAGCCTTACTCGGACGGGGAGAGATTCTGTCTGCTCTAAAACACTACCACCATTAATGCCTGTGGTCGCCATCTCTACCTGCTTAGCGATATCGGTTAAACTTAGCCCGCTCATCAGACTGGCGTCTTCATTTATCTGCAGCCAAACCTTAGGAGCGCCTGCGCTAAGAGTCGCGCGGGTATGGATAACATCCTGAGTGTCAGATAATACCTTACGTACCTGCTCGCCAAGTAGCTTGAGTTGATCAAGGTTGGGACCAAAGATCCGCACCTCAACCGGAGCGTTAAATGGCGGGCCTTGCTCCAGCTTACGTACGATGATTTGTGCATCAGGGTAGGTTTTATCCAACTCAACCTGCAATTGGGGAATGAGTCTATTGGCTGTGGCAAAATCATCAACTTTCACCATTGCTTGAGCGTAATTGCTGGCACCTTGTTGACGTTGAAGCAGGTTGTAGTAAAAAGAGGGGGCATTGCCGCCAACGACCCAGTCGATACGATTTATACCTGCTACGGCTCGTAGGTGGTTATCTATCAGGTCGACCTGTAACTTAGTCTTCTCAATGCTGGCATGAGGCGCGAGGTAGACCTCTATTTGGAACATGTCTCTGTCAGAAGGCGGGAAAAATTGCTCGGTCATTTTACCTGCAGCGATAAAGCCCATGACAGGTAACACGCCGATGACAATGGCAGCAATGAGTGGCCTAGACAGGGCAAGAGCGAGTGTTTTTCTAAAGGCGTTACTCATTAGGGGCAAGTTGATGCCGTGATGGTACCAATGTGTGCCTTTACCATCGACGCCAAAGCGCCCGGCGAGCCCAGCAATGAGGGTGTGCGAGATGATAAATGAGCCTAATAGCGCAAACATCACCGAGATAGCGATGCCGCCAACAAATTCCCCCGCAGCTCCCGGCATCAATACAATAGGCGCAAAGGCGAGCATGGTGGTAATGGTTGAGCCAGCTAGGGGGAGCCAAAGGTGTTCAAGGGTCTGCTTTACCGCATCGAGTCTATTCATCCCTCTTTGACGGCGCTGAGAAATGGCATCGACGATAACAATGGCGTTATCGACCATTATCCCTAAGGCAACCACTAGACCTGTGACCGACATCTGATGGATAGGTAAGCCGATATATTTCATGCAGGCTAAGGTGAATAGCGCGGTTAGCGGTAAAGACAGCGATACGATAACGGCATTTCTCAGGCCTAGGGTCAGCATCAATACGGCTAAGATGATCACAAAGCCCAGTAATAAGCTGCCGATTAAATTACTAAGCCTTTCTGTGGTGTAACCCTCTTGGTCGAATAGCCACTGAATTTCGATGTTGGCAGGAACGCTAGCTTGCAGTTCATCGACAGCGTGTCTGACCTGCTCAAGCCAGAGATCCACTCGGGTATTACTGAGCATTCTCGCTGCGACCATTACACCTTGCTGTTGATCGATAACAGCTATGCTGTTAGCCGGCTGTTTTGGCTGTCGGCTAATGGCAGCGATATCGGCTAGGCGAATAATCTGGCCATCGGCGGTGACTTTTAGTGGAACTTGGCTTATTCGGCTAATAGAGTCGAGCTCTCCCGATACTTCTACTAGCGCACGAAAGTCATCGTTGTTGATCTCGCCGGCGGAGACCTTAGCGTCTGCATTTTGCAGGATCTGTGCAATAGTTTGCGCTGATAGCCCTAGTTGATTGACTTTGTTGCCATCGAGCTGGACCAAGATCTCCTCTGCAGGTTGGCCGTAAAGGCTAACGAAGTCAGTACCACTGAGTAGCCGAAGTCGACTCTGTAACTCTTTGGCATAGCGATTCAGCATGTCGGTACGCACAAGGCTACCGTCGCGCCAAGCAACGGCGAGAATGGCGGTGTTGGCATAACCGAGTTGGTCATCTAATGTCGAGTTTTGCGATGATGGTGGTAATAGGCCTTTAGCATCGGCTATCAGATCTCTGGCTCTGGACCACACCGGGGCTGTGTCGGTGACATCATCTTTTAACTCTAGCTGGATAACGGAGATCCCTGGCCTAGAGGTTGATTGCACCAGCTTTAACTCCTCGAGACGCCTAAGCTCGCTCTCAAGCACCTCGGTGACCAAGGCTTCGACTCGCTCAGCCGAGGCGCCTGGGTAGTGAGTGATCACCGAGGCAAAGCGATTAGTGATCTCAGGATCTTCCATACGTGGAAGGCTGGAAATCGCGCCAAAACCTGCAACGATCAGCAGGGCTATCACTAAGCTTATCAGTCGGCCGTTTTCCACTAATGACTTAACCATCTCTCTTACCTCGTCGCGAGTTGAGTCTGTTTAGTCACTAGCTGACCTGCGACTAGTTTATGTAGGCCCTGTGAAACATACTGTTCATTTGGGGCGATAGCACCATTAATGAAGGCTTTGTCTTTAGCGGTGTAGATAATCTCGACATCGCGGCGCTCGAGTGTATAAAGAGTATCATCCGATTGCTTAAGCACGTAGATGTTCCACAGTCCGCGTACGCCATCGGTTAAGGCGCTAAGGGGCACCCAATAACCTTGGCTGCTAATCGTCTTATTGTAATAGAGATAGCTTAACTCACCGTTTATCACTTGAGCATTTTGAGGAAGAGTCACCCTTAGCTCTACTGTGCGAGTCACTGGGTTGAGCTCGGCACCGATGCCGGCGATAGTGGCTCGATAATGCTGCTGTCGTACCCTTAAGTCGACCTGCTGACCGGATGTTAGGTTATTCGCTATCTGTACTGGGACGCCGATATAAGCCTGCACGTTATTATGCTCAATAATGGTGTAGACAGGGCTGCCAACATCAATCACCTCACCTAAGTTATGGCTACGCTTACTTATGATGCCGTCAAACGGGGCGAGTAAATCAGACTTTTCAATTTTTAACTGATTGGCTAATAGCGAGGCATGTAAGCGCGTTTTCGCCGCTTGTAAGCTATTGAGTTGTCCTTTTAACTCATCAAGTTGCTGCTCAGAGACATAACCTTGCTTTTGCAGGCCTAGGCTTCTGTCTAAAGTGGCCTTAGCTAAATCTAAGTCGGCCTTGTTCTGTGTGAGGCTGGCGGTTAATTCATTTTTTTGTGCCATCAATAACCGCGTATCGAGCTTTGCAAGCAGTTGACCTTGATTAACGTTATCACCACTATCGACTGCGAGAGCCTCTATTTTTCCGGCTAATTCAAAACCTATCCCTGTGGTATTACCCGCTCGAATTGTGCCTGAAAACACTTGGTTGAATTGATAGTTATCCTCAAACATCAACCGTTCAGAATTAACAGATTGATAACTGATCGTGACAGGCTGCTCAACGGCTGAGTCTTGACATGCTGGCAAAAAAGAGACTGCCACTAAGCCTATAAGCAGTTTGCGATGAGTGATGACGCGCATAATATCCATTATGTTTAGCCTGTATTGTTAATTCAAAAGTGTCTTTGGAGTAAATAAATTGTTAACTAGACTTGTTAGTCTAGTGTTGTAAAACTAGACTGTCTAGTCTAATTTGGTCTGACTTAGTCTAAATAGACTGAGTAGTTTCTTTTATGCTTAAATAGCATCTTGGTAATTGGCATTGGCAAAAGGTAGGAGTGGGGCCCGTTATGGATTCACCAGTATTGAGTCGCAGTGAGCAGAAGCGTGAACAGATCCTACAGGCTGCAAAACAGCTATTTTGCGAGCAGGGCTTTCCTAATACCAGTATGGATGAAGTGGCAAAACTAGCTGGGGTGTCAAAACAAACCGTGTATTCACATTTTGGCTGTAAAGATGACCTATTTGTGGCATCGATTGAGTCCAAGTGTTTAATTCATGGTGTTAATCAAGACGTTTTCTCCGATCCCTCGCTTCCTGAAGAGAGCGTGATGCTATTTGCAAAACATTTTGGAGAGGTGATCACAAGCCCCGAAGCGGTAACTGTGTTTAAGGCTTGCGTCGCCCAAGCTGACTCGCATCCTGAGATCTCTGAGTTGTTTTATAGTGCCGGCCCACAGCATATTTTAGGATTATTGAGAGATTATTTAGCCCGCGTGTCTGAGCTGGGTGTATATCACTTCGCAAACCCACATCATTGCGCCGTGCGACTTTGTTTGATGATTTTCGGAGAGATGCGTATGCGACTCGATCTTGGTTTGGACGTCAGCGATCTTCTCGATACTCGAGAGCAATATATTAACGACACTGTAGAGATGTTCTTACGGGCATATAAGGTTTAAGGCAATTGAGACAAGCTAAAGGCTCTTTTTTGATTTGTTATGTACTAGATTGATCCAGAGGAAATTTTTAAACGTAAGCTAAAGAAATACCAATCAACACCTGAGGTAGCATATCTTTATACTGATTGGGATAACTAAAATTAATTTATAGCTTTTGCTAATGGAGTTAGCTTGATGAAAAAGCCTTTGCTTATGAGTATCCTTGCTATATCGAGTTTGGTTATTGTGCCGAATGTTATTGCCAAGCCAGAGGCAAAACCTTCCAACAGGTCGAGTCCGTTTAGTTTAGGTGTTTCTCGAATAACGACAGGTAATGCATCCGTTGGCGATGAGGGCAATGAGTTACAGCGTGATCAGTGGATGTTTGATGCTAAAGCAAGCATGCCCCTTAATAGGCAATGGTCGATAGGTGCTGGAATTGGATATGATAATTTAGATTATGATTGGCGCTCGCCAACCGTAAGTAATACAACTCAAGCATGGGAAAAGATTGAGCGCTATAGGGCTAGCCTCTCGGTTTCTTACCGGCCCAATAAAAACTGGATGTTTATTCTCGCTCCTAAGCTGCAATATGCCTACGCAGATACGGCATCATCGAGTAACGCGCAGAGTTATGGTGTCGTGCTTTCGGGTATGTACCGATTTGATTCCGGCAATATGCTGGGCTTTGGTGCGGCCTACCTTAACGATATCGATGAGGTGAGAACCGTGCCTTTTATTGCCGTCAATTGGCGTATTACCGATAAACTATCTTTAGGTAACCCCTTCTCTGCAGGCTTTAGTGGGCCGGCCGGTCTAGAGCTGAGTTATCAGTTAAGTTCTGACTGGAATATGGGCATTGGTACTTCCAAACGTACAAATCGCTTTTTAATTGCCGATGACGAGGTAACGGCTGAGATAGAGGAATGGGTGGGTTTTGTTAGAGTCGGTTGGGATATGTCGCGGTCGGTGAGTTTTAGCGCCTATGGGGGATACTTCTTCAATGGTGAGTTAGAGCTTAATCCACAACACACAACTGAGGATATCGATAACCAGGGCGCTGCGGCCCTGGATGTGACGATAAGGTTCTAGTTAAAGGCTAATGCTTTACTTGCCAAGCATGGCATCTTTTAAGCTTTCCTGAGCAGGCTCTGCACCTAACCAGATTTTAAGCAGTGCTTGACGGAACTCTTCACCTGCAATTGTCGCTTGTGCTTGGCCGTTCTTATAAGCGGTGACACCCGTTGCTTTATCTGCCAGCAGGGTAAATTGATCGCCTTCAACAATCTCTGCGCTAAATAGCCCCATGAATTGCTCAATTTTTGCAGCAATCGGTGCAGTATTACCGTCAGTTGCATCATCAAAGCCTTCGGTGATGGCATCTTTCATCTTATCGGCGGTGATCATGCCTGAAGTGATGTTCAGACGCACTGCCGCACTCGGCGCATCAATAACAGCCTGTGCTGTATCTAGGTGTGTTGGTACGTATAAGCTACCAACATAAAGATCGATAAAGAACTTACTGCGCACACCTGCGCCATTAAGTTGCAGTGTTTGATTTTCAAGCTGTACAGAATCGGCAAGTTGTACGCCAGACACTTCTTTAGCCTGTAATGACGATGATAACAGGACGCTTGAAGCGAGTAGTAGGGTAGAGAGGGACTTCATAAAAACCTCATAGTAATAGAAAAAAGCTCACGTTTGGCTTTAGTAAACAGTGTAAGAGTTACCCACGTGAACCTAGCTGAAATTGACCACTTTGATGGAAGATCGCGGCTTGTTTTTGTTTTGGTGAGATCAGCAACGGGCCATCATCGAAGAATAGGAAGCACTTCCAGTTCCGAACAAATACGTCCCAGCGAGTCTCAATGACTTGATATTTTTCGTAGCAGAAATAAACG
Organism: Shewanella sp. MBTL60-007; assembly: GCF_019654915.1. Lineage (GTDB taxonomy): Bacteria > Pseudomonadota > Gammaproteobacteria > Enterobacterales > Shewanellaceae > Shewanella. The sequence continues at coordinate 7,148 of NZ_BPET01000002.1, read as the reverse complement.
CTTGCCTCATCGGCCCAACCGAAGTGCTCGCTAAAGCCTTCTGGTAGAGCTGGATCTTCGCTATCCCAAGCGCTTTGCCAATGTTCGGTTACCGCCCACGCACTGTCTTTGGCTGCCCAGTCACCTTTAGTAAACTGTTCTGTGCGACTACTTTTGTTGCTAATCCACTTATTCCAAACTTCCATCGATGACTTCTGATCTAGGGGATGGATCAGTGCCTTATCTTCATCACTAACCGGAAGATCTTTATGATTAAAAATCCATTTACGTTTGTACTGTTCAAATGGAATATAAGTATGTGCCAAGCGATGATCTCCAGAGTGTTCGAAATATTTACTGCTAATTAAACGTGAGCGGTATTATACGTACCCGCTTTGTTTTTGGGAAATAAAACTAAGGAGGATGAAAAGGGCACAAAGCGCCGTTCTAAAGGTTTTTGTAATTATAATCAATAGATACACAAGGTGAGTCGGATAATAAAGCTGCCCAGCTCAGGAAATCCTCAAATGATGAATTTATCTGCTTCGCAAATAGCGGCAATTAGTATAGTATGCGCCACCCAAAAAATTCACGGTAAACCCCCTTGCTTGCAACGCAAACCAACGCCTTATACACCGACCTATCAGGTTATTATGATTTAATGTGTGCTGATATTAATTATCGAGCCCAGAGTGACTGTATTCGTCGCCTGCATCAACTGTTCGGTAATAGAGGCATTCGCCATCTAGACTTGGCTTGTGGTACTGGACCCCATGTTCAATATTTTATTGAAAATGGCTACCAAAGTAGCGGTCTCGATATCAATCAGCCGATGTTGGATATCGCTAAGCTACGTTGTCCTGAAGCCGAGTTCATTTGCCACGATATGGCTAACTTTACGGTTGATGAGCCATTAGATCTTATCACCTGTTTTCTCTACTCAATACATTACAGTGATGGTATAGAAAAGCTCAAAGAGTGTATTAGGAGTGCTCATGCCGCGCTCAACCCTGGCGGCATGTTCTGTTTTAACGCAGTAAAAAAGAGCAGAATAGATAACAGCTCAGTGGTGAGTCATAGCGCGAGTCATGAAGACAGTAAGTTTGTGTTTAGCTCAGGTTGGTATTACTCGGGAGACGGTGAAAAGCAAGCATTGAAGCTAAGTATTGAAAAAACCACAGCGGGTGTCACTCAGTCTTGGCAAGATGAACATCCAATGGTGGCCGTCGGTTTTTCCGAGCTTAAATTGTTGCTGCAACCTTACTTTGAAGTGCATATTTTAGAGCATGATTATGACAGGCTAATGCCTTGGGACGGCGTCTCAGGTAATGCTATATTTGCCTGCGTAAAAATCTAATTGCGATGCTTCTACTAATCAGCATAGGAAGTTGAGAGCTTAGATGATAAATCAGTATCATTGGATCAAACACACCAGTGACCGAACAATGATACTGATGCTACCAAGTATTTAATCCAACGTTCGGTGCCTTCTATCCTCAAAAATTAATTATTACCAGCAGGTAATAGTTAATTACCAAATCAGATAATTATCAATTTATCGTTATTCCCTATAATCCCGCCCCCCAGACTCAGCTATTAGGTACGCAAAAGATCGAATCGCGATTGACTAGCTATTCGTCAATTGTTTAACCCTAACTCTCGTCGCTATAGAGCATTAGCTCGTAGCTGCCAAACCCGTTAAGTTAATTTGGAAACGCCTCATGTGGAATAAAGTTCGCGGCTCTTTGCCACTGCAGTTGGTCTTGGCTGCAGGCGCTGCCTGGCTATTGGCTACCTCGCTAACCTCTGTTGCTCCCACCATCGTTATAACCGACGTTGAACAGCAAGCTTGGTATCAGTTTTTAATGCTGGGTAAAACCGTGTATATCGGTTTATTGAAGATGGTCGTCGGCATTATGGTGATGCTATCGCTTATCGAGGGGATCAGTAACATAGGCGCAATCGCTAAGCTTAAAAGCTTAGGCGGGCGCACATTAGCATTTTACACCTTTACCACTATGATCGCGGTATCTTTGGGGTTAGGGGCATCTTTATTACTGCCAGCTTGGCAGCCGCTAACCCAAGCCGTCCCGTTGGCTGAAGGGGCCACGTTAATCGGTGAGCAAGCAGCAAGTGGCGGTGCGATTGCCACTAAGCTATTGAATATGGCGCTCGTTAACCCGGTTGCAGCCATCGCGGGCGGAAACCTACTGGCGGTGGTGGTGTTTTCTTTTATGATGGGGATATCGTTATTAACCGCGCTACCTGAAAAGCATCCGTTGTTTGAGGTGATCTCCGGCCTGAACAAAGGCATCAACACTATGGTGGGCGGTATTATTAAATTGTCTCCACTCGCCATCTTCGCCATTGTGCTGGAGTTTTCCCTTAAAGGCAGTACCGCTTTATTTAGCCAATTAGCAATGTTTGCTCTATTGGTTTTCGCATTGACTATGCTGCACGGTTTAATAGTGTTACCTAGCTTAGCTAAGCTACTCACCGGAATAAAATTCATCACCTTGTTCAAAGGGATTAGCGCGCCGTTAGCCATGGCCTTTGCCACTTCATCGAGTGCGGCAACCTTACCACTGTCGATGAAAAGTGCCGAGGAGCTTGGCGTTTCGCCAAGCACAAGCAGCATGGTGTTGCCACTCGGCTCTGTGATGAACATGGACGGCACAGCCCTGTTTGAAGGCGTTGCCGCAATTTTTCTAGCTCAACTGTTTGGCGTGGATCTGACCACAACAGGCATCGTGATGATCTTTATCATGGCCATGGTGTCTTCAATCGGCGCACCTGGCATGCCATCAGGCTCAATGTCGGGAATGCAACTGGTTCTACTGGCAGCAGGGATCCCACTAGAAGCTATCGCGATCTTGCTGATTATTGAAAGGCCTCTGGATACCTTCCGCACCGCAGTCAACGTTGAGGGCGATATTATTGCCGCGCTGGTGGTCGATAAGTGGCAACGAAGCTAGGCAGTATTTGATTCAGAGCTGGTGAGAAAATCGCACGGATGAAATATTGCGAATATAAATGGATACAGAGGTGAAACGGTTTTTACTGGCAATGACACGCTAATGAGTTGCATATACTAAGAAGTGTATATGGTCTCCCCACAGGCGAGGATTGGCGACATTAACCAAAATTGACGAAAGTTAACGAATCTTTATTTATCAATATCTTACATGAGTATTTTGATTTTTGACTTTAATGAAAATTACTGTAAATTGATAAAAACTATCTCCTATGGCGGCACATAGGCGGCACAGGATTCGAGGTTAAGTCTTTATGGATAAAGAAATTAGTTTCACAAAACGTTGTTTCGAGCAGTTAGAGCCTCTTGAAAAAAGGTATAGAATTCAAGATGCTAACCAAAGAGACTCTGTAAAAGGGCTCATTCTTGAGATAATGCCCTCAGGCAGCAAGTTTTTTCGCTTTCGCCGCAAGCGATTAGGACGGGACGTTTCAGTTACTTTTGGTGAGTTTCCTAACCTCACGATTGAGAACGCCAGAAAGCTAGCAAAACAAACTGCAGTTGAGCTTTCTGAGGGCGTTAATCCTAACGAGGCTAAGCGTGAACAAAAGCGAGAAGCCGAACTAGAACGCGAGTTGTCTATGACGGTTCAAGAGCTTTTCGATGTGTTTGAGGTCGAGTTTAAGTTAAAAGTTAAGACCAATGAACGGCGACCAAAATCCTTACGTGATATTCAGTCACTCTGGAAAGCCCATCTTCAACCTAGAGTTGCCGAGCTGCAAGTTGGTGATATAAGCCCACTCGATGCCAATAACCTACTTAAAAAAATCCTCATTAGTAAATCGGTACCAATCCGCAATAAATGCCTGTCGTTAATGAAATCGATGTTTAACGAACAAGAACCCAATCCCTTTACCAAGATCAAAAAACTCGCAGATGTAAAACGCGAACGTGTGCTTACCAAGCTTGAAGTTAAAAACCTGCTCGAAGCCCTCAATCATGAAGAGCAGATCTATCAAGATGTGATTAAGTTACTACTGCTGACTGGTCAACGTAAAAGCTGTGTATTCAGTATGGAGTGGCGCGAAGTGGATCATGAGCGCGGTGTTTGGATAATTCCAACCAGTAAAATGAAGGCCAAAAGACCTCATGCAGTGCCATTAACGGTTGAGGTGATGGATATTCTTAAACGCCGAAGTGCACAAGCCGAGCGAGGCGAAAAATACGTTTTCCCTGCTAGTCGCAGTCTTACAGGTCACATCACCGAGAAATCAGGTAAGGGCAGCTTTTGGTGGCGCATAACCGAAAGAGCTGGCCTGCGTAGTGATGAGAAGGAGCAAAACGTCACTATTCATGATCTGCGGCGAACCATTGCCAGTTGGAGCGTGATGCGCGGCGGTAACATTCAGATGACCAGTAAACTGCTAGGTCATAGCGATATCAGTATTACTGCCAGCACCTATGCTCATTTAGATGTTGAGCAGGTAAGGGCAGAGCTTGGTATTACCACCGCAGAGCTTATGGGATTGAATGTGGTTGAGTCGAAGGTGGATAAGCTAGTGAAGGAGATAGAACAGCTCTCAGAGGAGGAGAGGAGAGAGCTGTTTAAAAATTTCAAACTAAACCTAACACTTGATTAATTTGAGTATGTTGAATTTAATCTAAGAGCAATACTTAGAGATATTGCTCTTGTTTTAAATGGTACATTTCTAAAAAATAGCTTTTGAATCCATTTCAGCAACCACACCAAAACTTTCTAACCTCATGAATTTTGAATTGAATATCTCTGAAGGTATTTTTCGTTGAAGTAATCCAAAGAAGTTTTCATCATGAGTTGAGATTATAATCTGCTTATCAAACTTAACTGAAACGTTTCTCAAAAGATCAATCATGGCTAACACATTTATTGAATCCATTGACTGGATGGGATCATCAATCATTATCAAATCTAATGGGTCTCCCTTATCATCTTTGGCATGAAGAGCTCTTGCTAGAAAAACACTCAGACTCAAAATATTTAACTGAGCTGCGCTAAAAAACAGATTAGGCGAAATAGTGTCTCCACTATCGTTTGTAATAAGAATATTTAACTTTGGACGTTCCGTATCATCAAAGTCAGCTATAAATTCAACGTTCTTAAAAGAAGGGTGCGGGTCGATCTTACTATAAATTGAGTTAATGAGGTCAGTATAAAAGAAGGCTTTGATGCGCTCACTAAGGTTCTCTAGTATAGTTTCGAGTTCTTTAGACAGTATACCTTCAACTTTCAGATGTTCAGCAAGTCTGCTTTCTACATCAACGAGTGTTTCTCTTAGAGTTAAACTCTGAAGGTATGGTTTAAAGGCTTTTAGCTGAGCTAATAGAAGGTTAAAGTCGCTAATTTTTGAAGACAAATAGTTACTTTTTTGGGCTTCGATATCAATAGATTCAGAAATTGTATTTCTAGTAAGTTCCACACTTCTAGATACTGTTTTACCTAAAGAGCTCTCAAGCGAGACATAGAAAGAATTAACCGTGTGCTCAAGATTGTTAAGATTCAAAGATATCTCTGCATACTGTTTATTCAAAGTCGGAAAATCAATCCAATTTCCAGCTTCCATCATTTTAGTCTTAAGGGTATTGCAGTCAAGGACAGTTTTGTCTCTCCTTTTAATCAATTCTATTTGTTCTTTACTGTCCCTATCAAGTTCATTAGTGCAAAACGTAATCAAATTAATATATTGCAAATTATTGCTTTCCAAGAAGGTTTTTACTTTTTGGTAATGCGCTTGTGATGATATATTTGCTACTTTTAACTGTGAATTCTGTAACTTAACATTAATACTAGGTAACTCTAGTGCTATAGTATTGATCGTGGCGTTTGCAGTATTAATTAGCTCAAGAGTATTACTTTGATTTGTTACAAGAGTGGCTATTTCAGCTGTAATTCTGCGTATAAGCTCATCCTGCTCAAGGCTCCATACCTTTACCTTACACTCTTCAATGTATTTTTGAGTCTGAGAAATCTGAAGTTGAAGTGTTTTTTCATCATTTTCTAATTCAGAGATTTTCAGCCCTAGAGCATTCAATTTTTGCTGAAGTTTAGTGACTCTTTGCCTCTGACACTGAAGAACATCCGTCAATATTAAATTGAGTTGTCCTTCCAACTCCCGTTTCTGTGTGTTTAATTGCTCCAAATCATATGCATTATCTTTAATCAAACTCGAAACTAAATCATTCTCTGTTATAGCAGAATTTAAATCTTTGGGAGAGCCGTGTTTAGCTTGGCAGAGAGGGCAAATGTTGGTCAAATTCTCGCCAAGGTAGTCTAGTCCTAAGGCAACAAGTCGCTCTATTACCCCTGCTTGCTGAGTTAAAGCACTTTGGGTTCGACGGATATTGTTATCTTTTATGTCTAAAGTTTTTAATCTACCACTTATTTCCTGAAATCTATCAACTATTCCTGAATCAAGTTTTAGAAAACTTGTATCGTCAGTAAGTAAAGTTTTAGCATCTACCTTAAAGTTTGATATTTTTGATATATCTTCTTTTACTCTATCATGATCCGCGCGGTCTACATTTAAAGTCGTAGTTTTGGATGCTAGTTCACTATTTAAGAAAGCTAAAGTAACTTGATTGATGGATATATCTGAATAAATAGTGCCGCAACTATTAAGAAGCGACTCTAAGCTAAGCTTCCTGCTATTAGTCGTATTTAAGTTTTCATTATATTGTTCAACAGATAATTTTAGCCCAGATAAAGCCGTTTCTTTCTCTAATTTATTATGGTGTAAAGTAGTTTGTAATTCAGCCTCTGAGTTTAAGTCTTTCATTGCAACTGAGTAACTTGGAATATAGCATTTTACTTCGTTTAGGTTATCAATACTCTGATTTACTTCTTTTAACTCTTCTTCATATTTCTCGTAAGACCTAAATAACTCTTCATATCTTTTAGAGTCAGAGACCCCTTGAGACAGAATTAACTGTTTAGGCTTTTGGCTTACTATAGCTTCTTGCGTCCTTTGAATATCTGGAAGCCTTGACAACTGTTCTTTCAGTACATCTTGAGAAGTAATATGTAAATCACGAATACTTGATAGTTCATGAATCCGAGTTAAGATGAATGAAACAATCTCATGCTCTTTATTGGCTGTAAAATCGCTAGAAACAAGCTGTACGGACTCATCTCTTTCATTTAGTCGAATGGCAACCGAAT
>NZ_BPET01000001.1 GCF_019654915.1 Shewanella sp. MBTL60-007 | reverse complement strand
CACCCACAGCTACCACTATCGTTATACCTATATAGGGGTATAAGTTAGATTTTTCTTATCCTTTTGATAACAAACTTTTAAAATTTTATTGATCCCCCTCACGTTGCAACTAATAAAAAGTTATTTATTAACCACCCTCATGATAATAATAAAAACGTCAAAAGGGTTACCCCACAAAATAATAGAAACAAAAAGAAAACAACCAAACAAATAAAGAAAAATCTAATTAAAACATTAATTCCACACCTGATGGAGTTAATGAAAAACTATAAAACTTAATAAAACAATAAAGTTAGGAGTTGTGATGAAACTACAAAAACTCGCAATAGCAGTTGCAGTAATGACGGCATTATCGGCTTGTAGTGATGACGATGATAAAACTAAAACCTGTCCAGATGGAATGGAACTCGATCCTGCTACAAATGAATGTATTGTAGTTCCCCCTGTCGAGCCACCAGTCGAGCCTCCTGTTACTCCACCAGAGGAGACTGACTATTACAACAGTGATAACTGGGAGGAAAGCTTCCCAGAGCAGTACAAGACTTGGGCACAGACTTCAGAAAGCAACCCTGCATCGGGTGTACCAACAGATCTACTCGAAGCAAATCCTAACCTAGTCAGCGCTTGGGCAGGCTATGGTTTTGCTAAAGATTATAATCGCGCTCGTGGTCACCACTTCGCCCTAACAGATATCATTAAAACTCTACGTACAGGTGCGCCAATGGTTGGCCACGATGGCCAAGTTGTTGGTGAAGCAATGGCTGCAAGCTGCTGGTCATGTAAAACAACTGATCTGTCACGTATGTATGATGAGGTAGGTGAAGGCAAATTTGCCGATAACGGCTGGTCGGTGTGGGGCGAGGAGATGTCTAACACTATTGGTTGTGCAGACTGTCATGAGCTAGGTGAAAACAGCCTACGCCTCAGTCGTCCTTATGCATCTCGTGCTATGGATGCAATCGACATGACCTTTACAGCTCAAGATCACGACAGCCAAGCAAGCCAAACTTGTGCTCAATGCCATGTTGAATACTATTTCGATGGAACAGACTCGAAGAAAGTTCGTTACCCATGGGATCATTGGGTACCAGGTGTAGAAACTGACTATGCAAATATTGTTGATTACAAAGGTGATGATGGTTTGTATAAGGGTTTTGCTGCAGAGGCCCAATTAGCTTTCTATGATGAAAAGAACTTTAAAGATTGGACTAACGCCATCTCAGGTGCGCCATCATTAAAAGCACAGCATCCAGAGTATGAGAACCTGTTAGATCGCACTGACCACATAATGGGTAATCATCTAGATTTCAGCTGTAATACCTGTCACATGCCTAAGGCAACCAATGCCGAGGGCGTTGAATACTCAAACCATAAAGTGACATTCGATGCCACTAAGCTACCTGAAAGCTGTACAGGCTGTCACGATGCAGCAGCATTCGAATCTAAGTTTGAAAAACGTAAAGCCGAGATCAACAAGCTACGTTTTGAAGCCGATGGTACAGATCCTCGCCTCACTGAAGCACACTTTAAAGCACAAGCGATTTGGGCAGCTAACGGTATCGAAGGTCTAGAAGCTGGTAAGACAATTGGCGAAGCGAAAGCGGCTTATGAGGCAGCGCTTGCAGCGGACAATACACTCGCTACCGAAATGACTAGCCTATTAACTAAGGTACGTAATGCACAATGGTTCTGGGACAGCGCAACGGCCTCTCACGGTATCTTTGCTCATAATCCAGAGGAAGCTAAGCGTTTGCTTACCAAAGCAAATACCATCTTAGATGCGGCAATAGTAGAAGCTAACGCACTACTTGCTAAGTACGATGCTGATTATACGTATGATGCAACTAAGTACGATACTAAAGCTAAGGTACAGCCTCTTGCCGGACTTAACTTAGAAGCGATGAAAGCGAGTAAAGAAGAGTTTATTAAGGAGCGCGTTGAGAAAGAATGGCCTGCAACACTGCACTAGCCATTAATCTAGTTCAATAAACCATCATCTCGAGCAATGCCGGTCTTCCCACAGACCGGCATTTTTTTAGTCCAGCCCTCATCTATAGTTAACATCACCGCCACAGAGCAATACTTCTGCTTACTGGCTGCTCTTACAGTGTTGAAATTGGCTGCCGATACAACGCTGACTTATGGCTTTGGCTTGAGCTAATTGCTGATCGCTAAGTTTAGGGGTTATCAATTTTAGTCGCTGTTTAGCCATTTCATTGCCCTGATAGCTGGCCGCATCTAACCAAATATAGATTTTGATAAAATCCGGCTCGCCATTAATACCGTTATACTCACTGGTAGCTAAATCAACTTGCGCTTCGGCCAAACCTAAACTTGCTGCTCGCTCAAGCCAACTGTTTGCTTTGACCGCATCGACCTCTCCAGCTCTGCCATCGATATACATCATGCCAAGCTGGTGCATTGCCGGCGCAAACTCTCGCTCCGCACCCACTTGGTACCATTGCAACGCCAGCTCAGGCTGGTGATAGTGCTCTAGATAGATCTTACCTAATACATAGGGCGCCTCGCTATGACCATTGCTACTACTTAGCTTTAGCCACTTTAGAGCTAAGGTAAGATTTTGTTCAGCACCGATCCCCTCCATATCCATGAGACCCAACATAAATTGCGCCTCATCTTGATAGCGAAGTGGTTGCTTATGTTCTTCTAGGAAGTGGCTTTGATTAGCCAGTTGCTCGTACCAGTAGCGTGCTAATTGAGGCTCAGGCTTTCCAGCCACACCTGCTCGATACATCTCTGCAAGTGAATACTGTGCCTCTGGCATGCCTTTCTCGGCTGCTATCCGATAAAAATCCATCGCACGCTTTTTATCAAGCTCCACCACAATACCCTTGGCGTACAGGTATCCCATATTAGTGGCAGCATCGACATCGCCTTGTGCAGCATTATCGATACACTTCTGGGACACACCATCAACGAGACCGGCTACCGCATAATCACACCAAGGATCGAAGATAGGCGCCGACACCTTAGGTGGCTGCTCTACAGGTTGCTGGGCGCTGCAACCCGTCAAAACAAGTATAATCAGTATGGCTAATGAAAAGCTCCGCATAAACAACCCACAAACAAAGTACAAAAAAATCTTAAATAACAGCGATAAGCGATAGCTAAACTACTCACTCTCTGTATTCATCGGCGGCCAACATAACCAATTTATCCCGGTGATGATTTAACGCTGTAACCACAAAGTGACGCTTATACTAATACCAATCAGTATAAGCTTCACACCTGCCTCAGCCCAAGCAAGTCTACTCGTCGATAAATGGCTAATTAGCCACAAAGCTCCCAATGCTCACTCAGTAAAAGCCTCTCAGTTCTCATTTATTACTTTAGATTGTAAATCTAGCAAATTGACAGCTAATCAAGGGGAACTATTCTTAGCACTCATAATCGAACAGTAAACACGCATTTTAAATGCAGCTACAAACCCTAAGCTCAGCTTGGCTCATAGCAATGCGCTAAGTTGAGTACAACCAACTATATCGATGAGGCTAGATTGAATGAATAAATTGAGTAAGCTATTAATTGGTTCCACCATTAGCATCGCGGCACTCGGCAGTGCAGCACAAGCAGGCGATCTTATCTGTAAAGTAAAAGGCAGTGATGATGTCATCATCAAGAATATTGAGATCCTTCGCTCCAACGAATCCCTAGTAAAAATTGACGGCAGTTATCGCTCTCCTGTACTCGGCAACATCTACCGCATAGACGGTGTTGATGGTCAAGACATTAGCGAAACCCCAACCTATATCGCTTATGGCCAATACCCATTGGCAAATCACGAGTTGCTGGCAACCGTACAAGTCGCCGACCAACCCGCCTTTACAGGCATGTGTACCGTCACTGAAGAGATGTAAGCTACAACAGCGTGACTCTTTATTACCCTACTTAGCCTGTTAACACCAAAACAGCACTTTGCACCTAAAGCCACGTGTCAAACTAAGATGGCTGCAAGTGTCTTAACTCTCCATAAATTCAATGATATAAAAACGCGCTTAGCTACCAAGCTATCTGCCAAGAGAACAGCCCCACTCCAGCTTATCGTTAACAACTTTAATAGCTTTTAATAAGTCTTAATTTCAGGGCGGCATGTTGCAATGATACCTTCGCTCCAATGGGTAAATTTAGCGGACGTTAAGTTCGTTTAGGCAACAGAGAAAAAGGCTATGATATGAAAACTGTGAATAAAAAACTCAACTCTGAAGTTTACAAAAATACATACATCAAACGTTTACTCCTCGTTCTTTTCATCGTACCTGCACTTTTAGTCAGTAGTGTAACCATCAGCACATTTAACGCCTACGCCGACCCCGACCCTGCAGGCCACACCCGATGCGCTGTATTAGGGCCAGGGGCAGATTTCAATCTACGTGCTGTAATCCAAGACAACAATATTGACCCGATGACCCCGATTGGCCAAGTGTTAACTACTATTGAAATGGAAGGCGGCGCATGGAACTTTAACTGCGCGCCATCAACCACTGGTAATGACAGGCTATATATTGGGGCTCATGGCTTTGGAGGATGGCAAGCGGCGCCTAGCCCTAACTCAGACGCGACTGTTTGCGCAATCCCGGGGCTATCAGGAATTGGTATTCGTCTTTATCAGCCAGATGGCAATAAAAAAAACTGTTATACAAATATATATTCGCCACGGCACCTCTTTGTTATTGATGACGACGATAACTTCGGCTCAGCAAGTTTCTCGCCCCTTGCCGAGCTGGTTCGTGTCGGCAATATAACTGCGGGTTACCATACACTCTCCAATATGACATTATCTACCATGGTGGCCCAATCTAACGTAGTCGACGTAAGGCATGGGACATTTAACCTAGTATTTACTAACCCCATCCTCGAAGCTCACCTGTGCACAATGGTTCAATTTAACGAGACCATCGATTTTGGCAGTGCAATTGCACGAGGCGATGAAGTCATTAGTAAACCCTTTGATGTTTGGTTAACCGACTGCTCTGGTGCAGCCTTAACTGAGTATAAAAATAGTGCAGAGTTAACTTTCGCATCATCACCGGGAAGAATTAGTCCCGATGGCACTCGGCTACATAACTGTGATGACGATGATTGCGCCGATGGCGCCTATATTACCTTTACAGACATTGAAGGAGATGCTGTTAACCTAAAAACTGGATATAGATTAAACGCCCAAACAACCGATAATGACTACAAACTCAGTTTTAGCAGTAATTTACATACTGAAAACACTACCGGAGGCAAAATTGACACCTCGCTCACGTTGGTCATTAACTACCTTTAATTGTTAAATCTGCCAATATTCCACTCTCAGCAGTACAGTACTGCTGAGATCCCCTTGTAATATCAATCTACTTATTAATTTCTCTAATAACCTTTAACAGCTTTTCATTCCACCCATAAAAATTTAGATGTTACCTTTCGACGACTAATCAACACTAAAAACATAAAAGCTAATGGAAAAAGGTGACGTTATGAAAAGGAAGTTCAGCTCCCAACACGCAAACCAACTTTTTTATTCAATTATACTGCTTACCATAACCTGCTTTGTTTTAACCAGCTTAGCTTTGAGTACAGCTAAAGTTTACGCTGGAGAGATTAATTTTAAGCGCTGTAAAGAAAAAGGTGATTACAATTTAAGAGCTGTCATCCAAGACAACAATATTGATCTAACAACTTCCATTGGCCAAGTATTAACCACAGTAGAAATGGAAGGCGGCTCATGGGATTTTACCTGTGATTCTCAAAGCAACCACGCAACCTTTGACAGAAACATGTATATCGGCACCGGCAATCATACTTGGTCAACACCTTGGTCATATGACAGCACAGTTTGCATCATCCCCGGCCTGTCTGGAATAGGCATTCGCTTCTATACAAGTAGCGGTAGCCCCAAAGTCTGTAATATATCAGTACCTAATGGGGGGGGGCAGATTGTTAAGTTTGACAGTGGCACAGTTCTCAGCGGCACAGCGAGCTACTCTCCCTTTGCTGAACTCATCCGCATAGGTGATATAAACGCGGGGAAGCATGTATTACCCAGCACAATGCCAATAGCACAAAAGTTAAGAACAGCCTCCAATGGTTATAGTTTTGACAATAAAACATTCAAGCTAGTGTTTACTAACCCCACCCTTGAGGCTCACCTGTGCACAATGGTTCAATTTAACCAGACCATCGATTTTGGCAGCGGGATTGCACGAGGAGATGAAGTCATAAGTAAACCCTTTGATGTTTGGTTAACAGACTGCTCTGGTGAAGCCTTAACTGAGTATAAAAATAGTGCAAAGTTAACTTTCGCATCATCACCAGGAAGAATTAGTCCCGATGGCACTCAGCTATATAACTGTAATGACGATGATTGCGCCGATGGCGCCTATATTACCTTTACAGACATTGAAGGAGATGCTGTTGACCTAAAAACTGGATATAGATTAAACGCCCAAACAACCGATAATGACTACAAACTCAGTTTTAGCAGTAATTTACATACTGAAAACACTACCGGAGGCAAAATTGACACCTCGCTCACGTTGGTCATTAACTACCTTTAATTCTTAAATCTGCCAATATTCCACTCTCAGCAGTACAGTACTGCTGAGATCCCCTTGTAATATCAATCTACTTATTAATTTCTCTAATAACCTTTAATAGCTTTTCATTCCACCCATCAAAATTTAGATGTTACCTTTCTACGGCTAATCAACACTAAAAACATAAAAGCTAATGGAAAAGGTGATGTTATGAAAAGGAAATTCAGCTGCCGCAATCAATCCACTTTTTTGCTCATACTCATGCTGTTAAGCATGAGCCACTTAGTTTTGAGTGCTGCTAAAGTTCACGCTGGAGAGATTAATTTTAAGCGCTGTAAAGAAAAAGGTGATTACAACTTAAGAGCTGTCATCCAAGACAACAATATTGATCTAACAACTTCCATTGGCCAAGTATTAACCACAGTAGAAATGGAGGGCGGCTCATGGGATTTTACCTGTGATTCTCAAAGCAACAACCAAGGCTTTGACAGAAGCATGTATATCGGCACCGGCAAACATACTTGGGGAAATTCTTGGCCAAGTGATAGCACAGTTTGCCTCATACCCGGCCTGTCTGGAATTGGCATTCGCTTCTATACAAGTAGCGGTAGCCCCAAAGTCTGTAATAGCAATGTACCTGATGGGGGGGATACATTGTTAAGTTTGACAGTGGCACAGTTCTCAGCGGCACAGCGAGCTACTCTCACTTTGCCGAACTCATCCGCATAGGTGATATAAACGCGGGGAAACATGTATTACCCAGCACAATGCCACTAACACAAAAGTTAAGAACCGCTTCCAATGCTAATAGCTTTGAGAATAGTGTATTCAGTCTAGTGTTTACCAACCCCACGCTCGAAGCTCACCTGTGCACTATGGTTCAATTTAACCAGACCATCGATTTTGGCAGTGGAATTGCACGAGGAGATGAAGTCATAAGTAAACCCTTTGATGTTTGGTTAACCGATTGTTCTGGTGCAGCCTTAACTGAGTATAAAAATAGTGCAAAACTATCTTTCACTTCATCACCGGGAAGAATTAGTCCCGATGGCACTCAGCTATATAACTGTGATGACGATGATTGCGCCAATGGCGCATATATTAGCTTTACAGACATCGAAGGAGATAACATCAATTTACTCGGTGGTTATCAACTCAATGCTCAAACAAACACCTCTGAAGATAAATTGAGTTTTAACACCAACCTGCACACAGAAAGTACCATCGGAGGAAAGATAGACACCTCGATAACACTGGTATTGGAATATCTATAAACGACAAACTTCGATAAAAAAGAGCCCCAATACTCATGGTATTGAGGCTCTTGAGTTACCTGTATAACAATAATTATTACAAGTGATGACTATTATAAATTTATGAGTTTATGAGTTTATGAGTTTGCCTCTGACGGCTTCACTTTTGACGACTGCGCTTGCATAAGTTCAGCTTTACCAAACTGCTGCTCCGCCATCACTTTAGCCATTTTGGGTGCTTGCCACAGTGAAGGTAGCAAGACAAATGACACGGGCACTGCAGTGATCACAATAAATGACTGCAAGGCCGAAATTCCACCCGAACCCATGGCAATTAATGCGATAGCAACCAGCCCCATTAATATGCCCCAAAACGCGCGCATCGCGCCACTCGGCTCGGTAGTTCCGCTAACAACCACACTAATGGTATAAGTCATCGAATCACCCGTCGTCACGATAAAGGTTGTTGTGAGGATCAAAAACAGTATCGCAATCAAGGTTGGCATTGGTAACTGTGAGGTGATCGCCAACAACACGCCTGGCAGGTTAAATCCTTCAAATGCTGCCGAGATCACCCCCGGATTAGCCAACTCGAAAGCTAGCCCTGAACCACCGACCACACTAAACCAAAAGCAGGTGATTAACGGCGCAATAATCGCTATCGACAAAATAAGCTGACGAATGCTACGTCCACGTGAAATACGCGCAATAAAGATTGCCATCATAGGGCCATAGCCTAAAAACCAGCCCCAGAAAAACACTGTCCACCAGCTTAGCCAGTCTGCATCACCACGATACAAAGACATAGGCACAAAGTTATTCACCATGCGCGCCACACCCTGTAAGTAGCCATCAACAATAAACCCCGTTGGGCCAAACAGTAAAATAAACACAATTAGCGCCGCCGCTAAAATAATGTTGTAACGGCTAATAAGCTGAATACCGCGACTTAAGCCACTTAATGCCGACAAGGTATACATGGCAATGGCAAACACCACCACTAAACTTTGGGTCATCAAGGTGTCTTGCACGCCAAATAACGCATTCAGCGCATAACTAATTTGTAAGCCTAGAAAACCAATAGGACCAATGGTTCCCGCGGCCACGGCTATAATGCAGAAGGTATCGGTTAAGGTGCCAATCCAACCTGTTAACGCCTTATCACCAAAGATTGGGTACAACAAGGTGCGTGGCTGCAGCGGTAAGCCTTTATCATAGTGTAAGTGCATTAGCACGATTGCGGCTAACGTGCCTAATATTGCCCAAGCGAGAAAGCCCCAATGCAAAAATGATTGTGATAAGGCATTAATCGCCAGAGTTCGCCCTTGTGCTTCACCATAAAATGGCGGTGCAGACACAAAATGGGCTATCGGCTCTGCAGCCGCCCAAAACACCCCACCACCTGCTAACAGGGTACATAGAATAATGGCCAACCATTTAAAGGTGTCCATCTCCGGCGCCTTGAGATTACCCAGAGTGACATCACCCGTTCTGGCAAAGGCTAGATAGAGGCCAATAACAAAATTAGCCAGCAATAGCACTTGCCAAAAGGGGCCAAACCATTGGGTAACTTTTGAAAATCCAACTTGAATAACGTTGGAGAGTGCGGAGGTATCGAAAACAGCAAGCAGTACGAAGAGAACTAGAAAGCCGCCACTTAACCAGAGTACTGGACTGGAGAAGGCGTTTACTGTAGTTGATGAACTTCGCTCGGGTGGATGGGCAGCAAGGTAATTTTCGTCTGTTGAGTTACGATCAACAGATTGTGTCAAATTCGACATTAAGTATTCGCTTTTGTCATCGCCAGCTATCAAATAAGAATCTGTTTATTAAGATATATTTTCAAGCTGAGCCGGTGAATTTTCCTCGGCTATTGCAAAGACAAATAGCGACTTTGTAAAGGTTGAGGCTGTAAAAGGGGCGATATTTTAACACATTCGAAAGTAGGAATAAAATCGGGCTAAGCAACAGGAAAGTCGTAGTGAATATTAGTAAGTAGTGGATTATTTTACTTCTAGCGCTATTTCAAGCGTTTAATCTGCTCACATATAGAATCATTAAATAGCAAATTAGAGCCTTAATAAGCACTTAAATTGTGGGGGTAATGGTTATATTTACGTAAGATAGCTTATTTTAAACCTGTGCATTCATTACGGCTCAAATGCACAGGCGCAATAACAGGAGTTGCTTAGATCTGACTCACTCTCACATCTTCACCTAAGCCTTCCAGTGACTCGATGACCCTCTGGCTGGTGATAGACTCTGGTATCGCAAGGGTTAAGGTTGAAGAAAACACCGCAGTCCCCATACCGATAACAGCTACTCTATGACTATCTAAAGATTCCAGTTCAACCTCAAGATCGGCCATAGCATTATCTATATCGCGTGTGAGACCGGGACGGTCATTACAATCAAATTGCAGTTTGACCTCTTGATATGCGCTCGGAGTGCGCTGAGCGACTAAGTCATAGGAAAAATACATTGCAGGGAAATGAGCCTCAAAGTCTGACTCAAGTTGAGGCAAAGATTCCGCCTCGATAGTCATCTCAAACAGAGCAGTAAAATGCCCGCCTAATTTAATGACCTTGCTCATCAGCCATTCACCACCATGTTTACGGGTGATCTCAGCCAATGATTTGATAATGCCAGGTTCCGTCACACCACTGACAGTGGTTACAAAAGTTTTCTTCATATGAAGTCCCCTCAATACAAAAGAACATACAGTGAAAACGAATCACTCGACATACAAGCTTATCGATAGAACCAATTTAGCACAGCCAGTGTGCTATACCAATCTCATTAACTGAACTTAACCTTTTTTTCGGTGTGATTATCCAAGCAGCCACACTTAAATAGGCTATACCGCCAAGAGAGTGGTTGTGGCAGCGGGTTGGGGGATAGAGATAGTTCACTCTGAATACTCGCTTCCTATCAAACTGGGTATGCTTGTGATTTATATATTAAATCACAAGCATACCGGCACACATCATCTATATATTTATATTAGGGTTTAATATTTTATTGGGATGGCTGTCTGAGCAGGTCTCTCCTACACGCCAAACTCGCAGCAACATTGTTACAATTGACTCGATTAAGGTTCATTTGTGTTATCGAGATGGATTATTTTAGTGTTACAGACAAATTTTATTAATTTTTTTGCGATAAAAAAAACATCAGAGAATCTTAGTTTTCGGTCAAAATTGTTCTATTTCGATCATAAAATATCAATAAGTTATATGGTGATCGGCTAATTCAGTAAATAAGTGTTAGAGGCGTACTTGGCAAAGATATAAGCATGATTACTGCCAGCATACTTCATAACAAAGATACAGAGTGTTATCACTTAGTCCATTGTTTATAAAAAATTTAAACACCAACCTTCATTAAGTGTTCTACTTTATGAACTATCCCACGATATTGAATGTATATTTATACGGCATTTACCTGTTCATGATAGTGAAATCATTGTAAAGCAATAGCATTGAAATCGTTATTTATGTGCAACTATGTAATGATAAATCGTACACTTGTGGCTAACATTGGGCTTGCATATGAAGCACTACAAGTTTGCTTATTATTTATTATTCATCGCGATTAGTGACACTTTTAATTTTATTACTTAATTTGTTCCCATATTTAAACTCTTATTCATTTCAATTGTTAACAGCCATTTCAGCAAGTGTCTGCCCCACTTTACTTAGTTACTTTTTTTATTTAATTTTCCTGCGAATTTATTGGTATTAGGCATTATCGCTTGATATCCCCGACTTCATTTGAGAATAGCCTATCGCATTCTTAAGTGGTAATAGCTTTAATAAAAAATAATAAAATGGTTTGTGGAGTAAATATGAAATTAAGTACTAAGAAGCTTTTGCTTGTTTCAAGCATCGCTGCAGCATTGGTAGGTTGTAACAGTTCATCGGACGATGACAATAAGGTTAGTGATAACACTATCACTGTTCGTTTAATGGAAACGACTGACATCCATACCAACGTGATGCCATACAACTACTTTGTCAGCCAAGAAGTTAACGAAACTAAGTTACCTGAATGGGGTTTAGCACGTACCTCTTTGGTTATCGAGGCTGCTCGCAATGAAGTTGAAAACAGCATGCTATTTGATAACGGTGACTTAATTCAAGGTAGCCCAATGGGCGACTACATGGCGTCATTAGGTACTGAGCACGTTAAAGAAAACACTCACCCTGTTTATAAAGCTATGAATGAGCTGCAATACGACGCTGCTAACTTAGGTAACCATGAGTTTAACTATGGCCTAGATTACCTAGATGAGTCACTTAAAGGCTCAGACTTCCCATATGTTAGCGCTAACGTATGGAAAGTTGATAACTCGCTAGAAAAAGTCAGTGATGCAGCAGATGAGTGTGAAGTGCGTATTACTGAAGAGTTCTATGAAACAGCGGAACATAAATATCAACCATACGTGATCTTAGATCGTGAGTTTAAGAGCAGTAACGGTGAATCTTATATCGTTAAAGTGGGTGTTATCGGCTTTACTCCACCAAACATTATGGGTTGGGATGCGTCACTACTAAAATGTAACGTGATGGTGTCTGACATCAAGAAAACTGCTGAGCATTATGTACCTAAGATGAAAGCAGAAGGCGCAGACATTATTGTTGCGATTCCTCACTCAGGTCTAAATGACAATAACGACGAGTTTGCCGAAAACGCAACCTTACACCTTGCCTATGTTGACGATATTGATGCCATCATGTTTGGCCATGACCACCGTGAATTCCCAAATACCACAGGTGAATACGGTGAAATCGAAGGTGTAGATGCAGAACTTGGTTTAATCAATGGCATTCCAGCGGTTATGCCTGGTTTCTGGGGCGCTAAGCTAGGTGTGATTGACCTAACCCTAACAACCAAAGATGACGGTGAAAGCTGGAGTGTTGATCATACTAAATCAACTTCAAAACTACGTTCACTTATCCCTAATAGCTCAAACCGTATTATCGAAGACTTAGTAGCAGAAGAGCACCAAGGCACGATTGATTACATGTCAGCTTCAATTGCCGACATCGACGTCAATATGAACAGCTTCTTCCCACAAGTGGTGCCGGATCTATCTATCCAAGTGGTTAACGAAGCGCAATTGCATCAGTTAATGAAGTGGAAAGAGGCCGGTGAATTTGCCGATGCTGCTGAAGACGCTATCTTCTTGTCAGTTTCTGCGCCATTTAAGTCTGGCCGTAACGGTCCTCAAGATTACACCAACATCCAAGAAGGCGAGTTAACTAACGCCTCTGTTGCTGATATCTATGTATTTGATAACAACACCCCTGCGGTATTAAAGATGACCGGTTCTGATATGAAGAACTGGATCGAATGGGTTAACTCAAACGCATACAACAGCCTACCACTAGCTGCTGATGAGCGCTTCCTAAATGAATCATTCCCAGGCTATAACTTTGATGTATTCTTTGGTGGTTTCAACCAAGCAGGTGAAGGCCTACTGAAGTACACAGTTAACGTTGAGAAAGAGTCAAAGTACATCGACATTAACGGCTTTGAATACACAGAGACTGACAATAAGCAGCTAGATAGCCTGACTTATAACGGCGTTGAAATTGCTGATGACGCAGAAGTTTACGTTATCACTAACAACTACCGCGCATCTAACGTGAAAATGCCAGGTGTTGATAAAGCCGTGCTTGTTAAAGAAGAAGCCGCATTCAACAACCGTGAATTAGTGCAGTACTACTTAGAAGACTCGCTAGCTGACAACCAAGGTGAAGCTTCTCTAGCATTCCCGAATGCGGAAGTGTTCAAGCTAGTCGCGCCAAACACAGACAGCGTTTGGTTTGCATCAGCAACATTAGAAGAAGCCTTCCGCTGTGTAGACAACGGCATCACAGGCCTTTCAACTGAGAAAGCAGAAGAGACTAAAGCGGGTACTGAAGGCTTTACTAAGTTCCACTTTAACTTTGACTACAGCGGTGAATTCAACTGTGCGGCGAAAGCTAAGTAACTCAAACTAAATGAGTTAAAGCGTTTAAACTAAGTAAGTTACAGCGCAAACAAAAATCCCTACTTAGCGATAAGTAGGGATTTTTTATGCCCACAAACAACAGCTTCAAGCTGCAAAGTGTGGAGATTTATTTAGCTCAAACAAGTTTGCTAAAATAACCTCCCAAAAGTCATAGCCGCTTAAATTTTTAAAAACATGGAGTTAGTCTTGAGCGAATACTTCTTTGCCAGAGAAAATGTCGGTATCGCCTGTTATGTTTTTCCTGATGAACATATCAATGCCGTACCTGTCGACTCATTTACTTATCCCACAGTGCCAGTACCTCTAGTCATCCAATATGATTCTGAAGCAGGCTGCAGTGTGCCTGACGTATTTGAATTGCCTGCATTCTCACTACGAAAAAGCATATTTGACACCTTAGATTTAAACTCTATCGCAGGGATAAATTGGGTCAATATTGATTTGGTTCACAACGGTAATCATGAGTTTGTCATGCTGCAAGTTGCCAATCACCTAAAAGCAATAGATAGAGTAAATAGTGATATAAAGCGCTACCGCAAGGACGACGACGGCGATGAGATGATTAGCGGTATTCGTCAGTTACGCATCGACCCTAAAGCATTGCAAGAAGTCGAGTTAGCACAACGGCTGATATTTATTGATCCCGCTTGGTACAAACAGGTGTTTTTCCACAAATCAGTGGTCGAGCAACTAACTAAGCTCAAGTTAACTGGTGTGGAGTTTATTCCAGCTGAAGGCTATTCGGATTTTGGAGGCTAAAGGTAACAACATGAGTGATTACTTTTTTATCAGAGAGAATCAGCCGACGCCAATCTATGAAGTCGCACAGGAGTATGAAGAGGAAGCATTTAGCACTCGATTTACCTATCCAAGTGCGCCAGTGCCAGTTATAGCCACTCATAAACCAGAACAAGAGTATGCAATTGCCGATATTCTACTTGAGCCGGAGTTTGCGATATCTCAGCGCCTGTTTGATTCGCTAGCACTTAAGCCGCTATATGGCGCGAACTGGCTCCCGCTTAAGCTGCTCGATCAAGGCGAACATGATTTTATGATGTTGCAATTGGCCCATGAAGTAGACGTTATTTGTCATGAGCAGAGCATTTTTAAACGATTCAAACGCGGCTACATTAGTGGCATGAAAACACTGGTGATAGACCCAAATAAAATTGCACAGACTCCACTCTACAAAAGGCTGGTGTTTCGCGATACATCTTGGGGTTTTCATACCTTTTTTCATAAAGATATCGTCAATCAAATCATGCGCCACTCACCAACGGGCATTGAGTTTGTACCGATTGAAACCTTTAACGAGTCTTGGGCAGGCTAGCTATGTATATTCTGTTTAGCTAAAGCTAAGTATATTCTGTTTAGCTAAAGCTAAGTAAAGCTTAGCAATTGATTGTATTAAAAATTAATCAATTAACTTGAGCATGATTAGGGCTGACAAATAAAGCAACAACTAGTATCTTGGTATCACTCAACTTGATGTAAACAGGAAGTCACACAAGATGCTCATGGAAAGAGGCACCCTTGTTCGTTGGAACGAAGACAAAGGCTTTGGCTTTATTAAGCCTGAAGCCGCAAATGCCAAAGATGTGTTTATTCATATATCGGCGCTAAAACACATGGCTCGCAAGCCCATTGTTGGTGACCAAATTCTGTTTCATCGCGAGCAGCAAGCCGATGGCAAAGTTAAAGCCAGCAAAGCCAATATTGAAGGTGTTGCGGTAATCGCTACTACGTCAACAAGCAAAGCGAGCAATAGGCAGCGTAAAAATCACAACCATCGCAATAAACCCAGCTTTTTAAGTAAACTCGCCATACCAGCAATCATCGCTATTGTTGCTCTCAGCTACAGCCAATATCAGCAGCTCAATAAAAACGTTGTCATCAGCAACGATGATATTGAACAGACCCAGTGGCAACTTCCGCCTAAACAGAAAAGCAATACATTTAGCACTCAGCCTCAATTTCGCTGTGAAGGAGGCAAAACCCATTGCAGCCATATGCGTTCATGTGATGAGGCCAAGTTTTATCTGAAAAACTGCCCAGGTACAGAAATGGATGGCGATAGAGATGGCATTCCCTGCGAGCGACAACATTGTGGTTGGTGAAGACAAACTAAAAAGCAAACAACACAACCCTTATTATCAAGCGGCTAGTTAATCGTTTATAGCTAGGCAGTAGAACGGACGCTATTGATAAATGATACTGAAAACCAAATCCCCGCAAAATGTGCAATCAGCACAAGCGATTGCAGGCCAGCAGCAAGAACAAAACGTGGCATTTTTTCTGCGCCGCGCCTATAAAGATCACCCGCAAGTGCTAGTCATCAACGACTTCAAATTCCGCTTTAACGACGAAGTCGCGCAAATAGACCACCTTATCATTTATAGCTACGGCTTTATTCTGATTGAGTCAAAGAGCATCAGAGGTCAGGTAAAGGTCAACCAACAACAGGAATGGACGCGTAGCCTAAACACTTATCAAGGAAAGGCTACCAAATGGCAAGGTATGCCCTCGCCCATCAAGCAAGTAGAACTGCAACAAGCTCTGTTACAAGACCTACTCCGTGATAATCGTGCAGAAATCTTAGAGAAAATGTTTGGACTCACTCAAGGCTTTGGCGGTCGATGTTGGGATCATCTGTGTGCAGTATCCAGCGATGCAATCATTGATAGAAAGTCCATGCCTAAAGCCGTATCAGACAAGCTGATAAAGTCTGAATTTCTAGTAGAAAAGCTCAACAAGCTGATGAACCTAAAGGGCAAATATTTACGCTTAGCTTATCTTGCCGATACTCGACCTTTCTTCAATCAAGAAGAACTCGAATCAATCGGATCGTTTCTTATCAAGCAACATATCGCACCGAATACGGCAGCAGCAACAGAAGCAAGCCAAACCGCCACAGAGCAAAGCACAGCGCCACTAGCAAACACACCAATAACAGCAGCCGCTATCACAGCACCGGTTCAACCCATGCCAGCTCAATCAAAACCAGCAAAACCCGCATTACATACAGAAACAGAGAAAAGCCAAACAATTCAGATAGTTTTACGCTGCAAACATTGCGGAGAATCAAAGAATTACACCCCAATGTATGGCAAATATGGCTATTACATACACTGCAATCAATGCACTAAAAACACGCCGATGAAACAAGCCTGCCCACAGTGCAGCAGCAAGAATACAAGAGTTCAAAAACGACAAGAAAGCTACACCTTGAACTGCAATGAGTGTGGTTGCGGACATCGGGTGGTTTAGGGGAAAAGAGAAAGTTTACTCTGACCCCACTTATTCTCAGCCATCGCAATAAACCCAGCTTTTTAAGTAAACTCGCCATACCAGCAATCATCGCTATTGTTGCTCTCAGCTACAGCCAATATCAGCAGCTCAATAAAAACGCTGTCATCAGCAACGATGATATTGAACAGACCCAGTGGCAACTTCCGCCAGTACCGCAAAGTAATTCATTTAACACTCAGCCTCAATTTCGCTGTGAAGCTGGTAAAACCCATTGCAGCCACATGCGCTCATGCGATGAAGCCATGTTTTATCTGAAAAACTGTCTCGGCACAGTAATGGACGGGGATGGAGATGGGCTCCCCTGTGAAAGACAACATTGCGGCAGATGATAGATAACTAAAATGAAAACAGTGACCCCCTTATTATCAATCCGCTAGCGATTCGGTTATCGCTAGGCAGTAGAATGGATGCTATTGATAAATGATTCTGAAAACTAAATCACCGCAAAATGTGCAATCAGCACAAGCGATTGCAGGCCAGCAGCAAGAACAAAACGTGGCATTTTTTCTGCGCCGCGCCTATAAAGATCACCCGCAAGTGCTAGTCATCAACGACTTCAAATTCCGCTTTAACGACGAAGTCGCGCAAATAGACCACCTTATCATTTATAGCTACGGCTTTATTCTAATTGAATCGAAGAGCATCAGAGGTCAGGTAAAGGTCAACCAACAACAGGAATGGACGCGTAGCCTAAATACTTATCAAGGAAAGGCTACCAAATGGCAAGGTATGCCCTCGCCCATCAAACAAGTAGAACTGCAACAAGCTCTATTACTCGAATTATTAATGCACCATCGCAGTGAGATTTTAGGTAAGTTATTCGGCATAAAACAGCAAGGCTTCAAAGGACGATGCTGGGATCATCTGTGCGCGGTATCCAGCGATGCCATCATTGATAGAAAGTCCATGCCCAAGGCCATTTCAGACAAGCTGATAAAATCAGAGTTTCTGGTAGAGAAGCTCGACAAAGTGATGAATCTAAAAAGTACCTTCAAGCGGGCAATAAACTTCAGCGATACGCGCCCTGACTTCAACCAAGAAGAACTCGAATCAGTCGCCTCATTCCTTATCAAACAACATATCGCACCGAATACGGCTGCAACAGAAACAGCAACAGCTACAGAAGCAAGCCAAACCGCCACAGAGCAAAGCACAGCGCCACTAGCAAACACACCAATAACAGCAGCCGCTAGCACTGTGCCGGTTCAACCCATGCCTGCTCAACCAATGCCAGCAGAACCAGTTGCACATACAGAAACAGAGAAAACCCAAACAATTCAGATAGTTTTACGCTGCAAACATTGTGGAGAATCAACGAATTACACCCCAATGTATGGCAAATTCGGCTATTACATACACTGTCAAAAGTGCACTAAAAACACGCCGATGAAACAAGCCTGCCCACAATGCTGCAGTAAGAATACAAGAGTTCAAAAACGACAAGAAAACTACACCTTGAACTGCCAAGACTGTGGTTGTGGCCAAAGGGTGGTTTAGGGGGAAGGAGGAAGTTTACTCTGACCCCACTTATTCCTTGAGGGTATAACCATATGACGCTCAAATATCAATTTCTACATATTCGCAAATTAATAGCTTTAGGCCCCTTTTTAGTTTTCTCAATCTCAAACTCGACCTGAAGGTTATTACAAAGCTCGCTAATACTATCTACACCTTCAACATCATCTATTGAAAAGAAAACATCTTTACCGGCCTCCCTTCGTATGAAGCCTATCCCCTTATGATCCCAATATGCATTGATATAGCCTTTAAAAAGAGACATCAGCTCTCCCAAACCTCTAACTTTGTTGATGCAGAAGAATAATGAGCAACCAAAGCCTTACGCGCCTTTCGTGCTACACCTTTCTGCGTTCTAGAAAGTATCCCCAATTGATACTTGATTTGATTATATCGCTTTATAACCCCTAGCTTTCTATGTTCAGAAGCAGGAACTTTCATAGCCGCAGAAACTTTTTTTAATAGCTGGTCAGTTTGCATAGGCGAATATTCAGGCAAAATAACAGCCAGACGCTTCCTATAACTTCCAGCTTGCGAGTGATTTAACCTTTCTAGCTTTGTAACAAGGCCTGAAGTTTTATTCCACAACGTATGATAGCTATCAGTGGTTTTATCCTGTTTTGACTTCAATTCACAGTTATAAACTAGCTGCCGAATATACCGCCTCTCTTGCTTACGAACTTTTGGCTGTTTATGTTTAATCCAAAGGCCAGTCACTTCAAATTTTGCACTAAGTTCATTTCTGTATGAAATTGAAGTTTTATCGCCGTTCAGCCTCAACTTTTGCTTTGTAAGCATTGCTGCAACCATCCGTATAACTTCAGAAGCCTTGGCTTGCGATAACTCTTTATCAGAAGAAATAGTTATATCATCTAAAAGGCGAGAGTAAGCAAACCCTTGCCCTCTTAGCTTGCTAACTAAGTGGTACTCATTATTAAAGAAAACTAGGTTAGCCAAATAACTAGAGGTGCAACCACCTTGAGGAATAGCTCCCTGAAAAGTCGTTAGCTTAACAAGCAAATCTACAACTTCATCACTGAAGCGAAAAAATTGTTTAAATACATCTTTTACACTACGAGCTTTAATATTTGGATAGAAGTTTCTAACATCTAAATTAATCAAAGTTCTACAGCGGCTATGTATACTGGCATTTTCAACGTAATCGCGCCCTTGGTCCTCAGTTGCCTTTAAGCCCCCCTGTAAATAAGCAGGAAATATTACATGCTCAAAAATGCGTGAATTAATACGCTTCTGGATACGTTTAAGCTCGAATTTAGCTTCACGCACTTCTCTTTCTTTCCCCGTTTTAGGATTAGGGGATAACAGAAATGTTGTATAGGATTCTTCTGCTTTATCAGCAATATTTTGAAGATGTAAAGGGTGTAAGCCTAGCGTTTTAGCCAAGACCTCAACCGAACCGATTGAGTCACATGGGTAGTAGGGTTTGTCCATTTCTTTCACTCTCTAAGATGAAAGAAGAGAAGTCAGCTATTAGGCTATTGGAAATGGTATACCAAAGAATGGCAACACTAAACCGGCAACACTAATAGCCAAGGGGAGGTAGTCTTTAACAAGTCCTAGCCAACCCCTTGGGCTCTGGTTATTTTGCGATTCAGAGTCCTCACTGTTTATCTCAACTGCAAGGTCTGTGTTTTCACGTGTTTTTGCGTAACATAATTTAAAACTAAATGACATTTTAATGTCTCCTTCTATTGTGGTGATAATTCGCCAGACCAATATCAGGAACAGAAATATATGTAATAACCGTTGAGCCGACTTCTCTCTTCAGCGCCAGACAACCGTCGCCTATAAAAAACGCATTTTTCTGCGACAGGAGCGCCTGCCGCGGAGGACTACGATTCATAGTGCACGGATGCGGGTCATGAACCAACTAGATACTAGAGGTTCGCTCATAAGAGCATCGATTTTCTGTTTTAATTACGCTTACACTTAATAAAAACAATGCAAATGGGCGAATAGCACCCACGGGGCAACATTAACATAACCCATGATAAAATCAATATTTTTTGGATTTAAGTTACTGAATAGTAAAGATTAGAGCACGCTTAATAAGAGGGGCTTTGACTGTTCGATAACTTAATCTAACTCTCTAATAATCCTATATACACTAGAGACACTTATTCCAAGTTCATTAGCTATTAGCAGCTTTGAAACTCCTGCTTTACTCAAATTTTCGACCTATCCAAACCTCTCCCTTGCCGTAGGCTTCCTCCCCTTATATTTCCCCTTAGTCTTAGCGAGAGCTACCCCCTCGGCCTGTCGCTCCAGCAATAACTCACGCTCGAACGCTGCCACAGCCCCAATCATCGTCAACATCAAGCGTCCTGTCGGTGACGATGTATCTATACCTAGATTCAGACCCTGAAGTGACACCTTTTTTTCATCCAGATAATCGACAACCTCTAATAAATGCTTGGTGTTACGTGCTAACCTGCACAGTTTAGTGACCTTGACCGTATCCCCCTCTCTGACGAACTCAAGCAGCCGCTCAAGCTCTTTTCGCTCTGACTTTGCTCCAGATTCCTTTTCCATAAAGATCTTGTCACAGGCTTCCAGATCTTCTAATAAGTGGGGGCAGAGTAAACTTAATCTAAGCTCCACTAAAGTGGCGTCTATATCGCACCAAAAAAAGCCTCGATATCATCAGATATTGGGGCTTTTTCTATTCTTAAACAAAAAGTGCCTTTAAACTTTTGATCTACAGAACAGCTGATCTATTTTGCTAATTCCAAGCATTAAAAAACCCGAGACTGTTACCAGTCTCGGGTTTTCTTTTTAGGTTTTGTTCTTAGCAATTAAACCAAGAACTAAGGCCTATGGGGTAGACGTTTTTACGTAGGATAAATCGCTTTAGAGCAAGGCTTTTTGCCACGACGTGTAGTGTTTTTCTACACGAGCGGCAAAGTAACGCCGCTATAAACGATTTAGACCAGTAAAAAATTACATCATGCCGCCCATACCACCCATGCCACCCATTCCACCCATACCGCCCATATCAGCAGCAGAAGCATCTTGTGGGATCTCACCAACCATTGCTTCGGTTGTGATCATTAGGCCTGCAACAGACGCTGCGAACTGTAGTGCGCTACGCGTTACTTTAGTTGGGTCTAGGATACCCATCTCTAGCATGTCGCCGTATGTGTCGTTACCAGCGTTGTAACCGTAGTTACCTGTGCCGTTCTTCACGTTGTTAGCCACAACTGACGCTTCTTCACCTGCGTTAGTTGAGATTTGAC
Organism: Shewanella sp. MBTL60-007; assembly: GCF_019654915.1. Lineage (GTDB taxonomy): Bacteria > Pseudomonadota > Gammaproteobacteria > Enterobacterales > Shewanellaceae > Shewanella. Next base: position 126,382 of record NZ_BPET01000001.1, on the reverse strand, counting down.
GTAGTGGCGCTTCCATTGCACGTAGTGCGATTACCACACCGTGCTTCTGGTCTTCGTTGATCACTTCAACGTCAGAGATCTTGCTTGCTACGCGTACTAGTGCAACACCACCACCAGCAACCACACCTTCTTCAACTGCTGCGCGAGTTGCGTGTAGTGCGTCTTCTACGCGAGCTTTCTTCTCTTTCATTTCAACTTCAGTTGCTGCGCCAACTTTGATTACGGCTACGCCGCCAGCAAGTTTAGCCATACGCTCTTGAAGCTTTTCTTTGTCGTAGTCTGAAGTTGATTCTTCAGCTTGGATCTTGATCTGTGCAACGCGAGCAGAAATTTGCTCTTGCTCACCAGTACCGTCGATGATGGTTGTGTCATCTTTAGTGATAACAACGCGCTTAGCCGTACCTAGATCTTCTAGAGTCGCTTTTTCTAGCTCTAGACCAATCTCTTCAGCGATAACGGTACCGCCAGTTAGGATAGCGATATCTTGTAGCATTGCCTTACGACGGTCACCAAAACCTGGCGCCTTAACAGCTGCAACTTTAACGATACCGCGCATGTTGTTTACAACTAGTGTTGCTAGTGCTTCACCTTCAACGTCTTCTGCAACGATAAGCAGTGGCTTACCAGTTTTAGCTAGACCTTCAAGGATTGGTAGCAATTCACGGATGTTTGATACTTTCTTGTCTACTAGAAGAATGAATGGGCTTTCTAGTTCAACGCTGCCAGTTTCTGGCTTGTTGATGAAGTATGGAGATAGGTAACCGCGGTCGAACTGCATACCTTCAACGACGTCTAGCTCGTTCTCTAGTGCTTGACCTTCTTCAACTGTGATAACGCCTTCTTTACCAACGCGCTCCATCGCAGTTGCGATGATTTCACCGATTGACTCGTCAGAGTTAGCAGAGATAGTACCTACCTGAGCGATAGCTTTAGTGTCGCTACACTCTTGAGAAAGGGCTTTAAGCTCAACAACGGCTGCTGCAACGGCTTTGTCGATACCGCGCTTAAGATCCATTGGGTTCATGCCAGCAGCAACGGCTTTTAGGCCTTCGTTTACGATAGCTTGTGCAAGTACTGTTGCAGTTGTGGTGCCGTCACCGGCTGCATCGTTGGCTTTAGAAGCAACTTCTTTAACCATCTGTGCGCCCATGTTTTCGAACTTGTCTTCTAGCTCGATCTCTTTCGCTACAGAAACACCGTCTTTAGTGATTAGTGGTGCGCCGAAGCTCTTGTCTAGAACTACGTTACGACCCTTAGGGCCTAGGGTAACTTTTACCGCGTTAGCAAGAATGTTTACGCCCGCTAGCATTTTTACGCGTGCGTCATTTCCAAAAACTACTTCTTTAGCTGCCATCTTTAATATCCTTTCAATTCTTTGAGCCGTGGTTACGCAATTGCGCCAACAACGACAATAATGCTTGGTCTTTTACAAGAGCTGGGATTAACCCACTACAGCCATAAGATCTGATTCAGATAGGATCAGAACTTCTTCACCATCAATCTTCTCTTTCTTCACGCCGTAACCTTCGTTGAAGATAACGATATCGCCAACTTTAACATCTAAAGGCATTACGTTGCCGTTTTCAAGAATGCGTCCATTGCCTACAGCAAGAACTTCACCGCGGCTAGATTGTTCAGCAGCACTACCTGTTAGTACGATGCCACCAGCTGACTTTGATTCAACTTCTGAACGCTTAACAATGACACGATCATGTAATGGACGAATGTTCATCGATGGATGCTCCTATTATTTTTGTTTGCCTGAACTCAGTGTCAGACGAGTATAGTTAGTAACGACTTTGCTTGAACTCACTTTAGTAAAAGCAAAAGTATCGCTTGATGTTCGATACATGGGGGTCAATGTCAGCAGATCCAAGCCCTATTTACAAAATAAATCCATTTTTTTTAACTGTGTTTTATAAAAAGCGTACCATTCCTGATAGAATCGCCCTCCGAGCAAAGACTAGGCAAGACTTCCCCATGAGAGACAGACACGGGCTGCTAACCCAGCCAATTGGTCGTGTACTGCTAAATATGAGCCTTCCAAACCTGATTGGTATTTTAACCATTCTCGGGTTCAGCCTCGTTGACACTTTTTTCATCAGCCAGTTAGGTACAGAGTCCCTAGCTGCCATCAGCTTTACCTTCCCGGTGACCCTAATTATTACCAGTATTGCCATTGGCATTGGTGCTGGCGTATCGACCAATTTGGGGCGCTTAATTGGTGGCGGCCATGCCAACAAGGCCAAAGTGTTCTTACACGATGCCTTGATGCTGACCTTCTTGTTGATTGCCTTTATCTCGCTATTAGGCAGTCTGTGGATCGACCCGCTATTTAGCCTGCTTGGCGCTAACGACTCTAGCCTGCCGCTTATTCATGACTATATGTTTATCTGGTACTTAGGCGCGCCACTGCTGGTGCTTTTGATGGTGGGTAATCAGGGGCTGCGCGCCACCGGCGATACAAAATCCCCCGCTAAGATCATGATGCTAGCGGCGCTGATTAACCTTATTCTCGACCCGCTGCTGATTTTTGGTATCGGGCCCTTTCCCCGCTTAGAGATCGAGGGCGCGGCGATTGCGACGGTGATCTCTTGGGTGGTGGCGCTGTCGCTATCGACCCATCTGCTGATCTTTAAGCGTCACCTTGTGGATTTTGTCGAGCCTAATATTAAGCGGCTCAAGTGTAACTGGAAGCAACTCGCCCATATTGCCCAGCCAGCAGCGCTGATGAACCTACTTAACCCATTAGCCAATGCCATTATTATGGCGATGCTGGCCCGTATCGATCACAGCGCGGTGGCCGCCTTTGGTGCGGGTACCCGTTTAGAGTCGGTGATGCTGATTGCAGTGATGGCGCTGTCATCGAGTCTCGTACCGTTTGTGGCGCAAAACTTAGGTGCTGGGCAGACAAGACGCGCCCGCAATGCACTCTTGCTATCGCTTAGGTTTGTACTGGTATTCCAGACCCTTATCTACCTGCCACTGTTGTTTTTAGCCCAGCCTCTCGCCCAGCTGTTTAGTGACGACCCGCAGGTGATAGAGTGGCTAACCTTCTATATCTTAGTGCTGCCTGCCGCTTACGGTCCGTTAGGTATAGTGATCTTAGTGGCAACCTCACTCAATGCTTACCATAGGCCGATGAGCTCTTTAATTCTCAATGTCTGCCGCCTGTTTTTAATCATGTTACCGCTAGCTGCACTGGGCTCATACTTAGGCGGCGTAAAAGGCTTACTCTTGGCATTGCCTATCACGAACGCCATCATGGGCATAGCCTGTTATATCTTGGCGACTCGGATCACTGAACCTGAGAAGACCGACATTCGGGTGAGCCAAGCTTAACGCTGATACAAAACGCTAAGGAGCGACACCATGCAAGCCATAGATCAAATCTTTAATCGCGAAGACTTTAGCGATCAAGACTTGCAAGATGCCCGCTTCGAGCGCTGTAGCTTCTACCAATGCCGCTTTAACCATAGCGATTTAACCGACGCACAATTCATCCAGTGTAAGTTTATTATCCTCGGCGAAGATGAGGGCTGTGACTTTAGCTATGCCACCTTAACCAGTGCTAGCTTTAAGCACTGCAACTTGAGCATGGCTTTGTTTAAAGGTGCACGCTGTTATGGGCTAGAGCTGCGCGATTCTAACCTGCAAGGGGCTGACTTTAGCCGTGCCAGCTTTGCCAATTACATCACGCCTAAAAGTTATTTCTGTTCGGCATATATCACCGCCTGCAACTTGGCTTATGCCGACTTGAGTGAGTTATTGTTAGAGGAGTGCGAACTGTTCGATAACCGCTGGCGCGGCGCTAACCTGACTGGTAGCTCGATGAAAGGATCTGACTTGAGCGGCGGTGAGTTTTCCCCTGAACAATGGGGTAGCTTCGAGCTTAAAGGGGCTAACCTGACTCGGATTGAGCTAGAGGGGTTAGATCCTCGCGTGGTGGAGCTCGATGGAGTAATAATCAACCAGTGGCAACAGGAGCAGCTACTGGCGCCACTCGGACTCATAGTGACGGCTGATTAGCCCGATTAAGCAAGTTATTTTCCGCTTAAAGTTTGTCCAATATCAAAATTTCAGCTATCAACTCCCCAAAAGTCATCACTCGAGGCTGAGGCACTAGAGTAACCAGCAAGCACGACTATACTTAAGAAAACGATAAACTTAGGCTCGCGAATGCGAAGCCTTAACTAATGCGATGCCTTAGCTAAGGAGGTCCCTATGACCGCCCTCAAAGTCACACTGCTGACCGCGATAATATTTCTGGTGTTCTTTCTCGGGCTAAAACCCAACATCAGCTTTAAACATCAGGTGCTGCCCATATTCCAAGCATCTTGTATTGAGTGCCACTCAGATACCGGAGAAGGCTCCGTGCGCACTGGGTTAGTGCTCGATAGCTATGCTAGCCTGATGCGCGGCACTAAGAATGGCCCAGTAATTGTGGCCGGCAGCCCTGCATCGAGCACATTATACTTGGCTATCGACCATCAGCTCGACACGTCTATTCAGATGCCGCCCCATCATGACGATCATTTAAGCCAAGGTGAAAGTAAGCCGTTGACTAGCGAACAGATCAAAGTGATAAAAGAGTGGATCGAGGAAGGCGCTCAGGATAATTAGAAGCCAATGTCACAGATAGCTGACATTGGCTGCTTTTTAGTGAATGCTTAGCACATCGAGCGTAATGCCTTAAATCATAGACTTAAATGCACCGCGGATCTTAATACGTCCGTCGCAGCCACCGCTTTGCATACACTCCTCCATCGCGTTCATCATATAGTCGATAAAACGTTGACTGGCTAAACTGATAAAACGCCGCGACGGATAAACTAAGAAACACTTGCCCTCATAGGGCTCTACATCTTCAAACAGCATCTCTAGTTCGCCGCTTTCAATATGCTCTTTGGCAAAAGGTAACGGCATCATGGAGATCCCCCGCCCCATCAGCGTCGCCTCTAAACAGGTCGCTAAACTATTTACACATAGATTGCCTTTCACCGATAGGGTGCGATCTTTGCCAAAGGGCACATCGTTAAAAATACGACCGTTAGGATAACGAAACAGGATCGAGTTATGCTCGGGTAACTCATCTGGACTAGTGGGACGTCCCGTTTTATTCAAGTACTCAGGACTAGCGAAGAAATGCACGCTTTCACTAATGATGTGGCGCGCGACCATCTCATTTTCATTAAAGGCATCTTCTAGCATAAAGGCGAGATCAATATTGTTGCGGATCATATCCTGCGGCTCTGTACTCACGATGATCTCAACGGTGAGCTCTGGGTGCAGATCCATAAACTCAAAAATGGCATGGGTAATGTGCATGAGTTCAGGTACAGGGAAGATCAAGATCCGTAGGTGACCCGTCACCTCAGATTCTTCACCGCTGAGCTCGGATAACGTCTGCTCCAGCGAGGCCAACATCGCGGTGCTTTTATTATAAAAATGGCTACCCGATGCGGTTAGCGTCATGGCGCGACTTTGACGATGAAACAGCTTAACGTTGAGTTCATCCTCAAGCGCCTGTAAACGCCGACTCAGGGTCGATTTGGGCAGATTTAATATGTCTGCAGCCTCGACTAAACTGCCAGTTTCGACAATTCGGTGGAACAGGGCAATATCTTCAGTTTTCATCTAAAAAATCTCTAACATTTAACGTGCTGACTACGGGCAATGATCACTTTGCTCACAGTTGTGACGGCAAAGCAAGTGAAAGCAGTTCCATTTTTCGGAACTGATGATTCCACATAATTCCATTTTGCTCAACACTAAGGCCTGCTATCTTTGATCCCCCTAATATTAGATCTCGTTATATGGAATTTGCGTTATGAAAAACCTGACTACTTCACTCTCACTGCTCCTCTTGGCGGCACTCGTTTCAGGTTGTAACGCAGAGTCTAGCGAGGTGGCAAAGCCAAGTGTGCGGCCCGTTAAACTGCTTGAAATCGACGATATCAATGCAGGTTCACTGCGCACCTTCCCCGCCAAAGTTGCCGCGACCAAACAAGCAGAGCTTGCCTTTAGACTGCCGGGACACTTAGTAGAGTTGAACTTAGTCGAAGGCCAACAGGTTAAAAGAGGCGCTGTATTGGCGCGCTTAGATAGACGGGATGCACAAAACACCCTGCTGAATCGTGAGGCCGATTACGAGTTAGCTAAGGCAGACTTTAAACGTAAAGGCGAACTGCTGCGCCGTGAGCTGATCTCACAGGCGGAATACGATCTCGCCTCGGCGCAACTAAAATCGTCGAAAGCCAATCTTGCAAGCGCTCAAGATCAACTCAGCTATACCGAATTAACCGCCCCTTACGATGGCACAGTGGCGAAAATCGCTATCGACAACTACCAGATGGTACAGGCGAACCAGCCAGTACTGGTGCTGCAAAAAGATAGCGATATCGATGTCGTCATTCAGGTGCCAGAGTCACTCGCCAGCAAGGTGACTCAATTTAATCCAAATGCTATCACTCAGCCTGTGGTGCGATTTGCCAATGACCCTAGCAGCAGCTACCCCGCACTGTTAAAAGAGCACGCTACGCAAGTGACGCCAGGCACCCAAAGCTATGAGGTGGTATTTACCCTGCCTCGCCCAAGCAACATGACGGTACTGCCAGGGATGACCGCCGAACTCACCATGGATCTTGCCAAGCGAAACTCCCTATCGGTAACGGCCATCCTTCCCCCTAGCGCTATCAGCAAGCGCGACCAAGATGGTCAAAGCGTGGTTTGGGCCTATGACAGCAAACACGGCAAAGTCAACCAACAGATAGTAACGCTAGGTAAGGTCACCACCGATGGCATCGAGATCATCGATGGTATCAAGGCGGGCGACAAAGTGGTTGTTGCAGGTGTGCAGTACCTGTCTGAAGGGCTTGAAGTCAAACCACTACGTTGGCAAAGAGGCGTATAACGCCTCCCTCTTTACTACCCATTGATACCGCTTAAACGCTGCTATTCGCCTGCTTTACAAGAGATTTAATTGATGAATTTTGCTGAATATTCCATAACCCACAAAGTCATTAGCTGGATGTTTGCACTGCTACTCCTAATTGGTGGCACTATCTCATTTTTTAGCTTAGGTCAGCTAGAGTTCCCCGAATTCACCATCAAGCAGGCCTTGGTGGTCACCGCCTACCCTGGCGCATCACCTGAGCAGGTGGAAGAGGAAGTGACCCTGCCTCTTGAAGATGCACTGCAACAACTCGATGGCATCAAACATATCACCTCGGTCAACAGCGCTGGCCTGTCGCAGATTGAAATTGAGATCAAAGAGAATTATGACGCCAGCGAACTGCCTCAGGTGTGGGATGAAGTGCGCCGTAAGGTTAACGACAAGGCGGTAGAACTGCCACCGGGCGTGCATGCCCCCTCTGTTATCGATGACTTTGGCGATGTTTATGGCATCTTGCTCAATGTCAGTGGTGATGGCTATAGTGACCGAGAGCTGCAAAACTATGCCGACTTTTTGCGTCGAGAATTAGTACTTGTTGATGGGATCAAGAAGGTCACCATCGCAGGGATCGTCAATGAGCAGGTGGTGGTTGAGATCTCACAACAAAAACTCAACGCCTTAGGCTTAGATCAGAACTATATCTATGGCCTTATCAACAGCCAGAACGTGGTCTCTAATGCTGGCAGTATGCTGGTTGGCGACAACCGCATCCGTATTCATCCAACGGGTGAGTTTGATAACGTGCAGCAGATGGAACGCTTGCTGATCAGTCCGCCGGGTAGCCCTAAGCTTATCTATTTAGGCGATATCGCTAAGATCTACAAAGACACAGAAGAAACTCCATCGAATATCTACCATGCCGATGGCAAACAAGCGCTGTCTGTCGGCATCGCCTTCTCTAGCGGCGTCAACGTGGTTAAGGTTGGCGAGGCGGTCAATCAGCGTATGAGCGAGCTTTATAGCGAGCTGCCTATCGGTATGACACTGGATACGGTTTACGATCAGAGCAAGATGGTGGACCAGACGGTCAATGGCTTTCTGGTTAACTTGGCAGAGTCAGTTGCGATCGTCATTGGAGTACTACTTATCTTTATGGGCGTTCGTTCTGGCCTATTGATGGGTTTAGTGCTGCTACTGACGATCCTCGGCACCTTTGTGATGATGAACATTCTCAACATCGAACTACAGATCATCTCTCTTGGCGCCTTGATCATCGCTCTAGGTATGCTGGTCGACAATGCGATCGTGGTGACCGAAGGGATCTTAATCGGCATTAAACGGGGGCAAAGCCGTTTAGAAACCGCTAAACAGGTGATCTCACAAACCCAGTGGCCACTACTTGGCGCCACCATTATCGCCATCATAGCCTTTGCGCCTATTGGCTTGTCTGATAATGCCACGGGAGAATTTTGTGCCTCTCTGTTTCAAGTTTTACTGATCTCGCTATTTATTAGCTGGATCACCGCGATGACCTTAACGCCGTTTTTCTGCAATCTGATGTTCAAAGATGGCGTGGTGAGCAATGATGACAACGACGATCCCTACAAGGGCTGGTTATTTGGTCTGTACCGCCACAGCCTCAACTTTGCCATGCGCTTTAGAGGACTAACGCTTACCTTAGTTATCGCCGCGCTTATCTCATCTGTGGTCGGTTTTGGCTATGTTAAAAATGTCTTCTTCCCGGCATCGAACACGCCTATGTTCTTTATCGATGTATGGATGCCTGAAGGCTCAGATATCAAGGCTACCGAGCGACTACTGAGTCGCATCGAAACAGACCTGCTACAGCAGCAAAAGGAGCACGACACTGGGCTGGTAAACCTGACTACTGTCATTGGCCAAGGCGCCCAGCGCTTCGTGCTCTCCTATGTGCCAGAAAAGGGCTACAAAGCGTACGGGCAGATCTTGTTAGAGATGAAAGATCTACAGACGCTTAATCAGTATATGCGGGTGCTTGAGCGAGAGCTCAGCCTTAAATTTCCCGAGGCTCAATATCGTTTCAAGTATATGGAAAACGGCCCAAGCCCAGCCGCTAAGATTGAGGCGCGCTTCTATGGCGAAGATCCTCAGGTATTGCGTCAGCTGGCAGTACAGGCCGAAGATATATTAAAGGCTGAGCCAACGGCCGTAGGCGTAAGGCACAACTGGCGCAATCAAGTGACTTTAGTGAGGCCACAATTGGCACTGGCTCAAGCCCGTGAAACAGGGATCAGCAAGCAAGATCTCGACAATGCCCTACTGACTAACTTTAGTGGTAAACAGATCGGCACCTATCGCGAGAATAGCCACCTATTGCCGATCATTGCCCGCGCACCGGACGAGGAGCGACTCGATGCCCAGAGTATCTGGAAGCTACAAGTGTGGAGCAGCGAGAATAATACCTTTGTGCCAGTCACTCAGGTGGTGTCTGATTTTAGTACCGAATGGGAAGATCCTTTGATCATGCGCCGTGATCGTAAGCGAGTGATCTCAGTGCTTGCCGATCCAGTTAACGGCACGGGTGAAACCGCCGACTCGGTATTTAGAAAAGTAAAAGCAGACATCGAAGCGATCCCGCTGCCTGCGGGGTACGAGCTTGAATGGGGCGGCGAATATGAAACCTCAATGGAGGCACAGGAGTCGGTATTTAGCTCTATCCCACTCGGTTACTTGGCGATGTTTCTTATCACTGTGCTGCTGTTTAACTCGGTCAGGCAGCCACTAGTGATCTGGTTTACCGTACCACTATCACTGATTGGCGTGGTCTCTGGTCTACTGCTATTCGATGCGCCCTTTAGCTTTATGGCACTACTTGGCCTGCTGAGTTTAACTGGCATGATCATCAAGAACGGCATCGTATTAGTGGATCAGATAAACCTTGAGCTGTCCCAAGGTAAAGAAGCTTATCAGGCGGTTGTTGATTCAGCCGTGAGCCGGGTGAGACCAGTATTGATGGCAGCCATTACTACCATGTTGGGTATGCTGCCGCTGCTATCGGATGCTTTCTTTGGTTCGATGGCTATTACGATTATCTTCGGTTTAGGTTTTGCCTCGGTCTTAACCCTAATCGTTTTGCCGGTGACCTATACCTTAGCCTTCAGAATTCCTTACCCTGCTAAGCAGGCCTGAATAGGGAGGTCGACTCTTAAGTAAAAAGTTACATCAACCCCAAACGCTTCCCGGCGCCCCTGATTAAGTGAGCAATCATTTAGTCAGGGTTTTTCTCTTTCTTCTCTAACCGCAGCGATTAAACAAAAATTTATGAGTATTTCTACTACGTGGCTGTTACTGTTAACCCATAACTTGCCATACAAGGTAGATAGATGCTCCTTTCTTATCGTAATCATATAGCTTCTAGCCTCGTCCTATTAAGCTCGGTGCTCACTCTGCCTGCTATGGCAGATGAGGTAACACAATCCGACGAATATGCCATTGGTGTCATGGTTAAGTCTCTCGATAATGCGATTAAGCATCCATCGGAAAAGTCACTCACTACCATTACAAGCTACGGCACCGACTCCCGCTATTATGTGATGATCCGCGGCTGGTTAGTGCAGGAGCTACAAGGTGCGAATAGCCAATTGGATGCCTACCGCCAAGATGATGAGATCAAAATACGCCTGCAACGTAAAGTCGACTTTCTTAAGCGTGCTATCCGCCGTATCGATCTAGAATGATCCCAGCTAGCTAAGCCAGACAAGAACAAGACACTCTATATAGAATTAGCATAAAAAATTAGTATGAAAACATCCGTAAAAGCCGCACTGCTCTCAGCCTTTGTTTGCCCTGGCTGTGGTCATTTTTATCTAAAGAAACACGCTATGGGTAAGCTGTTACTGTTCACAACCATAACCAGCCTGTGCTTTTTAATTTGGCATGCCTATCAGCGTGCTCAGCTTATCTCGCAGCAGATCTTAAACGGCGAGATCCCGCTTGAGCTTAATGCCATCTATAGTGCCGTGACTCAGGCACCTGTGGGCAATGAGGCGCTCTATATCAATATCGCCACCATGGCGTTTGTTGCCGCTTGGGCAATAGGCGTCATCGACTCCTACCGACAAGGTAAAAGACTCGATAGTGGAGAACTTAAACCCTAACAGTCACACTGGCGTTAATCTCGCTTAAGCTTCAACCACAAAAAAAGGCTACTTTGCAGTAGCCCTTTTACTCTCTCATTTCGCTAAAAAGCTAAATTTAGCAATCTAGATCCAGCGCTTATAAACTGCCGTCGAGCAGTGCTTCCGTTTTAGAGAAATCGTGCTGGCTAGAAGGGTGAGCATGCTTCACAGGCTCAACGTGAGGATTTTTTGAAAAGTCGTAACTACTGGTGGCGGCTAATGTCTTTGAAAAATCATGACGCGTAGAGATACGCTTAATATCATTTACCTTTAAAGCTGCTGATACATTTTTTGAAAAATCATAATCAGCACGTGCTGCTTCAGTTTTCGAAAAATCTGGTCGTTCTGCCATTGCTGAAGTAGAGATACAGCCAATCGCTAGTGTTAAGGCTACGCTGGTTAACTTATTCATATACAACTCCAATCTTATTTGCCTACATTCGCTTAACAAACAGTCTACGTGATCTATCTGTTTTAGAGAATAAAAAAGAAGCAAATTTTGCATTTTGATACAATTTGAACATAAAAAGCTGAAAATTTAACAACTAGTTATGCGTTTGGAGGAGGCGTAACAACATGAAGCTTAACGGTTTTAACTGACCAGCTTGGTCCGTCTATTTGTTCTTGGCTAATGTTCTGTTTTAGCAACAAAACACACATTGAACCTAGCCCAGGTGCGCAACTACTGTGGTTAGTGCAGTGACCAGAAGACAGCATCTGACAACTGGCTTCACACAGGGTTGTACTCACTTGCTCACCAATTTCAGCAACCAAATTATATAGACTCAAGTCCTTAATAGCGGCGCTCATATCATTTAGCGAAAGCTCGCCCTTAGCTAAACTAGGCTCTATATCAGTCTGAGTAACAGATTGCTGCAAGTGCTCTTCAAGCTGTTGTAGTTGATGCTGACCGAGCAAGTGTAACTGATCGGGCAACGCCATTGCCGGAGTCAGCAAAAACTGCCCCAGCAAGGAGATAAGTAATACCCAATGAGCTATACGTCTGGCCATTAATCAATAATTGAAAAATTAAATCTACAGGGTAGACAAAGAGATAGTGAAATAGTTTCAACGGCAGCACAAATTTCTAAGATAAAAAAAGCGCGAATATTCGCGCTTTTTTTATCGAGTAACTCACTAACTAAATACAGAGGTTAGATCGGCGATCCCGGAGGCAGCGCCAATGGCTTAGTAATCAGCTTATGCTTAGCATCCGTAAGCCCCTTCTCGATGCCTTGCTGTAGCCATGCATAATGAGCGGCTTCATAACTACTCACTCGCTTCACCTTACGCTTAAGCTGCTTCACCGTATAAGCTAATCGTTCTGCTAATTGAGCTTTCACTTCGGGTCTGGTCTTGGGATCATGCAAAGCCGCTAACAGACTATCGACAGTCACGGTATTCACCCGCATCCACACGCCCAGTTCAGCCCCTGTTGGAATATCGCTAAATAGCGTGGCCGCCAATACCTTATCGGTCAACTTAGTCACCGACAGCTGCTCCTTATCACTCAGGTAAGCCTGATTGACACGATTGATGCGCTCGGCCGCATAGATTTGCGACAGGGTTAAGCGACTCAAAACTTCCGCCATACCGACAGGATCGGTAATGACGCCTAAGCCAGAATCGAAGCTCTCGCGAGTCTTATAATAGTTACCCGCCTTTGGTACTAATAGCTGTTGCAGCTCTTCATCGACCACTAGCGCTTCAGGCGACAGAGTCGCTAACAGGGCTTCTAATGCCTGTTGCTGAATGGCTGGCGCAATATAGTGCCAAGTACTGCCATCGATATTGTCACTATAGTTATAGTCAGTGCCGCCTAGCATTTTGGCTGCTGCAGCGATCTGAAAGCGCGTCAGTAGATAGATAGGCACAAACGCATCTTGCAGCTCACCTTGTGGTTGCTCTGCAAGTAAGGCTTCTGCTGAAAAGTCCTCAATAGCTTTGGCGCGCACCTCGCCGAGTCGTGTCAGCTCCGCCACAGGATCGCTGCCGTTATCCCAAAGGCTAGCGTAAGCATTGCTCGCCCCCGCGCTACGTGAGTCAGCCTCACCTATATATCTCAGCCCCTGTATAGCGACATCGTCTCTGAGCTTAGCGAGTCCTTGGGCTTGCTCTTCGGCTGCGCCGTACTCGCCATACCCATAGGCCACGGTATATTTATCCCATTCGCCAACACCTTCATCGTAAGGCTTACTGATATCAATTTTGTCGTCATTGATAGTCACCATAGGGTGCGGGTAGTCCATCACCGAGGCATTGTTATTGCTCGATGCCGCGAAGTTATGATCCAGTCCTAATGTATGGCCAACTTCATGGGCTGACAGTTGGCGAATGCGCGCCAGCGCCAGCTCCATCGAAGCCTCGTCTGCAGCGGCTCTATCTTCCCAACCTGCGGTTAGGCCACGTGCGATCAGGTGATCTTGGCGCACACGTTGACTACCGAGTGTCACATGGCCCTTAATAATTTCACCAGTGCGCGGATCGGTCACAGCAGAACCATAAGACCAGCCACGAGTCGCGCGGTGTACCCACTGGATCACGTTGTAACGCACATCCTGCGGATCGGCATCTTCCGGCAGTAATTCAACCTTAAAACCATTGATAAAGCCCGCATCGGTAAATGCTTCCTCCCACCAGCTTGCTCCCTCTAGAAGTGCCGTTCGAATCGGCTCAGGTACGCCAGGATCGAGATAATAGGTAATAGGTTTAACCACTTGGCTTGGCGCGCTACCTGGAGTCACTTTTTCTAAGCGATGACGTAGAATAAAGCGCTGACGAATATCTTCATCGACACGGGTGCCGTAATCGAGATATTCATCTGACAAGTAGCCACTTAAAGGATGATAAGCGCGTGCCTGATAGCCCTCTTCGGGTAGCGCAACAAATGAGTAGCGCAGACGCACAGATAGGTGCTTAGCATCGGGGGTCACCTGAGCGACGTAGTTGCCTCCTTTAGCTGCATTAAAGGTCAGAAGTACGTCGATATCGCTGTTGCGCTCGAAGGATTTTACCCCTTCAGGCAAGATCAACGATTTTGATGGATCTAGCTGATAGTTGCCCTGCTTAGTTCGTTCTAGTACATCGCTAATGCCATGTAGATCGTTAACAACTAAGTCATTGATCGCCACCAGATTACGTTTACCCGTTACCACTTTGCCACGCCATAAAACTGACTCGGCAAAGGCCTCTTTTACCGCGCGCTGCTCAGCGGCGTTGTCAGTATTGGCGCGGTAGTAGGTATTAAGCTGCTTTAAAATCAGATAGGGGCCGTGGCGCTCAAACTGCACCATGCGGGTGCGGCCAAGCTGACCTCTGTCGAGACCGATATCATTGGAGCCGACACCATGGGGCAGGCTGGTGAGCATTAAAAAAGGTTGATCTAATTTATTGGCTTCGAGGTAGAGTTCCCCCGATGCTTCTTCGTAAAACAGATTGATGAAACCTGTTGCTGCCTGACTTTTTTTAATCAATGTGGCAGTGTTTGTCGTGGTGGCAGCCACAGCACTAGTCATAGGCACGACGGCGAGCGCAATTGCCAGTGCGAGCTTGTAGGGTCTCATTCGATCTCCTTGATCCTTGTTGGTCGCTATCGTATTCGCTGCCTACAATAGCCTTTATTATTAATGAGTTTATTTACTTTATATAATGAATGGGGTTTAGCTTAATAAATAGGCTTGCACTTTAGCAAGCCTATATTAGTCTATTTGAATAAGTATCAATTAGCGCCTCATACCCAGCACAGACTGAGTTAACTCAGGACTTAAGATTTCCTACCGCATTCTGCGATCCAATGGCTTAAGGTATCAAACAGCTCTGTGAGCACGATAGGCTTAGTAATGTGCGCATTCATGCCCGCCGCCAAGCTCTTCTCTCTGTCGCCTGACATGGCATGGGCCGTCATAGCAATCACAGGTAACTCTTCTGCAGAGTAACGCTTACGCAGCTCCTTGGTGGCGGTGAGGCCATCCATCACTGGCATCTGAATATCCATTAACACCGCGTCATAGTTGGCTTTATCGATCATATCCAAGGCTATCTGGCCATTTTCAGCCACATCCACCGTATAACCCGCACTCTTGAGTAGCTCGGTCGCCACCTGCTGATTGATAAAGTTATCTTCAACTAATAACACATAGCCAGTGTCTTCATCGGCCGCCTCCTCAACACTTTCCGGGAGTGGGTTTAAGCTCGGCTCATCGGCGAAGGCTGAGATAACCTCATCGAATAGTGTTGAAGCCTTAAATGGCTTTTGTAGCAAGGCGAACACATTGGCACCTTCTACGTCTTTTTGTATCGGCTCTGCAGCATAAGCTGTCATCATCATGATGATCGGCCGTTTTGCCAAGCGACCATCGGCCACCATCTCATCGATCTCTTTGATCACCTCTATGCCGTCCATCTCTGGCATCATCCAATCAACGAGTAGAAGATCGACAGGATTCTTAGTTAACTTATACAGTCCCTCAGGCCCACTGGCGGCAGTATCGACATTAAAGTGGAAGTCGCGCATCACACTCGAATAGATCTGCAGCGCAGTTGGGTTATCATCGATAACCAAGGTCTTTAAGTTACCTAAGGTTTCGGGCACGACTAAAGGTTGTACCTCGGCCTCTTCGGCAATCTCAAAGCTGATGGTAAAGCTAAAGGTACTGCCCACCCCCATCTCACTTTCAACCTGCATCTGACCGCCCATCATAGACACTAAATGCTTACTGATAGATAAGCCAAGTCCGGTACCACCATATTTACGGGTGGTAGAGCCATCAGCCTGCGCAAAGGCATCGAAAAGGGTCGCCTGCTGCTCTTTGCTAATGCCGATCCCAGTATCGCGGATCCAGAACTTAAGGGTGATACGGTGATCGCGCTCACCCACATCTTCACAGCCAAGCTCAATTTCGCCGGACTGGGTAAACTTAACCGCATTAGACAGTAAGTTAATTAACACCTGTCCCAGACGCAGCGGATCACCTTCTAGGATAAGCCCAGCGGTCACGGGTGCATAAAGCAGAAGCTCTACCCCCTTCTCTTGCGCCTTAAGCGCGTTAAGATCCAGCGCGTGATCTAGCACCTTATCTAACGGGAAGGCCACACGTTCAAGCTCCAGCTTACCCGCTTCAATCTTAGAGAAGTCCAAGATGTCGTTGATGATCCGTAGCAATGAGTGCGCCGAGAAGCCCGCCTTTTCAAGGTAATCTTTTTGCTGTGCGGTGAGTGAAGTGCGCTGTGCCAGCTGCAACATACCAATAATGGCGTTCATCGGTGTACGAATTTCGTGGCTCATGTTAGCTAGGAACTCACTCTTATACAGGTTCGCCATCTCAGCGTCCTGCTTAGCCTCGAGCATCGCCACTTCGTTACGCTTATGACGGGTAATATCCTTATGAGTACCCACCATACGCTTAGGTTCTTTGTTCGGGGTGTACTCCACCACTCGCCCACGGGAAAGCAGCCAATGGTACTCACCACTCTTACCTAGCATTCTAAACTCGATGTCATAGGCACCAACCGGATTAGCTAGATATTGCTCACGATACTCTTCCACTCGAATACGATCGTCCGGATGGATAAGCTCATCGATGGTTGATACTAAGGCTGGGAATTCATTGACCTTATAGCCCAGCATCGAATAGTAAGCTGGGTTGCAGATGATCTGCTCTGAGTCTAGATACCAGTCCCATAGACCATCTTCTACCGCATCCATGGCAAGATGATAACGCTCTTCGGAAAGACGCAGTTGCTCTGCAGACTCGTACTCTCGGGTCACGTCACGCCAGACGGCAATCAAGCCTAATAGCTCACCATGACGGTTATAAAACGGCAGCTTCAAGGTATCTAGCAGTACAGGTTTACCCGCAAGCTCAACCTTCTCTTGATAGCGCACTGGCGTTCTTTCCGTCAATACACGCTCATCTTCGGCGCGAATACGCACTGATTGCTCATCAGGTGTTAGCGCATCGGAAAGCTGACCGATCATTTCACTCTCACTAAAGCCCAACATCCGCTCAGCCGATTTGTTACAACCGAGATAACGCCCCTCTTTATCTTTAAAGACAATCGCTTCTGGGATCGAGTCCAGCAAAGAACGTAGCAAGGCGTATTCCTTCTCACGTTGCTCAGTGGTGTCTTTTAGCCGTTCGGTGCGCTGAGCCACCAGCTTATCTAGGCGACGATTCTGCTCCGCGAGGTGTCGAGTATACTGCTTGTTCTCTTCAAAGATCCGGCTCACCAACTGGAACCATGGCGCCCAACCAACGGTTATTTTCTCTGGCGGCTTGATTGGCTCGGCCGAGCACTCCTCTAGATGGGTCAGTAATCTAGAGGCTGGGTTGACGAATGAACGACGAGTCAACCAGTGAACGATCGTTACCAATACCGATAACGCCATCACCACCAACACGAAGGTAAGCTCCAATTTTTCCCATGAATCTTTAAATAATTCATCGACATCTTGCAGGTAGAGCAAGCGCCACGGAGCATTATGCAGCGCCACCGAGTGAATGTAATAACCATTGCGGATCATGCCGTCATGGGCATCGAAGAGTTCTGACTCAGGGATCGAGTGCAGTTCTGATGGGATCTTCTGACTGATATGATAGACCCGATTAATATCCGAGTTATCGATATCGCTGTGGGTCAGAATATTATTATTCTGATCCAGCAAGATCACCGTGCCCGGCATCTTAAAATAGAGACGAATTTGCTTACGCAGCGATGCCAACGTCATATCTAAGTTGATCGAACCGATAAACTCATCTTCGAGATAGATAGGTACACCTAGGGTGGTTAATAGCCCTTTCCCCGTGGCTTCAACATAGGCGGGGCTCCAAGCCACGCTGCGCTGGGGGTTGTTAGCCGGAGTTACTAACTGAAACTGTTTCTTATTCAGCAGCTCATCACGAAAGCGCTGCTCATCCGACGGCCACGGAAAGTAAGACATGATGCGGCGTTTAGAGATGTAATAGATAGAAGAGGCTTTAGGTGCTGCTTCATTGGCGACCGGAAAAGACAGAGATAGCTCGAATAGCATCTCCAACTCTTGATAAAACTTATCGCTGCGGCCATTGAGTGAACCCGCGCCTGTGATGCGTCCCATGTTGGTAAAGGGCTCGCCACTCTTGGCGTAACTAGGCTCTAGGGTAAAAAACTGGCCACTCTCGTTAAACTTTTCATACTGAGGTAAGCGCTCTTTACGCACCAACTCGCCTAACCTGAGATGATCTACCGCCACGTTGCGCAGGCTCTTAACCGCACGAATGCTCGACTCGAGTAGTAGATCCACCTGCAAAACATGACGCTCAACCAACTCTTCGGTCTGCTGGATCAGTTGCGCTTTTTGGCGGTCAAACGACATCCAAGCCGTTGCCAAAGCCATGATGATTACCCCGATATAGGTGTAAAAAACCGCTCTGTTATAGTTCTTTTGAATCGTTGACTTTAGCTGAAGAGTCGGCTCATTCCGTTTCATTTACAACCCTTGGTAATTCTCTCTCGTGAGCAATCAAAATATGCGCCAAACAGTTCTCGGCTCGAACCAATAATATCAGGAAGATAGCTTTCAATCATAGCCTAAAAACATAACTAATAGGTGATAAAAAGGCCCCATATCCAATGAGGCCAATTCCTACGGTTTTGTTAAGCGTAACTTGAATAGCAAATTACAACATTCACTAGAGGTTTTCTTCGGCAAACTCGGCTAAACGAGAACGAACCACACCATTTAAATAGATATTGGCACTACCATCGAAATCCTTAAACCGTTCAACGATATAGGTAAGCCCCGAAGTGACTGCAGTTAAGTAGTTTGAGTCGATCTGCGCCAAGTTACCACTACAAATAAGCTTAGTACCCTCACCCATTCGGGTGATCATAGTCTTAATTTGCGATGCAGTTAGATTTTGGCACTCATCGAGGATAACCACAGAGTTTTGAATCGAGCGGCCGCGCATAAAGTTAATCGACTTAAACTGAATATTGGCCTTATCCATAATGTAATTCATACTGCCATTAGGATTGACATCATGCTTATGCAATACCTCTAGGGTATCGGTGATCGCTCCCAACCAAGGTGCCATCTTCTCCTCCTCGGTACCGGGGAGGAAACCGATAGACTCGGCGATCTCTGGGGTATTTCGAGTGACGATAACCTTTTCATACTGAGCTCGCTCGACCACCAACTCCAGTGCTGCGGCTAAAGCTAACAAGGTTTTACCACACCCTGCGGGACCCGTTAAGATGACTAAATCTATCGCTGGATCCAGTAAGGCCTGCATCGCCATACCTTGATAGACATTCTTCGGCCTGATCCCCCACGCCTCAAGGTTAAGTAATCTCTCTTGCCCCAAATCTAAAAATTTTAGTTCAGCATCAGTCTTCTCGACAATGCGTCCACAAAAATCATCGCTATCATCCAATAGATACTGATTGGTATAGAAGGTGTCATCACCGAGCTTATCTATCGGCACGCTGTGCACCGTATGGCGGCCATCGCTTTCGGTGGTGACATCATCGGTACTCTCCCAGAAACTCCCAGAGAAACGGTGGAAACCTTTGGTAAGGAAACGAATATCATCAATCAACTGGTCAGTGCGATAATCTTCTACCTGCTGAATGCCCGCGCCCTTGGCCTTGAGACGCATATTGATATCTTTGGTGACCAGCACCACTTTACGGGGTTGATGTAACTGCTGTAGATGCAGCGCGGTATTGATGATGCGGTTATCGTTGTTGTCACCGGGCATACTGCCGATGGTAAACTCTATCTGATGGTCGGGGAAAATCGACAGGGTGCCTGAAGCGTCACCATGGCCTTC
Source organism: Shewanella sp. MBTL60-007 (assembly GCF_019654915.1). Lineage (GTDB taxonomy): Bacteria > Pseudomonadota > Gammaproteobacteria > Enterobacterales > Shewanellaceae > Shewanella. The sequence continues at coordinate 106,517 of NZ_BPET01000001.1, read as the reverse complement.
TCGGCTTGGCAGCGGAACGCCTTGTACTATCTGTTCGGGTGTCGTCTGTCCTCCTAAAATATCTTCTAATGCTCTAATCGCAACTCTTGCATCACGGCTCACATCTCGCTTTCTATCTTTAATTAAGTCCAGCTCTTCTAGAACTGTCATAGGCACGACTACGTCATGCTCTTTAAACGAGTATATAGCCAAAGGTTCATGCAGTAATACGTTGGTATCCAGTACAAACAACTTTCTGTCGTCTTGTTCCATGGCGCCTCCAATTGTGCATTAATTTTTTGTGATTATGAGTTCAGCCTAGCTCCCTTTATTGTAAATTTTTTGTTAACCCTTATCTCATACTGCCACCAATATTGTTCGGCTTCAATGCCCAGTATAGTTTTTAAGCTGTAAAACTTGATTCATTAATATCGAGGGAATGTGACCGCGCTGTGAAACAAAAAAATACTCCAGAACAACTGATTATTTTGTACACTACTATTTCAGATTGGGGCGAATATTAGTGGGTTCAATTTTCAATATGCTCACGATTGGTATACCATACGCGCCCCTTGTGATTCACCCAGTATATGAGAGTTTTAAATGCCGTTTTCCTTAGGTCAACGTTGGATCAGTGACACCGAATCAGAATTAGGTTTAGGTACCGTAGTTGGAGTAGAGGGTCGCATGGTGACCGTTCTTTTCCCAGCGACAGGCGAGAACAGATTGTTCTCTCGTACCGAAGCCCCACTTACTCGTGTTATTTACAACCCGGGCGACACCGTAGAGAGCCACGAAGAGTGGAAATTAACAGTGACCGAAGTTGAAGAGAAAGATTCACTGATTATTTACCACGGCACCCATAGTGAAACTGGCGAGCAAGTAAGCCTGCGTGAAACCCTGTTGAATCACAATATCCGTTTTAATAAGCCACAAGATCGTCTATTCGCCGGGCAAATCGACCGCCTAGACAGATTTAATGTGCGTTACCAATGTCAACAGCTACGCAATAAGTTAGCGACCTCTGATCTACTAGGACTGCAAGGGCCTCGTGTTGGATTGATCCCACATCAACAGTGGATTGCTCACGAAGTGGGTCAGCGTTTTGCGCCGCGAGTATTGCTTGCCGATGAGGTGGGCCTAGGTAAGACCATCGAAGCGGGTTTAATCATCCATCAGCAACTACTGACAGGACGCGCCGAGCGTATCTTGATTATCGTACCTGATACTCTGCGTCATCAGTGGTTAGTTGAGATGCTGCGCCGCTTTAACCTACGCTTCTCGGTATTCGATGAAGACCGCTGCGTTGAGGCTTATGCCGACCACGATAACCCTTTCTATACCGAGCAGCTGGTGATCTGTTCACTGGATCTATTGCGTAAGAAACGCCGTTTAGAGCAAGCCTTGGATGCAGACTGGGATCTGATGGTAGTGGATGAAGCCCATCATTTAGAGTGGTCGGAAGAAGCACCAAGCCGTGCTTACCAAATTGTTGAAGCCTTAAGTGAAGAAATTCCTGGGGTGTTACTGCTTACCGCAACGCCGGATCAACTTGGTCACCAGAGCCACTTTGCTCGTCTGCGCCTACTGGATCCAGATCGCTTCTACGACTACCAAGCCTTCCTTAAAGAAGAGGATAGCTACAAAGACGTTGCCACTGCAGCCGATGCGCTAGCCTCTGGCGAGTCGTTATCGGATGAGTCTGTAGCCAGCTTAACCGAGCTACTGTCTGAGAAAGATATCAGTGAGTCAATCGCTCTCATTCAAGACGAAGCAGCCGATGCTGATAGTCGCTTCCAAGCTCGCGATGAACTGCTACAAGACCTGCTCGACCGTCATGGTACAGGCCGCGTGCTTTACCGTAACAGCCGCGCATCGGTAAAAGGCTTCCCTGTGCGTAACTTGCATGTGCATCCACAAAAGATGCCTGAGCAATACATCACGGCTTCTCGCGTTAGCTCTATGATGAACAAGCATTTAGACACTAATGCTAAAGTTCGCCAAGTATTAAGCCCTGAGAAGATCTACCAAGACTTCGACAGTGGCAGTGCTGCATGGTGGAAGTTCGATCCACGTGTGGATTGGTTAATCGACTTCTTAAAAAATAACCGCAGCAAGAAAGTACTCATTATTGCTAGCCAAGCCGAAACTGCCTTGAGCCTAGAGGAAGCGCTACGTACCCGTGAAGGTATTCAAGCAACCGTGTTCCATGAAGGCATGTCAATCATCGAACGCGACAAAGCGGGTGCCTATTTCGCGCAAGAAACTGGCGGCGCACAAGCACTTATCTGTAGCGAAATCGGTTCTGAAGGTCGTAACTTCCAGTTTGCTAGCAACTTGGTACTGTTCGATCTACCGCTAAACCCAGATCTACTGGAGCAACGCATCGGTCGTCTGGATCGTATCGGTCAGAAGAACGATGTTGAGATCCACCTACCTTTCTTAGCTAATACGGCACAAGAGAGATTGATGCAGTGGTATCACCAAGGGCTAAATGCCTTTGAGTGCACTTGTCCAAGTGGTCATATTCTATTTAACGAGTTCTCTGGTGAGCTATTAGAGAGTCTGCTTAATAACGACCAAGAAACCTTAGAGAGCTTACTCAATAGCACTAAGACTCGTTATCAAGAGCTAAAAGTCGCGATGGAACAAGGCCGCGATAAACTGCTTGAGATCAACTCTCACGGCGGTGAGCGTGCTAACAAGTTAGTGCAAAGCCTAGCAGACAAAGATGAAGATACTCAGCTTATCGGCTCGGTTATCCGTCTGTGGGATATTATCGGTGTCGAGCAGGAAGATAGCGGTGAAAACGCCATCGTATTGCATCCAAGTGAGCACATGATGTTCCCGACTTACCCTGGTCTACCTGAAGATGGCATTACCGTCACCTTCGACCGTGAGATGGCACTGTCTCGTGATGATATCGCACTGATCACTCAGGAACATCCACTGGTGCAAACTGGTCTGGATCTGATCACTTCATCTGAAACGGGCACCACTAGCGTTGCAGTACTGAAGAACAAGGCACTGCCTGCGGGTACCGTGTTCCTAGAGCTTATCTACCTAGCCGATGCGTCAGCGCCTAAGTCTAGCCAGCTATACCGTTACCTACCACCAACACCTATCCGTGTGTTATTGGATAAGAACGGCAACAACCTCTCTGACAACGTGACTTACGAGAGCTTTAACAAACAGTTAAGCGCGGTGAATCGCCATATCGCCAGCAAGTTGGTTAATGCTTCACAGGCAATTTTGCACCCTCTGCTTGCTAAAGCCGAGAGTGTGGCAACTGCCGAGCTGCAAACCCTAACCGATTGTGCACGTGAAAAAATGACCAGTCAGTTATCAGGCGAACTAGAACGATTAAAGGCATTAAAAGCGGTGAACCCGAACATTCGTGACGAAGAGCTAAGCCACCTAAGCGAACAGATGAGCGAGCTAAACCGTTATTTAGACAGCAGCAAGCTACAACTTGACGCGATTAGATTGGTACTAGTTAGCCACGCCTAAGATCAAGCGAGTCAGCTAGATCTAAGCCTAACTTAGCGCAGCTAAAATAAGCCCTGATGTTTCAGGGCTTTTTTATGCCCTGTTTTTACAAACACATGATGCTAATACCATAAACATATATACTGAAGCCGCCTTCTTATCTCAGTAAATTAAGTCGCCAGTATGAAATTCTTGTCTACTTTAGCTAAGCCCCTGTCACTCATGAGTCTCACTTGTGCTGCCCTACTTTGCCTCGGCTCTTTTATGGCATCGGCATCTCACCCTGAATACAACTACCTTCCAGCCAATGAAGTCAAACAACTGCAAGTTGAAGAAGAGATCGTTCCTGCACTGCTGCGCCCCTGGATAGGTAAGAAACAGCTTGGGCTAGCCATTATCGTGCCCGCCATAGGCGAGCGCGCTGATGCGCCAGGTTTAGCCAGCTACCTTAGGCGCGAGCTAAATAGTGTAGGCTGGGCAACTCTGGCGGTGACACCACCGCCACTATTGGATACCCGCACTGAAATAGAAGCGTCTGATACTGCTAATACGGCAACAACTCCAGACACGCAACAGGCGCTTTTAGAGTCACAAAAAATCCAACTTAAGCAGCAAGACTTTATGCTCGCCTCCATGGTTCAACTCGATACCTTAGGCAAACATTTTGCGGGTAAGCGAATGCTAGTGACGATAGGTGACAGCGCGGATTTGATCATTGAATTGCTAGACACCAAGCGTCTACCTAAGCCCGACTTGATGGTGATAGTGAATCCCTATAGCGAGCTGGAATCGGCTAACCAAGCGCTACCAGAAAAACTGGCGGCACTCTCCATTCCGGTATTAGATATTCAATCTAAAGATGGCACAGCACAATCCCTTGCCACTCAGGTGCAGCGATTAACACTGGCACCAGCTAATATGCCCAGCCGATATAGTCAGCAAGTATTAGCCTTAGACTTAACCCTTAAGGTGGCTTGGGGTAACTGCCTTGAGTTAATCGAAGGGTTTGCCACTAGGATCAATAAAGCCTATCCAAATGGATAGGCTTTATCTTATTAAATATGACCTGTGGAATTTAATCTTTGCTCAGCTTCAAAGCCCCAGCTATCAATACCACAGTAATGCCCATATAAAGCAGCTCCAACATAGAGGTCGGTTTCATATCGGTAAAGAAAGAGAACACCTTAATGATTAACATCATTAAGATCACTTTGCCCAACTTGCTCTTTAGTGAATCGATACTACTGATAATCAAGATCTTACCTGCCGCTTCACTCTGACTGGCACCTTTAAGATTGTTGATAAACAGCTCATACAAACCGAATGCAAAAATGAGTAATACCGCGCCGAGTAGGAAAGTATCTAAAATCTCCACCACTACCATAACTAAATCGTTACGCACCGCATGACTACCGCTGAAGATATAACCAAGAATAAGATCAATCATATGTACGACATCTCTCAGTCCCATGGCAAATACGACAAACGCAGCCACGATACATGACAAGACACCAAACATAACCGATAAACGGCTGCTCCAGAGAAAACGTTCAAACAGTTCGCGCATAGCTCAATAAATTCCAATACTTAAGATAGGGAGGTTTTAAGAAGTGATTAGCAAGTGATAGCTTAATCATCAAAACCCTAGAATAAGCTGGAGTGTAAAATAAGCCTCTAACTACTACAGAAAATTCACAAAAAATCGTGAGTTAGATCACGTATTATACTATTCCCTAAAAATTACCAACCTGATTGCCGACTTCGATAAGTTTTGTCGATTTTTTTACTCTGTCTTAATGCTGCAATAACGCGATTTTTCCCCATGAGTAATCGCACCTGATACCAAGACTCACGTCCCAATAATTGTCTAATTGAGCTCGACCAGTTCTTGTTAATACTATGCTTAATCGCGGCATTCGCATCGGGGGATGTACGCGCTAATTGAGTAGCTAACGCTGTCGCCGCCGCCAAAGGTTCATTCTCTACTGCTGTGATCAAATTGATGGATAGAGCCTGTTCGGCCGATAAGACATCTGCCGACATAGTAAGCTTAAGCGCTTGATCTTTTGGCATTAACTCTCGTAAACCTGCAAGGCCTGCCATATCAGGAACTAGCCCCCACTTAGCTTCCATTATCGACATTTTGCAATCTGGATCGGCGATTCTAAAGTCTGCCCCTAGCGCTATTTGCATGCCGCCGCCATAGCAGACTCCCTCGAGCACCGCGATAACGGGAACTGGCAATCGACGCCAACCAATAGAGACTCGCTGAGCTAAATTAGCGTTACCAGGAAGAAACTTAAATAATAATTTGACCGCGTCTAATGGCGAGCTCATCACACTTTTCACATCTAAACCTGAGCTAAAATTATTGCCTTCACCAAAAAGCACCACAGCGGTAAGCGATCTGTCTTTTGCTAATTTTTTAATACAGATATCAATCTCTTTGAATAGCTTATAATTCAATGCGTTATACTTTTCAGGTCGATTAAGACTCACATAAGCAATGCCACCGTTTTTGGTTACTCGTACTAAGTCATGACTCATCTTTGCGTCCTTTCTTGGTAAGTGGTCTGTCCAGATGAGCAAGTTAACACATTTGGAATATTTCGTTAATAGCTATAACATAAAGCGGTAATTCTGACGCTCGTCATTTTATTGTCACCGCAAATAGCTTTCTATTAGCTAAGTTGATGATGAATAATCGGGTTGTAGTGCTACCCTATGTTAAGGGACTACGTCATGGAAGGTAGTCAGAGTATCCGTTTTGACGACACAATCCATGGACGCGCTACTGAATGATCGATATTCCAGCTGCGACCCACTGGCTCTATATAGATGACACAGACTCTAGCGACCAAGATTAGGACTTTATTGGCTGCGAAGATCTCAGTAGTTGATGAATAGGAAATAACCATAGCAATGCCGCTCCCCATATTAATTTGCGATGACTCTGCGCTAGCTCGTAAGCAGATGGCACGCACTCTCCCTAAAGACTGGGATGTCGAGATCACCTATGCCACCAATGGCTTAGAAGGCATAGAAGCAATTCGTGAAGGTAAAGGCGAAGTTGTCTTTCTCGATCTGAACATGCCTGTGATGGACGGTTATCAAGTTTTAGAGGCGATCCAGAAAGAAGATCTGCCCGCGCTGGTGATTGTAGTTTCTGGCGATATTCAGATTAAGGCTCATGAGCGAGTCAAAAACTTAGGCGCCCTCGACTTTATTCAAAAACCAGTCAGTGCCGATTCCATCAGCCACATTCTGCAAGAGTACGGCATTTTGGAATTAGCTCAGGGCGCAGAGCAAGAGCGCTCCCCCATGATCAAAGTCGATCTGCGTGATGCCTGCCAAGAGGTGGCCAACGTCGCCATGGGACGCGCAGCGGATCTACTCTCTAAGCTATTAAATGTCTTTGTGAAGCTGCCAATCCCAAATGTAAACGTATTGGAGGTCAGTGAGCTCACCATGACGCTAAAGGCCACTGAGGAGCAGAGTACGGTATCGGCACTGTGCCAAGGCTTTATCGGCGCAGGGGTGGCAGGCGAAGCCTTGTTGCTTTTCCATGACTCATCATTTCAGGATATGGCCAAGCTAATGAAGCTTGATCACCCTGAAGATGAGCAAACAGAGCTCGAAGTGATGATAGATACCGCCAATGTGCTTATTGGCGCCTTTCTCAATGGGATCTCTGAACAGCTGCACATGAAGTTCAGCCAAAGTCACCCGGTCGTACTGGGGCGACACTGCAGCGTCAATAACCTGATCAGCGAAAACTCCGATAAATGGAACCGAACACTGGCGATGGAGATCAATTACCGTATCGAAGACCATGATATTCAATGCGATCTCTTGCTTCTGTTTACCGAAGACTCGCTACCAACACTCAACTATAAGCTCGGCTACTTGCTGGATTAAGATACCTGATAAGATGGATAAAAATACAGATCTAACCGCAATGAACGAACTCCACTGGCTCATCGATATGGTACAGACCATAGAGGTGGGCTTAGTCGTTCTTGATAGAGACTACAACATCCAGCTGTGGAACGGCTTTATGGAAAACCACAGCGGTGTCACCCCTAACTCGATCAAAGACAAAAACCTGTTTGAGCAGTTTGATTACCTACCAGCAAAGTGGCTGAAGCAGAAGATGGAATCAGTTTACCTACTGAAAAACAGGGCTTTTATTAGCTGGGAACAGCGTCCATTCGTGTTCCAATTCAAGAACTATCGACCTATTACTGGTAGAGCCGATTTCATGTACCAAAACGTCACTCTGCTACCACTGTCGTCATTGACAGGTGAAGTGACCCATATCAGCATGATTGTCTATGATGTTACCGATGTTGCGATCAATAAACTGCAGTTAAAGTCTGCTAATGAACGTCTGGAATACTTAAGTCAGGTAGATGGTCTTACTCAGCTGTTTAATCGTCGTCACTGGGAGTTATGCCTGCAGAAAGAGTTTGATCGCCATGCACGTTATAGCTGCGACACGACTTTAGTGATGCTCGATATCGACCACTTCAAATCGATCAACGATACCTATGGCCATCAAGCGGGTGACAGAGTGCTCCAAAATGTGTCTCACACCATTAAAAAATCGCTACGAGAAACCGATTGTGCTGGGCGTTATGGTGGAGAAGAGTTTGGCGTCATCTTGGCAAATACACCGGCGGCTAACGCACGCTTCTTTGCCGAACGTCTGCGTAAGAAACTCGAGCAGTCAGAGATCTGGTATGAAGAACACCTTATCAAGATCACTGTGAGTCTAGGTATTTGCGAGCTCACCCCGAGCATAATCGATAGCGACACTTGGGTGTCACAAGCCGATCAAGCCCTGTATCAGGCGAAAGAGGCTGGCCGCAATTGCACTATTGTTCACGAGTAATACCAATCAATATAAATTGCTCATTGGTTATAAACGCTGAAAACAAAAATGCCCATCATATCGATGGGCATTTCATTGGTATGCTTATGCTTGAAGACTAGTGCAGTTCTTCGTCCTCATATTCATCTTCGTCTCTGACTTCTTCGCCATTTTCATCGATGAAATAAGTTCCCCAACCGTCGTAATCGATCTTCTGCTTAGCCGCTAGCTCGATCATTTTCTCACAAGCGCTATCTAACAGATCCGTATTTAACTCATGGTTAGCTACGGCATCGAAACAGTAGATCACAGAGCCATCTTCTAGCTCCATCTCTTCGGCGTCATTGACTTCATAGCCTAGCTTAAATGCGTCAACAGCCGCTTTTTCTAAACGATCGAAATTTGTCGATGAAAAGTGATGCTCGATAGTGTACTCGGCATCGGGTAATGAACCGTCAGCAAGAATCGCTTCAACGATCTCACGGTTTTCTTGTTTCTGTTCGTTTAACTGGCGTTCAATAGACATCGATGACTCCTCAAAAATTTCGCGACCGATTATACCGCTTTAGTCATTAATGCAGAAGCTTCTTGGTTCAACTGTGACAACTTTTCCGACATCATAGTGTGAATACGCTTAGAGAGCTCTTTCACCTGTGTCTTATCAATGCCTGTAGTTTCAATTGGTTCCATCATCTCAATGATCACTACACCATTATTCCAACGGTTCAGCTTAATATGACATTGATTTGAGGCTAACACCGGCACCATAGGCACCCCAGCGGCAATCGCCGTATAGAATGCACCGGCTTTAAATGGCAGCAGACCTTTACCACGAGAGCGTGTGCCCTCTGGGAAAATCCATACCGATAAGCACTTATCTTTAATCTTACGCGCCGTAGCCGCCATAGTGTCAAACGCTTTACTGCGGTTTTTACGATCGATAAGAATATTGCCCGACAGCCAATAGATCTGTCCGAATAACGGCATCCAAGCAAGACTCTTTTTACCTAGACTCACAGTGCCTTTTGGTACAACTGCGGTATGGGTAAACATGTCGAAGTTATTCTGGTGGTTTGCCAAGAAAATGCATGGCTTACCGCTTTGATTTTGCGGGTTACGTACAATGACCTTAATACCCAACACTGGGGCCGCCCAAGAGAATACTTTGGCGAACATATGTACGTTGTCTCGATGACGAGGACGTAAAATACAAGCTAAGCCACCGATAATAAAGGCTAATACCAGCATGATAGACAAGATCAAACATCTAAGGATTAACAGCACTATAATCTCCCGCGATTTAATTGGCGCCAGTATATCCACCAACTAGATGCGACTCAATATAAATACGACTTATGTCAATGAACAATAGTTTACACGTGTAGCCTGAAGATAGGCTAAACGAAATTAAAATCACGGGACTCTAGCTTAAATAGCTTAAGCGAACTTTAATCTCGCATTTTTAATTCAAGGATTTTAGCTTAGTTCATTTAGCTAAAAGGTCTGACCTGACATAACTCTAGTTTATCCGCCACCCTCTAAAAGCGAATGCCTGCCCTTCATAGAAAGGCAAAGCCTAAACAGTATTGCAGTCACAGCTAACGTCGCCACTATGGCAGCGCCACTAGGAAGATCTAAAGTGGCAGAGAGGACTAAACCCGCGACATAACCGACCAAACCAACGAGATAAGCCCAAGCTAACTTGAAACGACCATTGAAGTGATTCACCGCCAGCGCAGGCAAGATCAAACTACTAAACACCAGATATACGCCAACCAACTCAACAGAAAGCGTAATTACCACTGCGAAGAGCAGATAGAAAGCTCGCCCTTCGAGTAAAGAGGGGCGGTAGATTAGGGCTAGCAAAATAGCCGAGTAGACACAAACTGGCAGGATTAGCTGACTCCAACTCACCCATAAGATCTGGCCTGACATCAACTGCTTCAACATCTCTGCGCCATGGGGATCGTTTGATAGCAGTAACATCGCCGCTACAGCCGCTAATACATAGAAGCAGCCGATAATGGCTTCCAGTTCATCTGCCATCCGCTTAGATAGCCAAGCGATAAAGCCGGCCCCAGCGATGGCAAATAGTGCTGGCATCCACACATTTGAAAATGGCAGAGCTTCGATGTCATGATTTAGATGGCCAACAATCGCACCCAATGCTGCAACCTGAGCGATTGCCAGATCGATAAAGATAATGCCTCGCTTTAATACCTGTTGCCCTAAGACAACATGGGTGGATAACACCAAGATCCCCGCTGCGAAAGCAGGCAGCAAGATAGAGAGAAGATCGAGATCAAACATAGGTAATGACTCTTATCATAATTGATAAATCTAGGACGGATCCCTTAATCGTGATCCGTCCTATTCGTGCCTAACCTTGACTGATTAGGCGTGTAGCATTGCAACTAACAATTACTGCTTGGCACTCAACAAGAGCGCAATTGCACTGTCGTATAGGGTAAACAGATCGACACTCTGCTCGTTACCACCAACCGACATAGGTAGCACCAGCACGGGAAGATCTGAACGCTCAGCTAACCAATCGGCACCGCGCTCGCTCTGGTATGACGCGATCACGATCGCCAATATGTCTCCCTGTTTTGCCCGGTTAAGTAAGCTCGCTAGGTGGGAGCTACTCGGCGGGATCCCCGGTTTGGGTTCTAGATCGGCAACCTGCTCTAGCCCCAGCCAGTTAAACAAATACTTAAAGCTTGAGTGATAGGCGATCACTTTGCTTCCCTCTAAGGGCTTGGCTTTCGCCTCCCACTTAGGGATAGCAGCCTGCCAACGCTCACTAAAGCTAGCTAATGACGACTGGTACTGTGCTTTATTATCGGGATCTAACTGCACAAGTTTGCCCGTCAAGGCTGTTGCCACATCGAGTAAACGATTGGGATCGAAATGCAGATGCGGATTACCTTTTGCGTGCACATCCCCCATGGAGCGATCCACCGAGGTGAGCTGATCGAGGGTGTCAATCTGCTCCGCGGCAAAGAACAAGCCCTGATCCGTCGATCTCACCTTGGCGTTTGCCGACTTCATCTGCAGCATAGGTAGCCAACCCACTTCGAGATCGGCACCAGCGCAGATAGCCAGATCGGCCTGACGCATCTTAGCGATCAAGCTTGGGCGAGCCTGTACCTGATGAGGATCTTGCATCGCTGTGGTAGCCGAGTAGATCTTGGCATCTGGTGCAAGCTCTTTCGCTAATGCGGCGTATTCCGGCTCACATGCAAAAATGTTAAGCCCGGCAACGGCACTGTTAACTGTGCCCAATGCTAATGTGAGTGTTAGCGCCTTCAGGCTCTTTGATAATAACTGCTTAGAATTGGTGCGCACCGTGAGCCCCCAGAGTCATTACATATTGCAGCGTGATGATATTGTCATCTTCGAAACCATCAAAGTTGGTACCCTGCTGGTTGGTATACTGCAAACGTACTGTTGAGAAGTGACTATGATGCCACGCAAGACTCACTTCGGTTTCTTTCAGCTTTTGTGGGTCAAAATGATCATCATGCATCATCTGAGTATCGACCTGACCATAACGTATGCCTGCCGACCAGTGAGGGGAAAACTGATAAACACTGCTTAGATACCAACCTTCTTGGTAGTCTTTGCCTTCATCGCCATGTCCATCGTCGTCATCGTGATCATCGTGTTCTTCCAGAGGCTTAAAGTCTGTAACACGGAAATACTCACCACTTAACGTTAAGTGTTGGTATTTATAGTTACCGCTTGGCGCCCATTTATAGACGAAGTCCGCAACATAAGTGTTTTCACCTGTGTACTGCGCACTGTGGCTATGGTCATGACCATCATCCACCGCAGGCTCTTCATGATCATGTTCGTCCGCAGTCAGACGACCGTTCTCATTACGCAAGTAGCTTAGGCCTGCTTGCCAAGAACCATTAGCTCCCACATCGCCACCAAGTTTAGTAAAGGCGGTATATACCCCTAGGTTCTTAAAGTCACGCTCACCATGTTCGTCAGCGGCGCGCATGTTGTCGCCTTTGAAGGCTTCAACACCCATGGTCCAATACAGATCCGTTGGCGCAACATAACTCAAACGCACACCATCATCGAAATAGTGACTACCTAAAAACGCACGATAGGCGGCAGGTCTATCTGAAAATGAATCTGTATGTACGTGTTGATTGTTCAAGTAACCAATGTCTGACAAAAAGCGACCAGCACGCACAGAAAAGCCACCTGGCATTGCTAAGGTCTGAATGAAGGCTTCTTCTAAGCCTAGCTCAGTTTCACCGTCATGCATCTCGACCACTGCAGTGAGCTTACCGTAGAACATATCATCGATATTGGCGCTCATCGCCAGCTCGGTATGGCCTAAACCAAAGCCTTCAACCCGTTCTGACATCGGTCGCTCGCCACTTTGATAATAGCCGTCTAACACGGCACTAATGGCAGGATTTGTCAGGCTAGGATCACTTGCCAAAGCTTGAGTTGAAAGTAGCGCACATGCTGCAGCTACGCCTGATAAGCGCATAGTTGAAATAGTCATTTTATTCTCCGAAATACAGCTAAGCCTTCCCCTTGGGAATACTTAAAAAAATTCTTAGTTATTGTTTGATATGAAGAATTACGCTGATACTGGAGGGGCGCGGCTATTAAAGAAACTCACATGACGCGAGTCAGACTTTGGAAGGATGTACTCTTGGCTGACAACTCCCTGACGCTCTACAGCGATATGAAGCTCACAACTGGGAAGCAGGTTGTTGACCTGGTGTTGGTGATAACACAGAGTACAATGGGTTTTAGCGCCATCGTCCAAATGACTCAAACTATGAGCGGACGCGGCAAATGACAGACACAGGAATACGGCTAGAAGCCCCATTACCAGTTTCTGCTTTACGTTACTCATTAGAATCACAGTGTTAACCTTGTGTGTTAAAACGAGACAAGTTTATGTGGCTGAGAATTGAAGTCAACCCTTAGAACGATGAAAGAGTTACAAAGTGTTTGTGAGCTAGATCACCTAAACTTGAATAGCATTTAATACTGTCTTAAGCTCTAACCACTAATATTGCTAGCGTAAAATGATATCCATAGTGATATCAAACAAGAGTTTATCTTTTAAAAAGGCGCAAATATCATGCTTGAAGTAATTCGTAGAAACTTAAAGTTTATCATCATGACAACGCTATTTTTTGTTGCGATACTCGGCGGTATTTATTACGTAGAAGCGGCACTTGAAGCGCAAGTCCAAGTCATTGACTAAACAAGTTATTGACTAATTAGCTCAAATAAGTAGCTCTGTATTTATACTCTGATGGCCCGATGCCATCAGAGTGAATGTCTGAATATCAGCTGCTAACGATATTTTTTAAGATGTTCGCTGTTATCAACAACTTCAACTTCGGGCGCTTGCCTTACTTTCAAGTTATCCATGATATGGCTCACCAGCATCAATAAAATAGCAAAAATAGCCACAGGGATCCCCACAGCTCTTACCTCTGTATCGAAGTAACTCCACGCGAATAGTATTGCTCCAGTATAAAAACTAATAATTTTAACCCAAGATAAAATCACACTTTTACCTAACCAAGCCTGACAAAAAGGGCATTGGATCTCAGTACTCAGTCCCTTTCCTCTTTGGTTTTCAATTTTATCTATCGCAAATGATTTAGAACAATGGGCGCATATCACTGAGGCAATCTCTCTTAGGCTGCATATTGGCTAACTTTTGCGCCAATATTAAAGGCCGCAAAGTTTAGCAGGTTTCGCTGTATATTCGCTATTTTGTTTACCGCTATCACAATAACAAATCGACAGTTTTCCAATGTCGTAATATTATTACTAGATCCTGAGACCTATCGGACACACCCAATGCATAGAATGCTCCCCAAAATTTTAATGCTTATTCTCTGCTTCTGCTCATATGCAGCAACAGCAAACACAGAGAATACTGAATTAACCAATAACCTAAACAAAATTCAAAGCCTGATCGATGCTGATGTAAAAGCACTACCGAATACTAAAGGCGAAATTAAGAGTTTCCTTGAATACCGCATTGGTCGCAATGCAGCCTTACTTCAGGAAACTTTAAAGACTCAGGTGGACAAAGCCGATCCTGATTACGCTTTTCTAAAGCCTTATATCGTTAAGCAATTAGCCTTTACCAACGAAGTTGAAGCTTACTTTGAAAAACAAAGAGCTAACCTTATGGGTCAAGTCGGTAGCGGCGACGACAATAAGATCATGGTGGGTCTGATGCAGATCCAGCGCGAGCAAGACAAACTGTTCACGGCTGAAAAAAGTCTATTGAGCTGGGCTAAAGATGCAGGGATCGATACCGATGCACAAAGCAAAACCTTTATCGCCACCCTGATTACTCGTGCCGACGATCTCAACAGTTTTGTCTACTACAACCAAGAGCGCTTAACTCAGGCTGTGGCCGATGTGCAAGTCGCTGGCGCCGATGTGAGTAGCGAGCAAAAGTCGCTTGTTGTTGAGCTAAAGGAACGCTTAGATCAGAGTTCAACTAGCCTTTCGACCACAATCGAGCTACTTGATTCTCTAGGTCAAGATACCGCACTTTATAAACAAACGCTGTTTAGCATTTCCGGAGATATCACCCAAGACGTATTGAACTTCGATGTAGCTAGCAGCTTATTGTCTGAGTGGATGACTATCGCTAAGAATCAAGCGATGGAAAATGGCGCAGGCATTCTATTTAAGCTGATCATTTTCTGCCTAATCCTGTTCCTATCGAGCCTAGTCGGCAAAGTCGTTAAGCGCGTAGTACAAAAGACTGTTAGCAACTCTAAGCTTAAATTCAGTATGCTACTGCAAGACTTCTTTATCTCGCTATCGGGTAAAGCCGTATTTGCTCTGGGTCTACTAATCGCCCTATCTCAGCTTGGTTTTGAGCTAGCTCCACTGCTTGCCGGTTTCGGTATCGCCGGTGTGATTATCGGTTTTGCGCTGCAAGACACCCTATCTAACTTCGCTTCTGGCATGATGATTCTGATCTACCGTCCATTCGATGTGGGCGATCTGATCAACGCTGGCGGCGTAACGGGCCGTGTAAGCCACATGAGCTTAGTATCCACTACCATTAAGACCCTAGATAACCAAAGACTTATCGTGCCAAACAATAAGATTTGGGGCGATACCATCAACAACATCACCGTTGAGCATCAGCGTCGCGTGGATATGACCTTTGGTATCGGCTATGGCGATAATATCGAGCATGCAGAGAAAGTGCTTACCGATATCGTAATGGCACATCCACTCGTGCTTAAAGATCCTGAGCCTATGATTAAGCTACACACCTTAGGTGAGTCTTCGGTGGACTTTATCGTCCGTCCTTGGGCTAAGCCTGAAGATTATTGGGATGTATACTGGGATATCACTCGCACAGTTAAAATGCGCTTCGACGCAGAAGGGATCAGCATTCCGTTCCCACAACGCGATGTGCATATCTATCAAACCGCTGCAGAATAAATTCATTCTCGCGCTCTGATATGAAAAAGCCCCGACAACTTATGTTGTCGGGGCTTTTTATTATCTATTGCTATCGTCCTTAAGCTAAGCCGACTATCTCACCATCATCATTGATATCGACATTGAGGTAGCCAGGCTTTAACCCAAGCCCTGGCATGGTCATTACTTGGCCCACCAGCGCAGTTACAAAACCCGCCCCTGCGTTGAGTCTTAGCTCGGTAATTGGCAGTTCGAAGCCTGTAGGGATCCCTTTAATGTTAGGATCATGACTTATCGACATCGGAGTCTTGGCGACACAAATAGGTAACTCACCATAGTGATGCTTAGTCAGCCAGCTTAGCTGTGTCTTAGCCTTTTCAGATAACGTGACACTCGATGCACCGTAGCCCACTTCCGCCAGCGTCATCAGCTTAGACTCAAGACTACTGTTGCTCTGGTAAAGCAGGTTAAAGTCAGATGCGGTTTGTGTCGCTCGGTAAACCATATCCGCAAGCTTAGTCGCTCCCTCGGCACCTCTACCAAAGGCTTCGCTGATCTCGCTACCAAAGGCCTTGGTCTGCTCAACAGCCTGCTTCAGCCACTCAAGTTCCTCGTCGGTATCGGTTGGGAAGCGGTTAATCGCAACCACAACTGGCACGCCATACTGACTGACGTTGTTAATATGCCACTCTAGGTTGGCAAACCCCGCCTGCAGGCGCTCCATATCGGGTAGATTAATATCTTTGCTAGACTCGATGCCGCTATTAGCTTTAAGCGCCTTAAGTGTCACCACAACGACAGACGCACTCGGAGCATAGCCCGACTCTCTCACCTTGATGTTACTGAACTTTTCAAAGCCCATATCCGAGCCAAAGCCCGCCTCTGTGACGACCACATCCGCAAGCTTTGCCGCAATGGTGTCGGCGATAATCGAGGAGTTACCGTGAGCAATGTTGGCAAACGGACCCGCATGAATAAAGCAAGGATCACCTGACAGAGTTTGCATCAAGGTTGGCTCAATCGCATCATGCATAATCACCGTCATCGCACCCGCTACGCCTAGCTCTTCGGCGGTGATAGGTTCACCTTGAGTATTAAGCGCCAACACTAGGCGGCCAATACGCTGCCTAAGATCTTTTAGATCTTGGCTCAGCGCTAGAATCGCCATCAACTCTGATGCGGCGGTAATATCGAATCCCGACTCATGTACTGGGCCATTGACTGCGCCATAACCAACTTTAATCTGTCTTAGGCTACGTTCATTATGGTCAACCACTCTGCGCCAAAGGATATTATCAGGGTCGATATCGAGTGCAGTTAAACCAGACTCTTGAACGAAGGCTTCCGCCCCTAGACGAGTCTCATGGAATAGACGTGCATCGATAGCGGCTGCCGCTAAATTGTGGGCACTGCTGACCGCATGGATATCACCGGTCAAATGCAGATTCAGCTCCTCCATCGGGACGACTTGCGCATAACCACCGCCCGCTGCCCCGCCCTTAGTGCCAAATACAGGCCCTAAACTAGGCTGACGAATACAGGCACAGGTCTTAATACCATTAAGGTTCATGGCTTGGGTCAAGCCTACGGTCGTTACGGTTTTACCTTCGCCAAAAGGGGTCGGTGTCACAGCCGTCACAATCACTAACTTGGCATTTGGTCTATCCGCTAATCTTTTAGCGACTGACAATGAAACCTTCGCCTTGTTGGCACCACACAAGGAAATTTCATCGGGCTGTAGGCCCAACTCATTGGCGATTTCGGTTATAGGTAAACAGGTATGTTGGCGCGAAATTTCAATATCTGAATGCATTCGAATTTTTCCACGTTTTATTTTTATGTAGGGTAGTTACCGCTGCAATATAGGTGATCTCAGATAGCGAGAAAATAACAATAGGGTGTTATTTTAGCTTTCTGTAATCTACGTCAATAAACTGGTTATTTTTTTGCCGATTTTACGCTCAAACTGGCAAGGTGAGGTTTTTTCATGACACTGAAAATAGCATTTAAAAAGGCGCTAAAAGCGCCTTTCATTGATTGATGTGACTGCTTATAAAAAAGTGATTTCGCCACTCAGATGTGGACGGCGACCCTTTTGATCTCTGAGCTCAAATACAGTTTTATCCTCAAGCTGCTCGGCTGCAAAACTAACGCTGCTAGGCATAAACAGCGGTAACTTAAAGGCCACATCAATCTGACAGGCACGATCACCAATAGTTGGCATCAACTGTGCGATACAGCGACCTTTCGACCACATGCCGTGAGCGAGAACGCGATCGAAACCGAAGCGTTTAGACATAACAGGATGAAGGTGGATCAGGTTATAATCACCCGATGCCTTGGCATAGCGACGACCTAAGTCTTCCGCCAAACTCCAGCTTACAGGCTCTTGCCAAGCCATATCATTAGCCTTAGGTGGACGAACTCGTTTAGTCTTTCCTTCTATGCGGTACAGATAAGTCGACACCGACTCCCATACCAGCTCACCAGCAATGTAAGCTTTAGAGACTAACTCAAACTCGAGTCCAGAGTCCGTTATACGGCTATCTGTCAACGCACATTGGATATCGAATTTCTCATCCACACGCGCACTGCGATGTAAGGTGATGCTATTTTTTAGGTGGATCATCCCAAGTAATGGAAAAGTAATCGCATCATGGGTAAAGATAACCGCATGCAGCCTAAACGCCATCACATAAAGGTAGGTCGGCGGCAGTGTTTTGCCATCGAAGTCGAATCCACACACTTTAGCGTATTGCGCCACTTTGTCCTGAGACAGAGCAACATTCTCACTGCTCACTTTGATCATCGGCAATGGCTGCTCATCCCAGCCGGGCTTGCGTCCAAAAAATATCTTGCGATAAAGAGTGAATAGCGATGGCAACGCCTTCAAATCGATACAGTATTCTTTATTCAAACCGATAAAACCTTTCAAAATGACAGGAAAACTAAAATAAGCGGCGCATTATACCCCAAAACGGCCAAACCCGATAATCACATCCAGAATGAAGAATATTCAGCTTACAAACACTGCTGCTGCCAGCAATTTTTAGTCTTCACACCTAGAGGTTGCAAATATGACTGTACGCTCTTTTGCCCCACCAGATGTCCGGCTCCCACCACAACAAATAGTGGCTGCGCCGTCTCGGGAGACTCCATTAAATTAACAATCCCTTGCGCCATAGTCTGGTTACGCCCCCAGAGCATTTTCTCAACCATCTCGATCTCACCTTCGCGAAGCATCTCCCCCTCCATCAAGTCGGCCAGCTCGGTTTCATCACCGCTACGCCACGCCGAAATGAGCTTAAGCATATCGGTATCTGGCGCCTCTATTGCCTCGCGCACCATGCTCCACTGAGTGCTGGCATCGAAAGATGCCAAGAGCTCAAATTGAAACTCGGTACTTTCCAACTCATATATTGGTTTAGCGCCAGCCTTACTCACTAATACGGCATCCACCCCGTAGTCACCGCTATAGCCCAATGCAGCATAACGACCTATGCTCACCTGCATCGACTGTAGCCAAGGGGCATAGTTTTCAATCGCCATACAGAAGGGCTGCTTATCTTGGCAATATTGGCTAAGAACCGATTGAGTCTTATCATCTATAGGCAGTGACTTTGAGCCATATTTAGCTAACAACGCAGGCACATCGGCATCACGTACATCCGCCTCTACCACCACAGCAGCCGACTGTTTGTACGCCTGTTCAATCTGCTGTGCGAGTGGAAAAAAGTTGGCTTCACCGACATGAATTGACCCTAATAGGTAGGCAACCTTTCCTTGATAGGATATTTGATAAAAAGGCGGCTTATCACTCGGTGCAGCCTGAGTAGTGAATGCCACAAACAGCATAGCTGAGCCTACCATGGCGAATAAACGCTTAACGACACTTGTTGCTATCATGCTTGCCCCTTATAATTTAGCAAAATTTCTAATTGAGAGGCTGTTATGCCACACACACAGGTTATCGAGCAACTTAAAGCCAGTTTGCAAACCGCCTACCGCCAAGCCATTGATGCCGATGCGAGACTCGACGAGCTTAAAAAGGCTGGCCACGTAAAATTTGATGCCATTTTCAGTCCATCTGAGGGCTTCACCACTAAAAGCAATCGCTTTACCCCATACGTGCAAGAGCTAGCTGCCGAGATGGAAGGCTTTATTCAAGATCCAGAGTCTATGGCTAAGGGCCTTGAAAGCCATGTACCTAAGCTTGGTTTATTGCTGCAAACCATGCAGGCTTTTAAGTCAAATTCAAAGTAACACCTAGAATATCAATCCGTTAAAAGCGGATTGATATCTGTCATCTCACTGTCACACCTGTGTCATACACTTTGCTACCTCACACACTATTGGGTAGGAAAGGATGTCCGCAATCGATCTGCAACTAGAACTCTCAAAGATCATCGATAAAGAAAAAATCAAAGCAGTCTTTCAACCTATATGTAATCTCTCTACCCATCAAATTCACGGCTATGAAGCACTAAGCCGAGGGCCTGAGCATAGTCCACTATTTTCACCTGTACCACTATTTACAACGGCTGCCTACGAGGGACGCCTATCGGAACTCGAAACCTTGTGTCGACGGATCTCCATTCAGCAATTTAAAAATACCCAGCTCCCCGGCAAACTCTTTCTCAATATCTCTCCCAAGGCGCTACTTGAGCCCAACCATGCTAAAGGGCTCACGCTAAGCCTAGTACAAGATCTAGGGCTAGATCCCTCTCAGGTTGTCATCGAGTTATCGGAGCAGTATCCTGCCGATGACATAGATCTGCTTAAGTCCTGTCTCAATCACTACCGGAGCCAAGGTTTTTTAACAGCGATTGATGATCTCGGGGCGGGCTATTCTGGATTAAGGCTATGGTCAGAATTGGCTCCCGATTATGTAAAAATCGATCGCCACTTTATCGAATCAATCGATACCTCTTCAGTAAAACAGGAGTTTGTTCGCTCCATCATTGCCCTGTGTCAAAACCTCAGTTGCAAGGTAATAGCCGAGGGCATTGAGACTCATGAAGAACTCGCGGTTCTGAAGCAATTGGGGATCATCTATTGCCAGGGTTTTCTGCTCGGCCGTCCAGCCACCTCGCCCAACCGCCATATCCCATTTGACCCCGCCTTAGAACCCACTACGCAAAAGGTGCGCTTTGCCGAATCAGCCCAGAGCCTGTGTAGCAAGGCCACAACCTGCCTATCTCACAGCAAACTTAAGCTTATTGGTGAGCAGTTCAATCAAAATCCTAGCCTGCAAGCTATCGTTGTAATGCAAAGCGAACGCGTGATAGGTATGGTGCAAAGGAGTCAAATCATAGAGCTGTTTAGCACTCCCTATGGCCGAGCTTTGCACGAAAATAGAAGCGTGAATGAGGTGCTAACCACTGAGCTTATCCATATCGAAGCCGATATGCCCATCTCTCAGGTTAGCCAACGACTCACTAAAGAATCGAGCGATCTTGTCGTGCAGCAATTTATCATCCTCAAGCAAGGCAAGCTACTCGGTATCGGCCAAACCAAAGATCTGTTAGCTAAGATAACTGAACAGAAAATTGCCATGGCGAGGCATGCGAATCCACTAACCGGACTCCCCGGAAACATCCCCATTCAAGAGGAGCTACAGAGGCTACGCCAGCAAAAAAGGCCCTTCTATCTGGCCTATTTTGACCTATCTCATTTTAAGCCATACAACGATATTTACGGTTTCTGCCGAGGTGATGAAGTGATTATGGAAGTCTCTCGGCTACTCTTACGCCAACAAACCAATAGCAACTTTATTGGTCATGTGGGCGGAGATGACTTTGTAATAATAAGCACCAGCCCAGAGATTGAGCGCCAGGCTGTACAAGTTATCGAGGATTTCGACGCAGTGAAAGCAACTTTCTATTCAGCGAAGCACTGGCAAGCTAAGCGGATGCTGGCTGAGGATAGGGATGGCAAAAGCTGTTACCATGGCCTCATCTCCCTCACAGCGGGGCTCCTGCCTCCTAACGTGACGATCAATTGCAATGAACATCAACTGTCACTTTATAGCGCCCAAGCAAAAAAACAGGCGAAACAAGCAGTAAGCTCATTTAGCCTGTTTACAGTCGATAACGCTATTGCTGCACAAGTTGGCGGTTAACGTCTACAACTGAGGGGCGATCGATGTTTTAAGCCAAGATGTTAGCATCTCATTCTCATATCGATATGGCTTGTTATTCATCTTATTGATTGAATGCATAAAGTTCATATCTGTTAGCTTTTCGTCGCCCGCGATAATCACCTGCTCTCCCTCGATCACTTTATAACTAAAGGTTATACGTGGTGGATAGATATCTTTGACTACCCGTAAGTCGTTAGTGGTTGCACCAAATGTAGGTCTCACATCGCCAGCCAAGTCCAGATCGGTTACCACCATCTCAAGCTTCTGATCCGGTTTTAGCACTTTGCTAGCTTCCTTATTCAGGTTCTTGGTTAGTTGATCAAAGGTGCGCGTCTCGAAGCGTGATTGAATATCGCCACTAGAGCGAATATCACGAAAACTATTTGGGTCTTGCCACTCAACTTTCACCACACCTTCTTCGGTCACTGGATTCTCAGCCGCTTCATCTGCCGCCCAAACTGAGCTAGATGCGAGTATCCCGGCTACAAATAGAGTTTTCAATTTCATATGCTTCCCCCTTGAACATAAGCGAGTGATTAACAATTGAACTATATAACACAGTTCCTGAATCGCCGCTTAACCTAGTACATTAGATCTTTGTCATTCATACAATCATATTAGTAGACCAGATTGTAAACAAACTAGTTGCATCAAATTGCATCAGAATCACACAGCATCAGTACGGCTCTTTAGGTTTTTATAATGAGCCGTTAAGCTATGAGCGTTATCCGTAAGTCTCAGGAAACCGAGTCCATGCAAAAGTTCACTCCCATCATCTTTGTCGTTATCTTATTTACTGCGCTTGTCGCGGCGATTATTAGCATCAATCAAGGCGAGACGGCTTCACAACCTGAAAGTTGGTCGGCTTTTATCTATAAAAATGGTTATAACTCAGGACGGTATGAGATGAAAGATGGCTTCGACAGCTATCCAAGCTGTAAAGCCTATGCCCAGCAAGCATCTGACAAGCTTAATGGTGTGGCTTGGGAGTGCGGCTTAAATTGTGGCTTTGACTCTATGCGACAAGGCTTCCACTGCCAGACCATGACCAATGAGTGACAAATGATAAGTGATATGAAAATGGGTCAGTTACAGCCTACTCTCACTTTTGATAACCACAAATTGTACAAGCGTTAACTCTGCTCCCCAGTTTTCTATCCCTTTTCCCTCAGCCCGTCTGAACAATAATCAAAACGGGTAATGACCGCCCTTCGAACTAGTTGTTCACTTTTTATTCAGCTTTGGTACATGTTACATCCGCTAACATTCGTATCAAGTTAAACATTGAACAGCGCTCTTTAAGCTGCCAACACAGATGCAGCGATAGAGTAAGCAACTGAAACTGGTCACTCATTTTATTGTTTGGAGTCAAATATGAACTACTCAACGACTAGCAAGATCTCATTCTCTGGCCCCATGGCATTTATCGCTGCACTGCTGATAGCATTTAGCTTTATCGGTCAGGCTAACGCCCAAGAATTTACCGCTAAAGAGAAAGCAGCGATCAGCGAACACTACGAAATTCTCGCTGAACATCAAGCCGAGTCAGACCAAGCATTAGAGTCAAAGTTACAAGCGGAGTTTGATGAACAGGTGCTAGATTCAGAGCAAGAGTTTATGGAGCTAACCTGTGCCAGCCACGGACTCGATTTCGACAGCGAATTTGAAGTCTGCTATGAATAAAGAGCTGACTAGCACAATCAATTACAGCTGCTTGAATACAAAACGAGGCCCTTTGGCCTCGTTTTGCTATTAAACAGTGCAACTTAAAATGGAAAGGCCGCACTTAATTGAGGGTAAGCCGCCTTAAGCTGCTTCTTCTTATGGGAGAACTTTTTCCCAGCAGGGTTTGCCTGACCTGATGGCACATAAGGTAGCTCATCATCGGCACGTTCCTCATAAAGCTGACCAGCGATCAGATCGTACTCATCAACAAACGGATAGGCATAACCATCTTTTTCCGGCCATTGAGCTAGATTTCCAAGTTCATCGGGGGTTTCAACCACCCTGTCGTACCACTCTTTGCCTAAAGAGATTAAGAAGCAACGAAACTCGGCAAAGGCATACTCAGAATCACAGCCCGTGACGATATAGGCCGCGCCCCATACATCCCAAGTATATGAACGACGCATCTGCTGACCAAATATCTTGTCAAAATCTCTCAGATCTTCATTACTCAGCGGGCTCAACTTCTGTTTTAGTGCCTCGGCAAGCTCTGTTTGATCTTGTTGTGGTGATGTTCGGGTCACTAATGCCCAAAACTCAGATTCTGTCATTGGATTCTCTAATCGTACCTTGTAATGCTGGCTATTCTAACGCATTCACCGCCAGCTTAGCTAAACAATCTCACGGCGAAGCGGCTTGTTTTATAGACGCGACCCGTGGTTTTTTTTAAACTCCACACAACAAGAATATAAAAAATATGACGACTTTAGGTACCCAATGACAAAACCACATCCTCTGTTAGCTATTTTGATGTTTCTCTATGCTCTACTCGCAATTGCTGCACTGTGGCGCACTTTGAGCACGCAAGCATTCGATCTGCTAACTCTCGGCGTCTTCCCAGTACTGTACGGTCTTATCATGCGCCGTTTCTGGGCAGGTGTCGTACTCAAGATCTATCTGGCAATTCAAACCGTTGCGCTGCTTGCACTAGCAACCGCAGCCATTATCGCCTATCAAATTACCCCAGAAGATGTCGTGGTTATCGTCAAGGGTCAGAATATCCCTATCAGCGCCATCGTAGTGGCCGCACTTACCGCTATGACATTTCAGTTCTGGGTGGCCTTCAGCCCCAAGACTCGCCTCTATTTAAAGCCTGAACCTCTTGACTAAATAAAGCATTGCCATAGGGGCACCTGCGTTAGCACTTAAGCTAGAAAACGCCAAAATCGCAGTCATGAATAGCAATAACTAATAATCGGTAATTGAATCTATGCGCCATTTACAGCCAAGCGAACTTTCAATCTTATTGGTAGAACCATCTGATACTCAAAGAAAAATCATCTGCCAACGTCTTGAGCAGGAAGGGATCCAACAGATCCAAACAGCCACCAATCTTGCTCAGGCTCTAAAGATCATCAATCGCCACCAGCCGGATCTTGTGGCAAGTGCCATGCACTACGAAGATGGCACCGCGCTGGAGTTACTACAACAGATCAAGTCATCCCAGCACTTTAACGATATTCAATTTATGTTGGTCTCCAGCGAGTGTCGTCGTGAACAGTTAGAGAGCTACCGCCAATCTGGCGTGGTCGCCATATTGCCTAAACCTTTTACAGCAGAACACTTAGGTAAGGCATTAAACGCCACCATCGATCTACTCAGCCATGATGAATTAGATTTGACCCACTTTGACGTGCAAGATCTACGCGTCCTGGTGGTTGATGACAGCAAAATGGCCCGCAACGTCATTAAACGCACCATCACCAACCTTGGATTAAGGCTCATCACCGAGGCTGAAGACGGCCAACAAGCCATTGAACTGATGCAGCAGCAGATGTTTGACTTAGTCATCACCGATTACAACATGCCAAGTGTCGATGGACTCGAGTTAACCCAATTTATTCGCAACGATAGCCAACAATCACATATTCCGATCTTAATGGTCTCATCGGAGGCCAATGAGACCCACTTAAATAACGTTTCTCAGGCTGGTGTGAATGCCCTGTGCGATAAACCTTTCGAGCCAAATACCGTGAAACAGATCATTTATCAGCTACTTGAAGAGTAAAAAACTGAGAAATCGCCCCTATTTTTGACTTTAAGCCCTATTTCATAGGGTTAAAGCGCTTTTAAATTGCAGAAGCTTGTGGCATGTTACATAACGCTACTAACAAATAAATCTACGGAAAGAAGAGACTATTCAAATGAATAAGACTGAACTTGTTGCAAAAATGGCTGAATCTGCAGAACTAACTAAAGCTGAAGCCGCTCGCGCCTTAAAATCTTTTGAAGAAGCAGTTGCTGAAGCAATGAAGAGTGGAGAGAAGATCTCTATCGTTGGTTTCGGCTCTTTTGAAACAACACAGCGTGCAGCGCGTACAGGTCGTAACCCACAGACTGGTAAAGAAATCCAGATCCCTGCGGCTACCGTACCTAAGTTCAAAGCAGGTAAGACGCTTAAAGATAGCGTTAACTAAATCACTGTTTCCGCAGTAAATAACTAAACCTCCTTATGGAGGTTTTTTTGTATCCTAAATCAGCCTTCATATAATACCAATTGCATTGAGTATCTGTTCATTCTGTGGGAATTCAAATTCTTGAGTGCTGCTGAATTGACTAATACCAATCAGTATAAAGATTTAATGCTATTGCTATAGCTGCCCTATCACGGTGCCTGTTGCCCCAAGCTGAATCATATATTTCACCCCCTCCGACATCAAGAAACTCAAACACCTGTTTTTAAAGGATAAAATTATTGGCTTAGAGTTTGCTAATTCTTATCTGAAGTAAAACCACAATAATGTTTCTACGAAGGGGAATAGAATGAACAAGTTACTTTTAAAGAGCACTGCAGTTTTAATGGCGACACTACTGAGTAGCGCTGCACAAGCAGCCGTTGAAGCGAACATAGGTGCAACCTCTAATTACCTATGGCGTGGGATCACTCAGACCGATGACAGCACTGCAGTGCAAGGCGGTATCGACTACAGCCACGACTCAGGCTTTTATCTTGGCACCTGGGCTTCGAATGTCGATTTTGGCGATGACACTAGCTATGAAATCGATCTCTATGGTGGGTTTGCTGGCAGCATAGGAGAGGAGTTTGGCTATGACGTGAGCTATCTCTACTACGCCTACCCTGATAGCGATGGCAACATAGACCTAGGTGAAGTCAGTGCTGCGATTAGCTGGAAATGGATCGAAATAAGCTACTCTCACCTAGTCAATGCAGGAGATGATGTCACGACTGAGCCACTGGATAACACCGACATGGGATATCTGCAAACCACCTTGAGCTATGCCCTGTCTGACACCCTCTTGATTGCAGCCCACTATGGATACTCCAGTGGCGACGTAGTAACCGCTTGGTACGGCGTCAACGACTATGCCGATTACTCACTGACTCTCAGTAAAGATACCAATTTCGGAACGGTATCTTTTGTTGTCAGTGATACAGATCTTAAAAATGACGATGCCAAGATTTTGCTCGGATACAATTACAGTTTTGAGCTATAACTCACTGTTTAAAGGTCTATTTTAATTATTATTTAGGGTAAATGACCAAAGCCCTAACATAAGACTTTTAGTTGCTTAATTTCATTAAGCAACTAAAAAACATCCAAAATAATAAATTTCGAACTAAAAATGTAATTTTGTTACATTGATCGCATATTTTTAAATCACTCCCTGCTAAATTCCAAATTAAGCACTCACTAATAAGGTTTAACCAAGCAAGCCAATGAGCGCTTACATTGTTTAGTTATTAACCTGAAGGTATCGACAGCATTCCCTACACGCTAATAGAGCGATTCGGGCCAATGGATACCTAGCTAAGAGGAATTCGTGATGGCTCAGACTATTGACTTTGTGCCCAACGATGCAGAAATTGAGGCATTAACAACGCCTAAGAATCAGCAAGCTGCTGATGAGTTAGCACACAAAAAAGCGGTAAAAAAGCGCCTTGAAGATTATCTTGAACGCGCACAATTAAAGCGCGATTTAAGTGAAGATGACTTTTGGGCATAGCCTAGCGTGATAAAAAAAGCTCCTGAATACATATCAGGAGCTTTTTTAGTTTATACAGCCGCGACTATTTAGCCTGTTGTGACTCCATATCCGCTTGGCGCTTCTTCAAGAAATACTCTCTGGTAAGTGCAAATACCACAGGGCTGAGTAACGCCAAGGCGATCAAGTTAGGGATCGCCATCATGGCATTCAGCGTATCTGCCAATAACCAGATAAATTCCAGCGAGCTGACCGCTCCCAAAGGCACCACTATTGTCCAAAGGATCCTAAATGGCTTGATCGCCTTAATGCCAAATAGGAACTGCACACACTTCTCACAGTAAAAACTCCAGCCCAAGATAGTGGTGAAGGCGAAAATACTCAAAGCGATAGCTACTACATAGTTCCCCATAGGGAAGGCGTGAGAGAAGGCGAAAGAGGTTAGCGCAGCACCGTTCTCACCCGAAGTCCATGCGCCAGAGACGATAATCGCCAGACCAGTGATGCTACATACTACTAAGGTATCGATGAATGTTCCCAGCATAGCCACTAAGCCTTGGGCAACAGGATTATTGGTCTGCGCCGCGGCATGGGCAATAGGTGCGCTCCCCAAACCGGCTTCATTCGAGAATACGCCTCTAGCTACACCAAAGCGAATCGCGGCCCAAACAGCAGCACCAGCAAAGCCACCTTGTGCAGCAACAGGATTAAAGGCGCTATATAAGATCAACTCAATTGCCGCAGGGATCTCTGAGGCGTAGACAACTAATACCGCCACACCCGCTGCGAGATAGAAAACCGTCATCATAGGCACCAGCTTACCGGCGACATCGGCAATACGTTTAATACCGCCCATTAATACCGCACCCACCAGCACCATAAGTACCACACCGGTAATCCATGTTGGCACGCCAAAGTTACTGCTCAGCGCGTCGGCGACCGAGTTAGCTTGAACCGTATTACCGATCCCAAATCCAGCTAATGAACCAAACAGCGCAAAGGCTGTGCCTAGCCAAGCCCACTTGGATCCAAGACCATTTTTGATGTAGTACATCGGGCCACCAACGTGGTTACCATTGTCATCGACTTCACGATACTTTACCGCTAACACAGCCTCGGCAAACTTGGTTGCCATCCCCACCAACGCGGTACACCACATCCAAAACAGCGCACCGGGACCACCGATGAAAATCGCGGTTGCCACGCCGGCAATATTACCCGTACCTATGGTGGCTGAGAGTGATGTCATCAAAGCGTTAAAGGGGCTAATCTCGCCCTTCATTCTCTTATCTTTATCGGGAATACGCCCAGACCACAGGAGTTTAAAACCTGTGCCGAGCTTTAAAATTGGCATCAGGCGCAAACCAAAAGTCAGGAATAATCCTACCCCTAAAATCATGACCAGCATGGGCGTCCCCCAGACCACACCATTGATCATGCTTACAAAATTCGTAATAGCTTCCATTCAAACCTCGTCGATACAGAGAATTTATCGTTATTATTTATATTTATAATCATGTATTTAGGGCTTTTTGATCTTCCGTAGTTTTAGCAAGATCAAAAGGTCCTAATAAAGTGAGTGCGTAATCTAGAATGAAAAACACACTCAAACTTTCAAACAGAGTACAACGAATGGTTAACGTTTGGAAAGGTTGAAAAATAAACTTGAATGGTTTTGCCATAGCACCTTGCGGCACTATGGCAATACAGCGGCACTCAACTTTTAATTTGAGTTTTAGTCCGAGGCAATTTGAAGGAGATAATAAAGGTAACAAACAACATGGCTGCTGAAATAAACAAGCAAGCCGACAAGCCAGCCTCTTGATAGACCCAACCAGAAAGTACTGTTCCCAGTAACCGTCCCATCGCATTAGCCATGTAGTAGAAGCCAATATCCAGCGAAACACCGTCTTCTCCGGCATAACTAACAATCAGGTAACTATGTAGAGAGGAGTTAATCGCAAAGACGGCGCCGAAAATCATTAGCCCGGCAATCAGTGCGAATTGAGGAGCAACCCAGCCAGTCAATATCAACACGGCAAGGATGGCGGTTACTAATGTGAGTAAGCCCACCCACCAAGTTGCCACTTTGCCATCGGGCGCTTGCTTGCGTGCTGTAAAAGTGGGAGCGATGGACTGCACCATGCCATAGGCTATTACCCAGAGCGCAAGAAAAGCCCCTACACTGCTATGCTCCCAGCCAAGCTGGCTAGCGAGAAACACTGGCAATGCTATAACAAACCATACGTCTCTCGCGGCGAACAGGAATAGACGTGCAGCAGAGAGGATATTAACGCTATCACTCTTCGAAAATATCTGAGTAAATTTAGGTTTTGACTTAGCTTTGCCTAGATCGGCTTTCAAACTGAGCATACTGCCAAGCCATACAATCAACAGCATTGCAGCCATTATCGCCACCGCACCGCTAAAGCCAGCAAGCGACAGCAATAAGCCCCCTAAGAAGAAACCAGCCCCTTTTAGCGCATTCTTAGAACCGGTTAATATCGCGACCCATCGATAGAGCTTATCTTCGGCATCTTTAGGCACTAAGGTTTTTATCGCGCTCTTGGCACTCATCTTATTGAGATCTTTAGCGATCCCCGATAGCGCCTGCGCCGCCATCACCCAAGGTACAGTGAGCATTGCCGCCGGCAATAACAACATAGATAGCGCGACAATCTGTAGCCCTAAGCCAATGTTCATGGTTTTATTGAGGCCAAGTCTCGCACCTAACCAGCCACCAACAAGGTTAGTGATCACGCCAAAGATCTCATAAAACAGGAACAGCATGGCAATTGCCAGCGGCGTATAACCTAAATCATAAAAGTGCAGCACCACCAACATGCGCAAAGCACCATCAGTGAGTGTGAATGCCCAGTAGTTCCCCGTTACAATCAAGTATTGTTTAACGCTATCAGGCAAAGAACGATATTTTGCTAACACGACTTACCACCTTAAAAAAAGGAACTAGGATGCGAGGACGTGGCTACGCCACTACTAGGACGCTACGCTACTAGGAAAAGCAAAGACAAAAACTAAAACTAAAACAACAGACACCAGCTGTACCGTCTTAGCTTGATGGGCTAAAGCCCAACCTACAGTCAATTTTCTATCTTTTCTTTACCGTAAGCGAAGCGTTCCGTGAGTGAGCCTGCGAACGTTCAGTAAGGCCACAGGCCGCTCATCTCAGCTTTCCTGCTTTTCCTAGAACCTAGAACCTAGAACCTAGAATCTAGAATCTAGGACGCTACGCTGCTAGGAAAAGCAAAGACAAAAACTAAAACAACAGACACCAGCTGTACCGTCTTAGCTTTCCTGCTTTTCCTAGAACCTAGAACCTAGAACCTAGAATCTAGGACGCTACGCTGCTAGGAAAAGCAAAGACAAAAACTAAAAAAACAGACACCAGCTTGTACCGTCTTAGCTTGATGGGCTAAAGCCCAACCTACAGTCAATTTTCTATCTTTTCTCTACCGTAAGCGAAGCGTTCCGTGAGTGAGCCTGCGAACGTTCCGTAAGGCCGCAGGCCGCTCATCTCAGCTTGCACCATCTTAGCTTGATGGGCTAAAGCCCAACCTACAGTCAATTTTCTATCTTTTCTTTACCGTAAGCGAAGCGTTCCGTGAGTGAGCCGGCGAACGTTCCGTAAGGCCACAGGCCGCTCATCTCAGCTTTCCTGCTTTTCCTAGAACCTAAAACCTAAAACCTAAAACCTGCCTTTCCCTTTAAGCTTGATCCAACTTACCTACCATGATCGCCAGCTCTGCGGTTCGATTTGCATAGCCCCACTCATTGTCATACCAGACATAGAGTTTGACTTGGGTGCCATTAACCACCATGGTCGATGGTGCATCAACGATACTTGAACGCGGATCGGTTTTATAATCCACAGACACCAGCGGACGCTCTTCATAGCCTAAAATGCCTTTAAGCTCCCCCTCAGCCGCTTCCTTAAGCAACTGGTTCACTTCGGCTTCTGTAGTTTCACGATTAAGTTCAAACACACAGTCGGTAATCGAGGCATTCGCCAGCGGTACACGCACAGCATGACCATTTAGCTTGCCCTTTAACTCTGGAAAGATATGGGTAATGGCTGTCGCACTGCCAGTGGTGGTTGGAATAAGGCTCAAGCCACAAGCACGAGCGCGGCGCAGATCTTTATGGGGCGCATCTAAAATTGTCTGAGTATTGGTGATGTCATGGATAGTGGTCATCGAGCCATGCTTAATGCCGATCTTCTCATGGATCACCTTAACCACAGGGGCCAAACAGTTAGTGGTACAAGATGCGGCGGTCACGATAGGGTGAATATCTTTATCGTAGAGATCATGGTTAACCCCCATGACGATATTGAGTACGCCCTCTTCTTTCACAGGCGCTGTAACCACGACTCTTTTTACCCCTTGATCTAGATAAGCTTGCAGCAAGGCTTTAGTCTTCATCACGCCCGATGCCTCAATTACCACGTCACAAGCAGACCAATCGGTATCAGCGATCGCTTTATTGCGAGTGGTCATAATACGGCTGTCACCAATCACTATGCTGTCGCCGTCTGCCGTTGCTTCTTCCGACCAACGGCCATGTACCGAGTCAAACGTTAACAGGTGCGCTAAGGTGTTTGCGTCACCAGCGGGATCGTTGATCTGTACAAATTCAACTTCGCTATTGTGCCATGCCGAGCGCAATGCAAGGCGTCCCATTCTACCAAAGCCATTGATACCAATTTTAATAGTCATAATTATCTCTCAACCTAATTTTAAAAGGGTGTCAGTCAATGCTGTCGTTTAGCTAGCTGCGAACCGTTATGACTCGAGCTAATAGTGTTTTTCTCAATTAACTCGCTGCCGTAGCCTCATCCGCAAACAGATGGCGACTGCGATTAGCTATCGCCACCAGCGATAACATCACAGGCACCTCCACCAGCACGCCAACGACAGTAGCAAGTGCTGCGCCTGAATGTAGACCAAACAATGAAATTGCAACGGCGACAGCGAGCTCAAAGAAATTAGAGGTCGCAATCATGCAAGCTGGTGCAGCCACTTTATGAGTCAGCTTCATTTTCTTAGCAGCATAAAATGCAATAAAGAAGATACCGTAGGTCTGGATTAATAACGGGATCGCAATCAGGGCAATATTCTGTGGCTGGGCGATAATGGTCTCAGCCTGAAAACCGAATAACAATACAACCGTAGCGAGTAGCCCCAACATAGACCAAGGCTTTAGCTTAGCCACAAACCCATTCAGCTGCGTTTCATCACCATTTTTCTGTAACAGTTGCCTTGTTACCACACCTGCAACAAGGGGCAGCACCACATAGAGCACCACAGAAGATAACAGGGTTGCCCAAGGTACTTGAATGTCACTCACCCCAAGCAGCAAGGCAGTAATTGGCGCAAAGGCCACCACCATGATCAAGTCATTCACCGACACTTGCACCAAGGTGTAGTTAGGATCGCCCTTAGTCAGCTGACTCCATACAAACACCATGGCTGTACAAGGCGCAACCCCCAACAAGATCATGCCAGCAATATATTCGTTTGCGGTTTGTGGATCGACCAAATCGACAAAGAACACCCTAAAAAACAACCAACCTAAGGCGGCCATGGTAAAAGGCTTCACCAGCCAGTTGATGACTAAGGTTAGCATCAAGCCTTTCGGGCTTTTGCCCACATCTTTAATAGCGGAGAAATCAATCTGGATCATCATAGGATAGATCATTACCCAGATCAGTACCGCGATAACCAAGTTCACATGGGCATACTCAAGTCCTGCAACGATGGCAAAGGTATCCGGAGATAAATTACCTAGAAAAACACCCGCAAGGATAGCTAGACCCACCCACACACTTAAATAGCGCTCAAAAATACCCATAATGTTTGACCTAATTAGAGTAAAAAAAGCAAAAACCTTTGCTCAATAAAATCGACAACTAACAGCAATTCTTAGCTCTTTCCGGGCGATCACCCATCTGCAATAGCTTAGCTAAGTTACTGTCGATTAACCCTGCCTGCTCGGTAGCTAAGGTATGTAAAATGTCATTCGCCCAGGAGGGAAGCTCAGGGTTGATACGGTAAAATACCCACTGACCTTGGCGCCTATCGACCAACAGGCCAAGCTTTCGTAACTGTGCCAAATGGCGAGAGATCTTAGGTTGACTCTCATCAAGCGCAGTCATCAATTCGCAAACACACAGTTCTGATTCAGACTGGATTAGCAGCAAGCTACGCAGTCTGGTGTCATCGGCCAGCGCCTTAAAAAAGGTTAAAGGTGTCATCATCATCTCTCGATAAACTCTAATATGCGCCCGACAATTTCTATGAAACAGGCGCATATGAAAAACCATATATATGCAAAATAATATATATGAATTTTCATATATACAAGCAATAATTGGACTATTAAAATGAAAAAGGTGAAATAGTAAACATAGAGTAAAATTACTGCTAAGTTATCTATATGATTTAGATGACATTCACATTAGGCACCAAGGAAGCAGCCAGCATGCAGGGGTTAAAAATTATTGTCACGGTGACCATGATAATGCTCGTCACCGGCTGCGCTAACTTTCGCCATCTGGCCAAAGAGGTCGATATGCTCGATAACATCTATGTCGAATATAGAGTGATTATTGAGTCACAACATGAAACCGAGTCTTTCGTATTCATTCAGCTACAAGAGCCCAGCGCTAACACCATCGATGGTTATGAAGTCGTGATAGGTAATCAACCAATTACCGTGACGGGTGATAGCATGAGCCAATACCTGTTTACCTTTAATGACGCCAATAACGATCTCCGTTTTCAAGTCGGCGAGGCATTTTCCGTTATAGCGCTACCCGAAGAGGCTGATAAGCCACTACAACTTCAGCTCAGCAATACCCAAGGCAATTACCCGCAAGCCCTAGTCGATCGCCCTTTAATAAATCTGCTTAACGTCAAATTTAGTCCCGCAAAAATAGGTGAAATGGCCACTCTAGCTGCGCCGCAATTTGATAGAGAAAGTGCTAACTTAGGTATGTGGAAACCTGTCACCCATCTCAAACAAGGCAACAGCGGCGTGTTCTTTCTCGATGATTTCGATAAGAGTAAGATCCCTGTGCTTTTTATTCATGGCATGAATGGCGCGGCACGAGATTTTGAGCCGATCATCGCTAAGGTAGACAGACAAAAGTACCAGATTTGGGTCATGAATTACCCCAGTGGTTTACCCTTAGAGCTGTTAGCCAATGGCCTTAATAGCCTGATTAAGATCATCGATTATCGTTATGACGTTAAAACCTTACACTTGGTGGCCCATAGCATGGGAGGGCTCGTCACCCAAGGATATTTAGATCTGTGCCGTAACCAACTAGGCTGTGATGATATCGCCAGCTTCACCTCGATATCATCGCCCTTTGGCGGCGTCGAGTCGGCACAAAGCGGGCTAGATTACGCCCCAGTAGTGATGCCCGCTTGGCGCGATCTTGCACCAAACAGTGAGTTTATTGCGAAGTTATTTACAGATAGATTTACAGGCCATGAAGATGACTTCAGTCGCCCGCCACATCAACTTATTTTCGGTTATAGAGTCAGTGGCATCATCAACAAAAAGAGCAGCGATGGAGTGATAAGCCTAGACAGTCAATTAAGAGATCGCGCCCAGCAGCAGGCCGATCGAATATACGGATTAAATGAAGATCACGTTAGCATTCTTGCTAATGACAACCTCGCCAAGGCGCTACATGAGTTTTGGCAAACCAGCGAACAAGCCCATAAGGCAAATACCCAGTAATTAAGCTCTAATCCGCAACGAGCTATGACAGGTGTTAACCAAGATGCAATAAAAAAGGCTTCCCAAGGGAAGCCTTCTAGTACTCGAATCGTCTAAGTTAACCTTAGACTCACGGGTTCTTAGTTACCCGCGATCTTCATCTTATCCATTAAGATCCCGCCTGTGCGGATCGATGAACGTAGATCTCTGTCTTTCGCAACCCCGACGATATTCTTATACATATCTTTTAGGTTACCCGCGATAGTGATCTCTTCGACAGGGTACATAATTACGCCATTTTCAACGTAGAATCCAGCCGCACCGCGAGAGTAATCACCGGTTACCGTATTCACCCCCTGCCCCATCACTTCGGTGACAATCAGGCCAGTGCCCATCTCTTTCACCAGCTGGTCGAAGGTCTGCCCGGTCGTGGACAGGGTCCAGTTATAGATCCCACCAGCATGCCCCGTATTGGTCAAGCCCAGCTTGCGCGCCGAATAACTGGTTAATAGATACGTCGCAAGACGACCATTATCGATAATGTCTCTGGCCTTAGTGGCAACACCTTCGCTGTCGTAAGCAGAACTTGCCAGCGCGCCTTTTAATAACGGATCTTCATGAATGCTAAACCAGTCAGGGAAGACTTGGGTGTCGATGGCATCGAGCAGAAAACTCGACTTACGATATAGGCTACCGCCGCTAATCGCACCAACTAGGTGACCTATCAGGCCTGTAGCGATCTCTGGTGAAAACAGTACAGGGAGTTGAGTCGTAGCAATTTTACGTCCGCCTAATCGACCCGCGGTTTTTTCTGCCGCTCTCTTACCAATCAGCTCAGGATCAAGCATGTCGCTAAATTTACGTGCAACCGTGTAATCGTAGTCACGTTGCATACCACCATCTTGTTCACCAATGGCGACACAACTCAAGCTGTAACGTGAGCTACAAAAACCATTGAGGAAGCCATGGCTATTCCCGTATACCTTAACGCTAGAGTGGGCGTTAGCACTGGCACCGTCAGAAGTTTGCACTCGTTTATCGGTATCTAAGGCGGCCTCTTCAGCCAAAACCGCTAAATGGGTTAACTCTTGAGGCGAGATCTCTTGTGGGTGATACAAGTCAAGATCCGGGAACTCTGTCGCCATCAAAGACTTTTCAGCCAAACCATTATACGGATCGGCAGAGGTGAAGCGCGCAATATCATCGGCCGCTTTTACCGCTTGTTGAATCGCCGCCTTACTCAAGTCAGAAGTGGATGAACTCCCCTTACAGCCATCTCTAAAAACCGTAATGCCTAGTGCACCATCTTTATTAAACTCAACAGTTTCGACCTCTTTCATTCGAGTCGAAACAGATAGTCCCTGCTGCTTACTAATCGCAACCTCTGCACCAGAAGTGCCTAATGTTTTTGCATATTCCAGTGCCATAGAAACGGCATCTTTCAAGGAATCCAATTCAATATCAATGCTAGGTGAAGACACAGCTCTACTCTTTATTTATCGGCAATGGCGATAGCATAACAAACCCAAATGCCAATCACATTAAATAATCCCGTCATAACAGCCACAATCGTGATGAAATAGCTAAACATATCGCCTCTTTAGCCTAGGCTAGAATTAAAATAGGAAAGGAAATAAGCGAGTATAGATGTTATTATTAGCTCAGAATTTGTAAGAGATTTTTAGATATGAAGATTGTCGGTGACTCAGAACACTTCCACCAGCCCTATGACCAAGATGATAACTACGAAAGTAGAGCGGACGTTAAACGCGAGATCGCTATCTATCAGGAATATGGTAAAAAGTTAGTCGCATTAAGTAAAAGCCAAGTGCAAAAGCTAGCACTCGATGAAACGCTTTACGATAACATCTTGAAAGCCAAAACAATCAAGATCAATACCGAAGCATATCGTCGCCATATCCAATATATTGGCAAGTTAATGCGTTATGTCGATCTCGAAGAGTTAGAGGTCGCCTTAAAGAATGTCTTAAACCAAAACAGTAACGAGAGTGCTAAAACTAACGTCGCTGATAAGACTCGCGATCAACTGCTAGCCGAAGGTGATACAGCGGTTCAGGCGCTAATCGAGCAACACCCTGAGTTCGATCGTCAGAAACTACGCCAGTTTATTCGTCAGACTAAAAAAGAGCTAACGAAGAACCCTGATATCGCTGCGTCTAAGACTGCAAAAGAATTTGCTAAATATTTACGTAACGAGATCAAAGATTAATCGTTACATATATAGACATCATCACTATATAGCTACACAATAGCTCCCTTAGTATTAACCATACTTAGGGAGCTTTTTTATGGGTCTATTTCTTAGGCTTTTACTGAAGGTCCCAGCTTATACCGAACGGTCTTATCTCAGTAAAAATTTGTAGCACTAAGGAATATGCAAATGCGCCTCCCCTCAAAACTGGCTACCCTTCCCCTATCTTTATTCTGTCTTTCTCTACTTGGTGGCTGTAACGGCGCATCGGATGACAATAGCGATACCGACAACGGCGGTAGTTACAGCCTCTCATTAAGCTATAAAACCGTCGAAAATGGCGTTTGTGCCGAGCCAACAGATTCGCTCAGCTTTGCAGCCAATGGCAGTTTTTGCGCCGTCGCCCATTTAAAGCAAGGTAATAGCGACCGCAGCGGCCAACTGATCTCATTCTCCACAAGTTTTGGCCAGCTTTCAGTCTCGACTAAGCTTACCAACTCAAACGGTAAAGCCGAGGTGATAGTGAGTAACGCTTCCGCAACCGAAGGAGCAGGAACCTTAAACGCCAGCTTCATCGAAGGCGATAACAGTGCTGATGCTAGCCGAAACTTTGAATTCACTTCTGCAACATCTCCATCGGAACCTAAGTTCACTTTAAATAGCGCCATCATTAACGGCACTGCCGTTGTGACTCAATTTAAAGCCGGTGAAACCGTACAGTTGCAAGCTCAATTTTTAGATGAACAGGGCCAAGGCGTAGCGGGTAAGATGGCCAGCTTTACTGCTGGTAGCGCCAATCTCAATCCAGCTTCAGCTCTCACTAAAGACAATGGTATTGCTCAGGTCAGCTATACACCAAGTGAAAACGAGCTTGGCGCGGCTAACTTCTCTGTCATCTTAGAAGATGACGGCAAGACGTATCAGAGTTCAGGCCTCTATGAAGTGCTAGCAAAAGACGCCGTAAGTGACGAGGGAATTTTCGTTATCGGTCACTTCTCAGCAGACGGCAGCACTTTTACAGAGAATGAATTGGCGACCACACTGCCTTTAGAGGCTGGTAAATATATTGTCAGCGCAGGCGGCACATTCGGCGTAACTGCCGACTTGGCTACTAAAAATGATGACGGTAGCTATACAAGACTACAAACCCCAACCAGCGTTAACTTCAGCTCTAGCTGTGTTTCAAGCAGTGATGCCAGCATCGACTCCCCCGTTACCACCTTATCAGGTACGGCGAGCTCAACCTTTCAAAACACCAACTGTAGCGGCAACAGTGAGCGTGATGATCAGATCATCGCATCGGTTGTTGCCGGTAACCAAACTCTGTCTGCCACACTCGACTTTTCACTGGCGAGCCAAACCTTAGCAAACCTGAGTTTTGTCTCTGCCGAGCCGACATCGATTCGTATTAAAGGCGCTGGCGGCACAGGTTCTAGTGAGTCATCGCTGATCACCTTTAAGGTATCTGATGCCAATGGTCAGGCTATCGCTCAGCAAGCGGTAGAGTTCTCACTAGATACCAGTGTTGGCGGCATTAGCTTCGCCAATGGTAAGACGACGATTAGCAACACCAGTAACTCGGCGGGTCTTGTGAGCGCTACGGTATTATCAGGCACCATGCCTACCCCAGTGCGCGTAGTCGCAACCGCAACGGCTAACGATGAGTCGGTTACAACTCAATCCGAGCAACTCACTATTAACACAGGTTTGCCCCAGCAGTTGGGCTTTAGCTTATCAAGCAGCTTGTTTAACCCAGAAGCAGCAAAACACAATGGTGAAAAAGTAACGATTACCGCTTATGCCTCAGATAGCTTTGGTAACCCGGCCCCCGATGACACTACGATTAACTTTACGGCAGAAGGCGGCCAGATTGAACCAAGCTGCGTCACGATTAACGGCAACTGTAGCGTAGAGTGGACCTCTGCCGATCCACGTGTACCCGACCATCGCATCACGGTACTGGCTTATGCCTTAGGCCATGAAACCTTCTTCGATACCAACGGTAATAATGTGTTTGATGATAATGTCATCGAACCTGTTCCGCTCGATGACGGAGGCAAAATTATCGAAGCTTGTTTGGATTCAGATGGTAAAGCTAAAGTCTGCTCAGGTAACGGCATGGATATCGAAACATACCACTCAGAAGGTTTTGTCGACTTGGGTGATGCATTCCGTGATGATGATGAATCAGGTACTCACACATCGGGCGAGCCGTACTTCAATACAGCCTCTAATCCAACGTACTCTGTTGCAGATGGACTATTTAACGGTCCTCAGTGTCAAACATCAGATTTAGCAAATGGACTATGCGGACAAGACCAAGCTAACAAGACCTATATCCGGAAGGCTCTAGTCATGACTATGTCAGGCTCAGAAGCTCACTTTAAAGTCACTCAAGGTAATAGAACTATTTACGAAAATGGCAAGCAATCTATGGACGTAGTTACTATCGCTCCCGGAGAGTCAATGACCTTTGGTATTCAGTTCTTCGATAGTGCCAACCAGATCATGCCAGCAGGGACCACGCTAACGACAACGGCGACTAAAGGTGAGCTAGACGCCGATAACTATGAAGTACAAAACCTTACGCACGAAGGCGGCAGTTACACCAGTTTTGTATTAACCAATGATATTGATCCAACAAGCGTTGGTGAACCAGCCAAGAGCAGCACAGTTTCACTCAAGGTTGAGACACCAAAAGCGGTTAAGTCAGGCATATCATTCATCGTAGAGCTTAGCGGAACCTAAAGCTGCGGCTTCAGGTAACAAAAGGCCCGCTATAACTTAGGTTACAGCGGGCCTTTTATTTATCATGAGTTCATCTCACTTAAATAGTTGGCTTGAGCCGCCTTGTCACGCCCCAATACGCCAAGCCTAAGTAAACCACCACCATGGCCCATAATTGCAACCACTGGGGCATAATGCTCTGCCACGGCGCGCCCATCTGATTTAGCTCCAACATGGCCATAATGGCCGGAACCGCTGGCACGATTTGCGAAATGGCGACTACGGGCTCAGGGATCAATGCCGTTGGCCACACGAAACCAGAAACAAACAGAATAGGCATCGAGATCAGCAGCAGTACTTGAGTCGGTAGGTCTCGGCGGCTAAACAAACTACTAAAGGCGATGCCAGCAGCACTGGTAGCGAGCAAAAATGGCAACATCAGTAGCCAAACCTGAGCTAACGTTGCCTGTAGGCTAACGTCATACCAATAGTAGCAATAACCCACGTAATAGCTGCTAAGTAATCCGTAGATCAACATAAAGGCAGCCATGCGACCACAGATCAACTTAAACGGACTCACCTGCTGCCAGTAGCCTTGCTTTCTCCATTGGCTTGCCCCCAAAATTCCGGTGCCGATGAGCAACGTTTGGTGCAATATCAAAAGAAATAACCCAGGTACCACATAGGGCGTATAACCTAAGCTTGGATTAAACGCTGGAATACTATTGAGTTTGACCACATTAAGGCTCTGCTCTACCGCCGTAGCGTTATCGCCCTTAGCCAATAACCCTAAACGCTGAACATCTTTACCTATATCTAAGCCTGCAGAAACAAGACCTTCCACAACAGCTGAATAAATCAAGAAGTAACTGGCATCGCCGCCATAGCTTAAGGTGACGCCGCGACCCAATAATAGATCACGTCTAAAGTTCGCTGGGATCACCAGTAGGCCATGAGCCCGTCCGGTTTCAATCCATCTCTTAGCCTCATCGATGGAGCCTAGCTGAGCTATCACCTCAATTTTAGGGCTGGCATTGGCATCGCGGATAAGCTGGCGGCTGAGTGATGAGTGATCATGATCGATCACCACTACCTGCTGCTCGGTGGGGACCTGATTCAGGTATGGCAACGGATAAAGGATCGAGTAAAACAGCACGCCACCGAACACAGTGATTACGATAGTCTTATCCGCCAGTACCGCTTTTATTTCAGCCCAAATGAGTTGTAAAAGGCTCATGTTATTGCTCCTTTGCCAACGTGCTGAGCTCGCTCTCTTCAGTCTCAGGCAAGCCTTTTTTAGCCAGCAGAGCAATTGGAATAAGCAGCAACAGGAATCCCCAATAACCACTCATTTGTGACAAGCTAGCCAATAAGCCTTGGCCATAACTGACCACCGCAATATGGGTTTCGATATAGTGACTGGTTGGCATGATAACTCGCCACCATTGCGCCACAATAGGCATCTCATGCACAGGGAAGGTCACCCCCATAAAGGCAAAGGCCGGCGCAAACATCGCGGTGCAAAAGCTAATCACTCTCGCGCTATCTTTAAGGGCGAAGAAGATGGTAAGCACTATCAACCAAACCGCAAGTAACATCACGATTTGGGCAAGCAATAACACAGCGATACTGCCTGCTATAGGTAGATCAAGAAACAGATAGATAAGCGCTAGAATAAAGCTGCCATGGAGTAATACTAGCGGCGTATAGAACAACACCTTAGCCGCAATCACCTTCCATATGCCCAGTTCATACCACTGCTTAGTGGTGTTCCAGCGCAGCTCCCTATTAAGACTGTTGGCAAATACCATCATGG
Organism: Shewanella sp. MBTL60-007; assembly: GCF_019654915.1. Classification (GTDB taxonomy): domain Bacteria; phylum Pseudomonadota; class Gammaproteobacteria; order Enterobacterales; family Shewanellaceae; genus Shewanella. The sequence goes on along the minus strand of NZ_BPET01000001.1, from coordinate 64,408 downwards.
CCAACAACTGCAGCAGCGCGATCAGCACTGGCGGCACCAAAAAGCCCACATAGTTAGTATTACGGTTGAACAGCGCCGTAGTTTGGCTACTAACAGGGCTTAAGTTAACTGCGAGCCGCTCTGCAGGCACTCCGGCAGCGAGCAGTTTCAGCTCACCGAGCGGTTTGAGTCCATCGGCCATCGTTGCAAGCAGCTGGCTAGATAACAACTTACCCACCAGCAGAAATTGGCTGTTATAGCGGATATCAATAATCGGCGTTTTTGAGGTGAGTAGATCGCGATTAAGGCCATATGGCAATACGAGCAAGGCATAAACTTCCCCTTGCTTCATTGCTGCTTCTGCACTCGAAAGTTCGCTATAACTGACGGGCTTAGTCACAGGATTGGCTTGTAACTGCCTTGCTAAAGAGCGGCTCACTTGACTGTTATCCAGATCGACCACTGCAACCGGGAGCTGCCTTGGTAAACCCGCACTAAACAGCAGCCACAAGCCGATAATGCTCAGTAGCGGGATATAGCTTATCAACGCCAACTGCCATGGGTCATCTTGCAGGGCGGTAAACTCTCGTTTGAGCACCTTTATCAAAGCCTTAACCTCTTAGTTGTACGACTCACCTTAAAGGGTGAATAGCACCGACATACCGACTCTTAGATCGGCGATTGTCTCATTCGGACGTAGCTCTACCTCGAAGGTGCGCATATCGAAGTCATGACCGCTCTCTGTCGCTCGCCACGTGGCAAAGTCACCCATGACGCTAATATGGCTCACGGTGAACTCCACTTCTCGATCTAGAGCAGGGATTTTGAGTTTAAGCAGATCACCTTGCTTAAATTTCTTCAGCTGATCTTCGCGCACTTGGAACACCGCCCAAGCATCACTCATATCGATCAAGCTCACTACAGGGAAACCACTAGGAGCCAACTCGCCCGCTTGCAGCAATACCTCACTTATCTCACCTGTTTTAGGTGAGCGCATCTGGCTATCGGCGAGGATTGCAGAAACCTCGTTTACCGCACCTTCCGCCATGCGTGCATTACCCGCTGCCGCAGCCTTAGTCTCAACACGGGCACCTTCATCTGTCATCTGATACATGGCCAGTGCAGCTTGCTCGGTATACTTGGCCGCTTGCCACTGAGTAAAGGCCTCATCGCGCTTCTGTCTGGCTAGCACGCCCTCGTTAAACAGCACTTCGACCCGATCGAAGGTGGTACGAGCTAACTTTGCTGCCGCTTGTGCCTTAAGCCACTGCTCTTTTGAAGCCGCAACCTGCTGCTTACGCGCACCGTTATCCGCTTCCTGTTGCATCGCTAGTGCTGCATCACGTCCGCCTTCAGCCTGCATCAACTTGGCTTTCAGTTCAGGGCTATAGATGGCATACAGTAGATCGCCCTCGCTAACCTTGTCACCACGTCTAACCAATACCTCTTCGACTCGACCCGGCACCTTAGAGGAGACGTTATATTCACGGGCCTCAATCTGCCCCTGTAGCAGCTGCGGCTTTGGTGTGTAAGCAAGGATTAACCCATATACCAGCGCACCAATTAATACGATTAAGGCCACTGCGGCCAAGATACGGTTAGTGCGCATTAGGTTCCCCTTGCTTAATACTTCTACCAATAAATTCATCTAATTGACCACTGATGGCCATCAATCTTGCATAGGCTTGTACATAACGATATTGCGCCCCCAACTGTTGGGTGGCTACCGCATTCAACTTCAGCTCCGCATCCACCTTTTCGATTGAAGTCGATAACCCCTGCTTAAAGGCGATATCCCTAAGGCGTTTATTCTCTTCAGCTAGGCTCATGGAGGTATTTAACGACACCACCTCCTCTTGCGCCTGTAGCAACTGGCGATAGCTCTGGTCGAGCAATAAGTTCAAATCCTGTTGGGTCTGCGCTTTGGTGTATCTCGCCTGTAACAGAGCGCTCTTAGCGGCTTCAACCTTGCCACTGCGTCCGTCTCGGCTCAGTAATGGAACTTTGACCCCCACCCCTAACATCCAATCAGGCTCTATCTGCGCAAACAGGCTGTCATCTTCATAGAGGGTGTAATTACCGTAGAGGAAAACCGTCGGTAGATAGCTACCTTTCTCCACATCCACTAATCCCTGAGCCTGAGCCTCTTTCGCCGCCAGTAATTTAAGCGCCGGATGCTGATTAATTGTCAGTTGAGTCAACTGCGGCAGCGAGGGAGCCTTATTCAACATAAACATTGGAGAGGTGGTATCGACCTGCTGCTCATGCAACATTCTCGACAGGGCGATCATCGCCATCTCAGACTGACGCTTGGCACTGCCATAACTCACGCGGGCATTTTCCAGTGCAACCTGAGCGTTGAGGCGCTCGACTCGAGCGATCTGTCCTTGCTGTTCAAGCTTCTCGGCGTGAGATGCATGCAGAGTGAGTGAGTCGACGAGTTCCGCTTGGGTTTGCGCTAATGCCTCGGTCACCGCAACCGCATAATAACGGTCCACGAGCTGCACAAAAAGCTCACGCATGGTCAGCTTGAGTTGCTGCTCTTTCTCGGCCACTTCGGCCTCATGGATCCCTTGAGCGGCAGTAATTTTACCACCCGTGTAGATGGGCCACATGGCTTGCAGACTTGAGCGGAAGATATCTTGCTCGGTAAAGGGCGTGACAAACATCGAACCCGGAATACCCGCAAGCGCACCGCCAAGAGCGGGAGGTAAGGTGGCGGGATCGAGAGAAGCTAGAGGGTTAAGATCGCGCAGATCTAATTCGATTGGCTTTTCTAGACGAGTGTAGCTGCCTGTGAGATTTATCGAGGGAAGATTCATATCTTCACCCGCCTCTCGCTCAGCCTCGGCTCGTTTCACCTCTTGAGCCCCAGCTTGCAGCTTATCGCTGACCTTAATCAGCTGTTGCCAAGCCTCATCGAAGGCCATTGTCTTAGCCTGAGCGGTTAAAGGTAACAGTAGCAACAGCGCACACAGCGAACGTTTCATCAACACCTCTAGAGTTTTTACTCTAATTAATTGGTAGATACTAGCATTGCTAAATATTGCTCGCTAGGATCTAGCTATAAAATCTACAACTAAACCCTAGGCTTTATAAAACTATAGCGCTATGCGGTGCCACCGACTGTCAATTTATCTAGTTTCAGCGTAGGCTGGCCGACACCTACGGGAACGCTTTGGCCGTCTTTACCACATACGCCCACGCCCTTATCTAGGGCTAAATCATTACCCACCATAGAGATCTGACTCATCGACTCAGGACCATTGCCAATCAGGGTTGCGCCCTTGATCGCCTGAGTGATCTCACCATTTTCAATCAAGTAGGCTTCAGATGCAGAGAACACAAACTTACCCGAAGTAATATCCACCTGACCACCACCAAAGTTAGGCGCATAAACCCCTTTCTTAACCGATTTGATGATCTCGGCAGGATCAGACTCTCCCGCTTCCATATAGGTGTTGGTCATACGTGGCATAGGTAGGTGAGCATAAGACTCACGACGACCATTGCCTGTAGACTGCTCACCCATCAAGCGTCCATTGAGCTTATCTTGCATATATCCTTTTAAGATACCGTTCTCGATCAATACCGTCTTCTGAGTCGGTACACCTTCATCATCGATAGTCAATGAACCACGGCGATTAGCAATCGTGCCATCATCGACCACAGTCACAAGCTTTGAAGCCACCTGCTGACCCACTTTGCCGCTAAATGCACTGCTGCCTTTGCGATTAAAGTCACCCTCAAGACCATGACCCACCGCTTCATGCAGCAGGACACCCGGCCAGCCCGCGCCGAGTACCACAGGCATTTCGCCTGCTGGCGCATCGATCGCATGTAGGTTTACTTGAGCTTGACGCACCGCCTCACGGGCAAAACCGAAGCAATACGGTAGGCCATCTTTATCTTCATCCAATAACACGCTGTAATCATGACGGCCACCGCCACCAGATGCACCGCGCTCACGCTTACCGTCGTCCTCAAGAATAACGCTACAGTTAAAGCGCACTAAAGGACGGATATCAGCAGCGAGCGTGCCATCACTTGCTGCGACTAAAATCTCTTCATGAACACCAGACAGGCTCACCACTACCTGAATAATGCGACTATCTAAGCTGCGAATATAGGCATCAGCCTGCTTAAGCAGTTCTATCTTTTTTATCTCTTCCATTGCGGCGATAGGATCTGAGCTAATGTAAAGCGCCTTACTCTGCTGCTGTTTCCAAGCATTAACTTGCCCTTCACCACCCGCAATAGCGATACCACGTGCAGCGGTGGCTGCCGCCTCTAATGCTGCAGGGGTAATTTCATCGGCATAGGCAAAACCTGTCTTCTCACCAGTAATGGCGCGTACACCCACACCACGCTCGATATGAAAGCTGCCATCTTTAACTATGCCATCTTCCAATACCCAAGACTCATGACGGCTACCTTGAAAATATAGATCTGAGAAATCAATTTGATGTTCATGGATCCGCTTCAAATAGCTTTGCAGATCATCGATTGCTAGCCCATCTTGTAATAAGCTCTGTCCAACTTGGGTTAAAAGTGACATCTATTCTCTCTTAATATTAATTCAATAAAGTACTGCGGCAGACCGAACACTCTCGGTGAGATTCTCGATTTACCCTGAATTTCTAGCCTATTTTAGCCTTGGTGATGCAAATCGATTATGAGTCATCACTGGCATTTTAGCGCGGATCCTTTGTAGGCTTTGCAGATCCACTTCGGCTTGTAGCCAACCAGTCTGTTGTTGCTTCTGTGCAATAACCTCTCCCCACGGACTGACTATCATACTTTGCCCCCAGGTCTCTCGGCTACCCTGATTATGTTGTCCCCACTGTGCAGCGCCTAAAATGAAACACTGGGTTTCGATAGCCCTTGCCTGTAATAGCACCTGCCAGTGCGCTTCGCCAGTCACCTTAGTAAATGCGGCTGGCACAGCAATCAATTCCGCCCCCGCCTCACGTAGCGCCCTGAAAAGATCAGGGAAGCGAATGTCATAGCAGATCGCCAATCCCAACTTCCCCATCGGGGTATCGACCACAACTATCTGCTTGCCAGGGCAAAAGGCATCGCTTTCACGATACTGCTTAGTGCCATCGGACACCTCGACATCGAATAGATGTAGCTTATCGTATTGGCCTAATACGCTGCCATCGGTATCGAATACATAACAGCGATTATAGACACGGCCATCTTCGGCCAAAATGGGAATGCTGCCCGCAACCATCACAACTCGATGGTGTTTAGCGAGCTCGGCTAGTGCCTGTTTGAGCGGGCTTTGCTCCGCATCGGTGGCATATTGCAGTTGTTGGCTTTCATGCCCGCCAAAGAGCAGACAACATTCCGGCAGCACCACCAGCTGTGGTTCATCCGCTTGACGGGGGAGCTGGCTAAGCTGCGATTCGATAAACGCTAGGTTGTCCGAAACGCTGCGGCTGCTTTGACATTGCAGTAGGCTGACTTGCATCTAACTCTCCCTTTTTATTTTCATCTAGCGAGCGCTTTGGTGTCGACTCAGTTTGAGTCTCACTTGGCTCAGCGTGCTTAGCTTGCTCACTTAGCTTCCCCTCTATCAGGGTTAGCTTTGCAGGCTCCTTGCTACTATCGACAAAATCAGTATTTGGTGGAGTAACAACCTTTAGCTCCACTCCTGATGCTTGCATGCCTGTTGCTGTTACAGCCTTAGAAGTAATCTTATTCTGAGGCTCCGCCTGAATACTCTCATCGGTGGCGGTTTGCCCTATGACTTGCGGCCCCACTGGCACCTGTTTTGTTTCAGGTTCTGTGACCTTCTTCGGTAGCACAGATTCAGGGATCTCAATCTCTTTACTCTTGCGCTCAAGCTCTTCAAGCTTCGGCTCAGACATGGTGCCCGTTAGCCTAAAGCGGATCTCAGAGATCACCTCAATCACAGGCTCGAGTACCTTAGTCAGCGCAAATGCCCCCAAACCGAAGGTCCAACCGCCAGTGCTGAGTAATACAACCGTGGGTACGCTAGAGGCCAGTTGCGGCACGAAGCGAATATCGTAATTTAGGCTCTCGGTGGTTAAGTCGGTATAGCCACGAACTCGCATATCACCAGCAACGGCTTTCATCTCGGTATCAGTGGTTTTTACCACACCGTTATCGAGCTTCAATGTACCGTAAAACGAGTCAAAATAGAGACCTTTACCGAAGACATCGGAAAAGTCCAATGACAGCTTTCTTAATAATGAGTCGAGACTGAACAGCGAGAAGATCCGTGCCCCTTTGTCACTGACCTCAGACAGATGCCCTTTACCTAACTCAAAACTCACATCGCCATTGAGTGTCTCTAACGAAAACGCATAGGGCGCGCCAACCCAAGAGATCTCGGCCTTTACCTCTGTCGGTGCATTCTTCAGTCCAGGATCGATACCTAGTTGCTCAGATAGGTAATCAAACTTATCGGCGTCTAGCGTGAGCTTAAATGAGGTTAAGTTCTTGCCTTCACTCATGTCCCAAGCACCAGTACCTTTCAGCTCTACATTAGGTGTCGTCATAGACACCGTCTGGATCTGATATGACTCCCCTTTTGGAGTCCCCTGCAGCACTAAGTGGCCTAAGGAGCGCCCATAAAGTGAGAAATCATCCACATCTATCGCCAGTGGCGGCAGGTTAGCCATGACGGTATCTGACGTATAATGAGCATTCTCTTCACTACGCATCTCGGGGGCCATATGGAATTTACTCGCCACCACTTTTAATCCCTGATCGACCCAGTTTGGATAGAAGTCGATGCGTCCATCAAGCTGCTGGGATCTGACATCGAAGCGCCAAGCATGCTCGGTAGGCGCTGCAGCAAAATGCATATCCTCTAGCGGCTGTCCCATAAAATCTAGCTTATTAAACTTTGCGTCAATAGATACCAAGGGCGGGAACAGCGACTTTTGCTCTAACTGAGTCGCATCGGCTGGTAGCACTGCGGCATCACTTTGACTGACAAAGCTTTGAATAATCGGCAGCCAAGGCGAAAACTCGGTGTTATCAAGCTCGATCTGTAGGTGACCTTGGCTTTTACGTAACTGATCTCCAGGCTTAAATAAGCGCCCTAAGAGTAGATCGAAGTGAGCAAGCGAATTCCCCGAGTTGGCATCGAAGCCCCCCCAAAATTCCAGCTGCTTATCCAGCTTAACCCCTAATGAGGCCTGCTTGTTATCACCGATAAGCTCTGCAACTAAATGCTTCGTCTCATCCTGTTTCTTACCTAATGGCGCCGGCAGCTTAAGCTCTGCCCCCACAAGGTCGGTTTCCACTCGCGCCTGAACCTGATAGCCCAATGGATCGAAGATCAGCATCAGATCGCCATTCCAATCAACTTGCCCTGAATAATAATCACTGAGAGGGTTATGTAATTCCTCAGGCAGATCAGCAAGCTGCCACTGACCGTTTAGGGTGACATCGACGCCATAGTTTTGATTCATGCTTTCGGTATTAAAGCTAAACTGCAGCGGCTGCTCATACATTAAGGCGTTAAGATTTGTCCCGGTGACGACATCATTGACAAACTGCACTTGGCCAGTGAGCTTCTCTAGCTGGATCCCCGGTTCTGTGATGTACACAGGCGTATCATTAAAGTTAACCGTACCTTTAATCACCTCAGACTCACCATCGTAAAGCGGGATCGATAAATCGATCTGACCTGTGATATCGCCGGCAATTTGAACCACATCGAGGGTGGCCCCCACAGAGTCCACCAGCGGTGATTTTTGGATCACCTCATTGGCGGCTTCCGCTGTGGTAGCCAGATCGGCTTTAACACTCAGCAAGCTCCTTTCACCTAAGGCTGGAATGCCAATATAGGCGCCATCGGCTTTGACATCGAGCAGCTGACCTCGGTTAACCCATAGATCCATGGCAGCGTTTTCAAATAGCGCCGATAGGTTGAGCTCATCAACGGCGGGCCAAGTGTCTTGAAACTCAAACGTAGCATCGGACAGAGTAAAGCCAGCTTGAAAAATACCGTCATGCAGAGCGTAGGGATAATCCGTAAATGCCCCATGCCATACCACGACTGCATCATCAGTCTTGCCAGCCTTGAGCGCCTCGGTAAGATAACTCACCAAGGAACCACTCATGCCTTTAAGCGGAAAATAGCTGTGAACATGGGCAACATCATTGATATCGACATTGGCCAGTAGTGCCATATGTACCGCATCGCTAAACTCTAAACGCAGACCCGCATCAATGTCTAAATCTGCATTGCTAAAATGCACCTTAGGTAACGTCAGCGCTAAGTCAGAAAAATTAAAGTCACCAGCAAACCCATCGCCTTGCAACACAATGGGCTCGGCGAAGCCACCATTAAAATCGACTGTGTACTGCTGTGTTGGCAGTGCAAAATACAGAGACTCATCATCGAGTTTCAACTTAGCATCGATCGGCTTGACGCCCGGAACAGAGCCACTCGCCTGCCAACCAACCTGCTGTAGGTTAAGTGCGACTTTAGGCTGTTTGAGCAGGCTATCCCAATGAGCTCTTAGCTGGGTAAGCTTGCCTGCAGGCTTAAGAGACTGCCAGTTATTCAGCGCATCGAGTTCGACACCAGGAATAAGAGGCAATAGCGGCAGCAACATGCTCAGTTCAAGCTGATTAAGACTGGCGTCGACCCCCTGATCGTTTTTTCTGGCATAAAGCTCAGCCGCTGGCCAAGGGTGGTCATTGGTTGAGAAATTAAGATCGTGACTGGCTAAGCTCCAGCCCTGCTCGTTGGGATGCCAAGTCATAGCACCCGACTCGATGGTAAACTGCTGTGGCTCATCATTGAGGAACCACTCTAGCCAGCTCGGTTGAAATTCAACGGTAACACCATCGATACTTCGGTTTGAAAAGCCAGCCCATGCCTGCAGGTTAACCACCCCTTCTAGTGGTAATCTCTTGCTGGTATCGAAGGGGTTAGGCTGCCTCGACGCCCACTCACCAATATCGAGGGAGCGTGCGGCTAAGTAAAACTGTCCAACCAGTGACTCGGGGCGATTACCATTTCCGTTAACGTCGACGCTAAGTGCCAGTTGCTCGACTTCAGAAGCCTCGGCATCGAGGAATAACTTGCCCTCGCCTCGGTGGCGATTATCGATATTGCGCCATTTCATATCTTTAATGAAGATGGGGCGATAGTCATGCTCTCTGCTCAAGAGCTGAAATCTAGCATCTGTAATTGAGAAGCGCTCAAGCTGCTCCAACAGTAATTTATAAAGCCAGTCAGTTTGCAACTTGGCATCTGCGTTGCGCGGCGTCATCGCCTTTAACTGGTCGAGATCTAAAGCTACGTTTACGCCATCGAAGATGACATCTTCAATTTGCGGTGTCGCGGTGATCAGCGTCTGCCAAAAATCCAGCTTCACATGCACTCGATTAAATAGCAGAGTGACAGGCAGGTTTTCCTGTGCAGGTAAAACAAAATTTTTGACCGTCAAGGCTGGACCATAGGCTTGCCATTCTGCGGCAAGCTGGCCAACTTCCACTTCAACCTGATACTCGGCTTTGACGAAAGCGACAAGTTCCATGCGCACTTGATCAAGCTGGGGCAGCAGCCCGCGAAACAGGCTGACCATCAAGGCGAAGAGCACTAGCACAATAGCTAGAAACTGCCCGCAAGCACGAGTGAAATTAAAGGTACGCTTTTTTGGCGAACAAGTTTCTGGTGGCACTACATTATCACCACATCAAATTTGTTCTGTGCATACATAGGTTCATTCTGTAACCGCACTCGCTTACCTATATAGACTTCAAGTTCGCCCAATAGATGACTCTCGTCCCCCTTAAGGCTTTGATAGACAGCTGGCGAACAGTACAGCAAAAACTCATCGGCATCGTAACCACGATTGAGACGAATGATCTCACGGAAGATCTCGTAGGAAACCGTTTCTACGGTTTTTAGATTACCTGTCCCTAAACAAGCCGGACACTCGCCGCAAAGCACATGCTCTAAACTTTCACGAGTGCGTTTACGGGTCATCTCCACTAAGCCTAGGCCGGAGAAGCCGCTAATATTGGTCTTGACTCTATCTTTAGAAAGCGCACTTTCTAGACTGGCTAGCACTCGCTTCTTATGCTCGGCGTTTAGCATATCGATAAAATCAATAATGATGATCCCACCTAAGTTACGCAGGCGTAGCTGACGAGCAATCGCGTGAGTAGCTTCGAGGTTGATATTGAAAATCGTTTCTTCTAGATTACGATGCCCTACAAAAGCGCCGGTATTGATATCAACGGTGGTCATCGCCTCGGTCTGATCGATGATCAGATAGCCACCGGATTTAAGCTCAACCTTACGACCAAGCGCGCGCTGCACTTCATTCTCGACATCATAGAGGTCGAAAATAGGCACGGGACCTGTGTAATGCTCAAGCTTATCGGCAATCTCTGGCATAAACTCTTGGGCAAACTGCTGCAGTTCTTCGTAAGTTTGATTAGAGTCAACCTGAATTTGATCCAGCTCCGTACCCACAAAGTCGCGTACGATACGCACAGGCAAGGCAAGATCTTGGTACAGTAGAGAGACACCGCGACGCTTACGACGTTCGCTGACTTTAGCCCAGACTCGTCTTAAAAATCCGGCGTCCTGTACTAACTCATCTTCACCGGCACTCTCGGCAGCAGTGCGAATAATAAATCCACCGTCATCGTCGACAAAGGGTTGAGTAAGCTTCTTGAGCCGTGCGCGGACCTCCTCAGACTCAATACGCTGTGAAACGCCAACATGGCTAGAACCCGGCATAAAGACTAAGTAGCGGGAAGGCAGAGTGATATCGGTAGTTAAGCGTGCGCCCTTGGTACCCAGTGGATCTTTAACCACCTGCACCATGATGTCTTGCCCCTGCCTCACTAGCTCGGCAATATCGCGCACAACAAAGTTGCCTTTCTCAACATCGGCGACACACTCGGTATGAGGCACAATATCAGAAGCGTGTAAAAATGCGGCCTTATCTAAACCAATATCGACAAAGGCGGCCTGCATACCGGGTAGTACACGGCTCACTTTGCCCTTATAAATGTTGCCCACCAAACCACGCTTCATGCGTCGCTCGATATGAACCTCTTGCAGAACACCGTGCTCCACTAATGCTACTCGAGCTTCTGTAGGTGTTACATTGATTAAGAGTTCAGAGCCTATCTTTCTCTGTCCTCGGTTTTGCGCGATTCGACTTCTACTCACAACTCACCCCACTCAGGGAAATAGCTTAATTTAAAAAGGATTTGGCGTAGCTTGTGATCTGGCAATATTGGGCAAAGAGCCAATACTGCCAGTTAGAGTCTGCGATGAACGATAGTCTATAGCTTGGCAATTAAAGCCTATTTTTACTGATTTTTATGGCTATAAAACTTGCATCTCACACAACAACGCACGGGTTTCTACCAAAGGTAACCCAACTACCGCGGAATAACTGCCCTCGATAGCTTCAACAAAATTTCCACCCAGCCCTTGGATCCCGTAGGCTCCGGCTTTATCCATCGGCTCACCCGTCGCGATATAACTAAGTATATCGGCTTGAGTTAACTCGCAAAATTGTACCTTAGTGGTGACTAGACGGCTGACGGTTTTAATGCCATCGGTTAACGCTACTGCAGTCATCACTCGATGCGACTGACCCGAAAGGCTCGCCAAGATCGCCGCCGCATCGGCTTCATCTTTAGGCTTACCTAAAATCGTCTCGCCCTGTACCACTATGGTGTCTGATCCCAACACTACTGCTTGCTTGTCTGTACCAAACAAGGCTAGACCTGCCAAGGCTTTCTCTTGAGCTAAACGCAGCACAAATGTGTCAGCAGACTCACCGCTCTTATGGCTCTCATCGATATCGGCCGCTAATATTTCAAACTCGAATGGCACATCTGCTTTAGTATTTAAAAAAGCTAACTGGCTTAACAACTCTTTACGACGAGGCGAGCCCGAAGCAAGTACTAACTTCATACACAGTACCCTTCTATGATTCTAACTAGGCTAACGTAGTCGAAAATGACAATCACTAAGTCAGCCAAGGAAAGCAAATAAATAGTGGATTATCGAACCTTATACAGACGTCTTACTCGGCGTAAGACCCAAAAGATCCATGGCCACATCACTAGACTCGAAAATGCTGGATAGAACAAACTAACATCGAACACCGCACTACCAGTTACAAACTGCACCCAAAATACCACTAGGTTATAGAGCGCGACCAACATAGCCACCAATAGTGCCTGCTGCCACATTGGGAAGTTACGTAGCCGCTGAAAATGCAGAACCACCACATAAACAACAACCGACATCGCAAATGCGCGAATGCCTAAGGTTGCCCCAAGCAGAATATCGAGCATCACCCCGAGTACCCAAGCGGTCAAAATATTGTAGCGATGAGGCAATGCCATCGCCCAATAGATAATGACGAGCAGCAACCAACTTGGACGCCAAGCCTCTACCATATCTGGCAGCGGCATAATTTGGAACAACATTGCCACCAATAGGCTTAGCCAAACGACCCAACGGCCATTTGCCACATGTAAACTCATTGTGCGACCTCCTGACTCGCCTTCATGGCTTCTTCAACCCCCTTTGGAGGGGTAAGATCTTTGCCGTCAGACTCAATATCAGGCCATAGTAATAACAGGTAACGAATTCTATCTAGTGCTGCTAACGGCTGAGCGATCACGGTGGCGTAGCTCTGTCCGTCATCTTTTTCGACACTCATAACACGGGCCACTGGATAGCCTTCAGGAAAGCGTTTACCTAGACCCGAAGAAACCAATAGATCGCCTACACGCACGTCTGTACTCTTGGCGACATGTCTCATCTCTAGCTCATCAAGCACACCCGTTCCGACCGCCATTAGGCGCACATCGTTACGGGTGATCCTAACAGGAATGCCATGGGAGGCATCCGATAACAATAATACTCGGCTGGTTAACTCACTGACCTGCACTACCTGACCAACGACACCTTGGGCATCGACCACAGGTTGGCCAACAAATACACCGCTACGTGCACCGTGGTTTAATACCACATATTGATGGAAAGGATCGCTCGCCACTTCCATCACTTCTGCAACCACCTTCTTAGCGTCCATATGCACTGGAGAACCGAGTAGGCTACGTAAGCGATCGTTTTCTTGGCGCAGATGTTCAAAACGCTGTAAACGTTCGCTCATCAGAAGTTGATGACGCAATAACTCTTTATTTTGCTTAGCCAACATGTTGCGCGTTGCTAAGCTTTCGGCGGAGAGATCGAGCAGAGCGCCGGGAATGTTTGCCACATATTGCAATGGGCTTAACAGTGAGGAGAGAGAGTTACGCACAGGCTCTAGCCTGTCGTTAGCGACAAGCAGAATCACTGACATAATCACTGCCAGCATGAGTCTAAATTGATTGGAAATACCGCGAACAAAAATAGGCTTCATAACAAACTAGGGCGGTTAAACACCGCCCCTTTTAACCGTGGTTAGTTTTCTTCAGAGAACAGGTCGCCGCCGTGCATATCGATCATCTCTAAAGCTCTACCACCACCGCGTGCCACACAAGTCAATGGATCATCTGCGATCATCACAGGAATGCCCGTCTCTTGCATTAGTAGGCGGTCAAGATCGCGGATCAAAGCACCACCACCGGTCAACACCATGCCGCGCTCAGAGATATCTGACGCCAACTCTGGAGGAGACTGCTCTAGTGCCACCATAACAGCACTGACGATGCCAGATAGTGGCTCTTGCAATGCTTCTAAAATTTCGTTGCTGTTTAGGGTAAAACTGCGCGGTACACCTTCTGCAAGGTTACGACCGCGTACTTCAATTTCTAATACTTCATCGCCTGGATATGCAGTACCGATTGTGTGTTTGATACGCTCAGCTGTCGCTTCACCAATCAAGCTTCCGTAGTTACGACGCACATAGTTGATGATTGCGTCATCAAACTTGTCACCACCGATGCGAACAGACGATGAGTAAACCACACCGTTTAGCGAGATAATCGCAACTTCTGTAGTACCACCACCAATATCGACAACCATAGAACCAGTTGCTTCAGAAACAGGCAGACCTGCACCGATTGCCGCCGCCATTGGCTCTTCAATCAAATAAACTTCACGAGCACCTGCGCCCATGGCTGATTCACGGATCGCACGACGTTCAACTTGTGTTGCGCCAACAGGCACACATACTAAGACGCGAGGGCTTGGTCGGAATACGCTGTTGTTATGAACTTGCTTGATGAAATGCTGTAGCATTTTTTCAGTGACATAAAAGTCGGCAATAACGCCATCTTTCATTGGACGAATGGCTTGAATGTTCCCAGGAGTACGACCTAGCATCTGCTTTGCTTCAGTACCGACGGCCGCAACCGACTTTTGACCTGAACCCGTGCGCTCACCACGGATAGCAACCACCGAAGGTTCGTTTAGCACAATGCCTTCTTCACGGACGTAAATTAGCGTATTTGCTGTACCCAAATCGATCGAAAGATCATTAGAAAAAATGCCGCGTAGCTTCTTGAACATGTAACCAGCCTGTCTCTGTGGAGTCATAGAAAAAAGAAATCAGGTAACTTTATCACGCTTCTTAAAATCCACAAGACCGAAGAGGTTAACAATTGCTAATGAAACCCTGTTTTTTGCGATATACAGCCCAAAGAGCGAGTCAATAACTTGTCTCCCCCCTTGTTACTGACAATTAGTTAACTTCTCGCCAATAAATAATCCGGTCATGACCACGGTAAGTCCCAAAATAGGCGGTCGCTCGTGGGTCTTGTAATGCGCTACTTGCGCCAAAACTCCAATACCATTGCAGCCACTTATCGAGATGCTGCTGCAGACCCACTTCGCCATCGGCGTGGGGGGCTGGGAAATAGATAAAGCTGTTACCTAGACCGATAGTTCCTGCCTTGCCCGTTCCTCCCGGGCGAGTAAAGCCTTGAACGCCTTCCAGCCCAGCATCGGGAGACAGGTACAAGCCAATATCGGCAGACTCTGTCGCACTGGTAGTATCGAAAATCGAGCAGTTATCTTCTGTATTGGTGAGCCACTCGCCGCTAGCCCCAACATACTGGGTTCCGACCTCTAGACGCAGCTCTTCCGATGATGGGCCATAAGCATTTTGCATCACAAAGCGGCCGTAACGCAGCGCAAAAACATCGTCTTTAGCGATATCGTCAAAGGTAAAGCCAATACAAGCTCCGACGGCGCTGTCTTGGTAACAAATACCATCCTTATCTGTCACATCAGCCTTCGATAGTTCTAAGTCAAACTGACCATTAAAGGGAACCGCCAACGATGCAGTGCGGCCATAATGCAGCTGTGCACCGCTTAGGTAAGCCCGCTGCACACTATTGGTCTCATTAAGCGGATAGTATTCCACTGTGCCTGAAATTGGCGACTCATCCGCAATCAGCAAGGCAGCGCCATCCGTTGAGGTTGCGCCTGAAGTATCGCTGTAGCTACGATCTAGCCACTGTTTGCCATGATAACGCCACCAGTCACCGACTTGATAGTTATTGGTGATCGCCCCGCTCTTGCTCTTACCTATGATAGACAGGGTTGGTTCATCACCAGTAGAGAAACCAAATGGCTGGTCCATATAGGTAAAGCTGCCACACTGCGCCGCAAGATGAGGAGTGTTGGCCGTCACGGTTAAGTAGTAAGGCGAGAAGCGGCCAAAGATCTCGCTGCTTGAATTGGTTTCAGGGATCGAGGCGCCGAGATAATTCAGCTCACCATCGAGTGCAACACTTATCGCTCCCACCTCAGAGTATGTCTGGTTAGCCAGTCTTAGGGGAGCGCTGTTAGTTTTAGTAAAGCTCAAGCTTGTTCGGCCTAGCCCTCCAAGACCGCCGTCTTTAATGTCTCCATTAGTGACTAAGGGGGCCTGTAATACAGGCTTAATTTTTAAATCTGTAAACCTAAAGTTTTTAAGCGCAGGGCGATCTTTATAGGGCTTACCGTCATCGGTGCCACAAACCGCCTTAACATCCATCTTAAAATCATCGCCAGCCTTGGCGAATAGCTCACAACTCGCCCCCGTGCAACCATTACTGCCAGAGTTATTGAAAAAGTGGAAACCATCGGGCTTAGCCACAAATTGATCGCTATGTTCGAGTATCAAGGTTTCACTGGTGCTACCATCTGGCGACTCGATAACTTCTGTCAGTGTTGCCGCAAGCTCCACCTTACCAGCCTCTGGATAATTCACATTCAGCAGCGCTTTACCATTGGCATCGAAGTGAACTTGAAGCTCTTCACTCGAACCGCCTGCAATCACTTTGCTGGCATGAGGTGCATTGAGACTGTTGATGGTTAAATTGGCGGCCTCGTTAATGCCAGTGGCATCTGGCGTAATATAGTTAAACGCCATCGAAAGCGGTTTAGTTTGATTAGCAAATAGCGGTACACATTGCTGGGTGGTTTCATCTTTCTTGACCGCAAATAACTCGAAGTTATTGGAGTTTTTACAGGCGGTAGAATCATCGATGTTAAAGTAGATGCCACTGTCTTCAAAGTTGAGCTGACATTGAGCATTGGTAACCAGGTTACCATCGATATAGCAGCTGTAGTCGGCACTAGGTACTGTCGCTCCCAAGCCTAAGGTCACTAACCCACCTTGTGGATGCCAAACCTCAGTACTAGTACTCCCCGTAAAAGTTTCGCTGCTATAGTTGGCACCATTCTTAGTCAGGGTGACAAAAGCGGGATCCGTCAACAGCGAACTACAGTTATTGTCTGCGCAGGCCTGAATCGCCACCGATTTAGCGGCGCAGCTAAGCGCACCGGAATCGAAGCTAATTCGGTAGTGATTCACCGCAGGTGGCTCAGCGGCGTATTCAAATGCAAAATAACCTATGCTCTCTGCCAGATGGCTACGTTCACCATCTTGATGCTGATCTTCGTCTAGGGCAAAGCTTACCTGATTATTGAAGCTCTCTTTAGTGCAGCGTCTAACCCAGCCGCCATCACCACCACGACGTTGATTTTTATTGGCGATAGTTAAAGGCTGTGCGGTATAGGTTTGCTGGTAACTATTATTAAATGCGCATTGCTGGCTCAAGGTTCGAACAGAATTACCATTACCGTGGTTTAAGGCATTGGCAAACTCATACTTTAAGCTTTCACCATTGACTGTCATCTCACCTTGGCCCACACCAGCCACATAACCTAGAAGCTCAGGCCGAGTTATTCTAGAGCTCATTTCAGAGCCTTCAATGGCTATATCAAATTCAGAACCATCTGCATCGACATTATTAATCACAGTGGTGATAAAGCGATTATTATTATGGGTCAGTGTCTGACCAATCATCGCAGGTTGTAGACCAAATTTATGCTCAAACTCGATATTCTCATAACCTCGACCTGAACTTGGTAAGTTTTTGCCTTGATAAAGCCGAGTTGAAATAGAGCCTGCTTGTAGTGCCTTGCCTCGTTCTAAGAAACGATAGCCTGGTTCCATAACGAAATAATCCACCTTCTCCATTTTCTTATTTAGCACTTGCGATATGCCAGAGTTAACCTGCTTAATTGAAGCATTACTCGCACTCAAACTCTCGACTCGCACGGTTGACGAACGATCACCATTAGCATTGCTACCATCAATCGTTGGCATCACCATCACCACAGGTGGAGCTGAATAGCTGTTATTAAAGTTGATAACCGCGTTACCGCTGGCATCGAGTTCGGCTCGGCCAAATTCAAACTGCGGTGCTGGACAGGTCAACAGCTGACTAGCTGGAACTATCTCAAAACGCGTGGAAGAAGGCGTTTTCCAATACAGACGGAAAGCCTCAGCACCAAAGGTCTCATGAAACCTCAACTCTATGGTGTGAGCCCCTTGTTCTAGCGAGACCTTACCTTGGTAACGAGTGCAATCACAGGTCGAGTGAACGCCATAAAACCCTTTTATCACTTCACCGTCGATCAATAGCTCAATGGCATCATCACCATCGATAGCAAAGGTATACTCCCCCGTTTCAGGCGCCTCTATGTATCCTTCAAACACACCTAGATACAGATCTTGATCGACTGCGGCATTTGAATGTGGGTTAATACCATTACCTTTCTGATTTAAATCTGTTTCGATGGACTCGCCGATTTGATTCTCTGTCGTTCGGACCAAATTAACTAGCGTCTCAAACTCATTCGGATTCGCAGGACTGTAATTATCGGAATACCAAGGACGAGCATCATAGGTTCGATAAGTTAAGCCCTGAATGTTATTTTGGTCTGCAGGACATTGAGCTGGAATGGCTGGGTTGACAGGATCGTTATTACACATGCCCCCAAAGTCCGCATCCTCAATTGCGTCCTCGTCAAAATCTACGTCACCGTTACCAACTATCGATAAATTACCACCAGCGGCAAGCGCACCATCAATACTCGCATTACCCGCTATATTTACGTTTCCAGCTACGTAAACAATGCCATTTATACTATTCTGTCCAGCAATGCTAAAGTCGCCATAGACATAAATAATAAGATCTTCAGTTTCACCGAAAACATTCAGGTGCGCACCGTTAAGATTGAGGCTGTCAAAATACAAGCGTGTGGTTGTACCATTGGTATAAATAAAGTTGCCTTGCTTTAACTCACTATCACCAAAATAAAAATCTCCAGGCTGAAAAAAGTGAGTAGGACTGCAACCTCGCTTATTACAAATTAGCTCACCTAAGTAGGGTAAATTAGGAGGTGGGGTCAGCCCTGGATCATGATTTCCCGTAGGTGGATCGGTAAAAATTTCATCACACTGTGGAACCGCAAAAGCAGATGCAGAAACTAATGTCGCAATAGCAAATAAACAACCAAAAAACAGCCTAAGTTTAATCACGTGCTTCGACCTCCACCTGACGGCTCACTCGAATACAACTGGCATCGCTATCGCTACCAGAATCACATTGCCCTGTACTACAGGTCGCGGTACTGGTAATAAGATATTGAGTCATATTATTTTGCGGTAAATTCGTAGTCACTGATGAGCAGGTCATGACCACGCTGCAGCCATTAAATCCAACGAGCCCAGTTGCAGTTCCTATATTCCATGTGGTTTGGGGAGGGCAACTCCCGGCACTACCATCGACAGGAAACAGCGCCGCTAAGGCGCGATCGGCACCACTATTCGCCGCAGCAAAAGCGCGAGTACCCCACACCTCAAGACTTATCTCTTGATCCGCATCATCAAGCACATTTATCAATGTCGCAGCCAAAAGAAACATTACGGTGATAATGAATACACCGATCACCAAGGCGCTCCCCGTTTGTTTAGAACGCTTAGATAGTTGGCAGCCTTGGCTACTGAATGAAAAGTCTCGGTTAAGGGACATTTATCACCTGCACTTGATGATGATATTGAAAACTCTGCCCTTGCACATCAAACAATGGATTCAGATGCACCATGGCGTTATTACGTAGCGTTCCGGGAGTATAGGCGATGGGGCTATTACGACCGATGGTATTGACCACGTTCTCGGCCATTAACACTCCCGTGCCCATATCAGCTGGCGATGGCTGCAGAACTGGGTGATTAAAACCGTAGCCCGAATAGCGTTTTAACAGACTTAACTCCGAAGTCACCTGCTCGAAGCAGTAACTCACGGCCCCTTGAACACCAAAATAACGCTGTCTTGGTGAAGCCTCATCGAAGCGCACCGCTCGACCAAAGTCGACGCGACTATCGTTCGTTGTATTGGCGGTAATGGAGTCAATACTAAATAGCTTTCCCTGCGTTATTGAAGCGCTCGTTGCAGTGTACACATCGGCAGGAGTTAGAGGATAAATCAATAGAAACTGGTTCGCAGTCAAAGGGGCTGTTGCACTCGACTGCATTAAGGTGCCAAATTGCGAGGCGGGGGCTGGTGCAATAGGCATATCGATATAAGACGCACTCGATGTTATAGGCATCATCTCGATGCACTGCCAAGCACCATCACCACTATCACGCACTCGAATACTGTTAGGCACTGTATTACGAATATCACGAGTCATTCGCTCTATGGCGAAACGGCTCTGGCTCATGACTTGATCAACCGAGGTTGCATCGATAAAAACTCGGGTGCCAAAAATTAAAAAACTACTCACACCAAGCACTAAGACACCTAGGATGATGATCACAGTGACCATCTCAACTAAGGTAAAGCCTTGGCTCTTTCGCTGCTTCAATGCTACCAATTGCAATCGCGAAGCTTGACGTATTAACGTATTCATTAATAGTTGCTCCTAATCGCATTGAAAGTCATCACCTCACCATTTGGCGTGGTGACATTAATGGTAACAAGCTTAGTATTTAAATTAGGTAAGTTGTCATAGGCAACCAAGACTTCTAGGCCGTAGTTAATATAGCGATCGGCATAGGGTTCACTGCTGTTGAGCATATTGCTGTTAATGTTTAGCCCGCTATAGTCATCGACATCGTTATAGTCATTACGAGCCTCGGTCACGCCAGCAACGGTATCTGGCCCCAAATTCGCTGGTGCGGTACAAGGCAGACCTGCGGGTAATCCAAATGCTGGTTTTGCTGGCGCACCACAAGCAGGTACGCCGCCATTCGAATTGGTGTTTTGATCGTAACGCTTACCCCAGATCTCATTCAAAATAGAATGGGCAAGTTCAGCTGAACGCACTCGATGTAAGGTATCTGCGGCGCGCTCTGCCTGCGGAAACAACATGGTACTCAGCAACACAAAGGCGATACTGATCACCACCATTCCCACAACTAACTCGACTAAGGTAAACGCCCTTTGAGTTTGTCGTTTCATCGATAAGAGTCTATTGGCCATCATGGATATAACCTTCAGATTCTATCGCAAGGAAGAGTGTCTCATCGGCAATCACACTAATACAGTTACCACTGCAACGCGCACCGTTCACTATAGGTACGCCCTGTTGGTTAAATTCAATATTAAAGGTATTAGCTCCGCCATTGAGCAAAGCCAAGCTCGCGCCCCCTTGAAACACTTGCGGAGCATCGGTGCGTACAGGTGTGCCACTGCAGGCACCATTAAAACGCGAGACTTGATAATTTTTATCGGTAACAGACAAACGGTAACAACGATCTTGATTGTTCATCGCCATCATCTGCACCTTACGTAGCTCACTGATAAATTCATCTCGCAAGGTAAAGGCGCTGTAACTTGAAGAGGTCAGCAGCCGAGGAATAACCACCACAGAGAGAATGGCAATAAGGATTATCGTGGTCACTAGCTCCACTAATGTAAAGCCTGTGTGTCGCTGCGCTCTATGCATTGAACTTCCTGATTGATTCAGCGGTGTTTATTATTCATTACCGTTTCGCTTCGAAGCTAAGACTAGAATCTAGATCCTAGAACGCCGCTTTGCGACGGCTAGAGCGGGCTACGCCCTGCTAGAAAAGATGAAACTGCAAGCTGGTGTCATTCCGGCTTTTCCGGCTTTTCCGGCTTTTCCGGCTTTTCCGGCTTTTCCGGCTTTTCCGGCTTTTCCGGCTTTTCCGGCTTTTCGCCATCTTAAAGCTGATTTTCCAACAGTTTAATAATTATGGCAAATAAAGCCACAATAAACGGTCTAGATACAAAAAAGGCCTGCGAGGCAGGCCTTTTTTAATAGAGACTTATTAACAGTCAGTATCTTCTACCTCATACTGAGGAGACGTTGTCGATGTTGCTGGCGTATATTTGATATAACACTTCTTCGTTGCATCACCGTAACGTGGCGATCCTGCTTGATAAATTTCCGATGCAGATGCCGCATTCGCACCTTCTTTAACATACCAGTCAAAGCCAGCTGTTTCAGAGTTACTCATACTCACATCTAGAGCATTCTTTAACTGAGCCGCAGAAGAAACTAAATAACCGTAATTAGTAGTAGCATTAGTACCAGTACCAATATCCACAGATCCTAATGTGGTCCCATCTGCAGAGCCTTTCTTCTCTTCACCAGCAATTGCAGCCTTAGAGAAAACCAATGAGTTAGCGCCTTGCAAAGCGCCTTTCATACCTTGAAGGGTCGATGCACGCGCATCGCTCTGCAGGTTAATGAACTTAGGTGCAGCGGTCACAGCCAAGATACCTAGGATGATGATCACAACCACTAATTCGATTAGGGTAAAACCACTTTGCTTTTGCATTTAAAAAGTCCTATTAACAGCCAGTATCAACAATTACGTAAGTAGGCGTAGTTGTAGCTGTAGCTTCAGTGTATGTTAATTGACAGGTGTTGCTATCATTAGGAGCGCCAACTTGACTGATAACCATAGTACCCGGTGCATTGGCGGTACCCGCTGTAACAGTGTAAATCCAATCAGCATTACCAGGCGTTGCTACTGGTGCAAACGAGGCATCAATAGCAGTATTAAAATCAGTGCCTGTTGCTAATAAATAACCAAATAGAGTCTTTACATTAATCGGAGCAGCTTCAGTTCCGATATTGACATCAGTCCCGGTAATAACGCTCGCTCGCTCATCACCAGCTAGCGCAGCCTTAGCGAATACTAGGCCGTTAGCGCCTTGAATGGCACCTTTAACACCTTGCAGTGCTGACGCACGAGCATCACTTTGTAGATTGATAAACTTAGGCGCAGCAGTCACTGCCAAGATACCCAAAATAATAATAACGACCACTAATTCAATTAGTGTAAAACCATTTTGCTTTTGCATATAAATATCCTCAATCACATAACATGTACGGCAAACACTAAAAGCCTGCGAGCCGTAAACAATTAACTTTTACTGTTAACCAGCAACTGCTTGCTTAGTCGATAAAACTTGCCACTTGACCAGACCCTGGGTTGTAAGTCACCCCTTTGCCAGCTAAGTTACTTAGATCAGTTAAATCTTCAGTAGGCTTACCATCCTGTGGATTTAACACCAGTGATGAGGCTAGGTAATACAAACAAACATCAAGATCGCTAACTTGCACGCCATCTATGGTATTTGAACTGCCACCCGCTCCTTTTGCCACGCTCACTACATATCTTGCTTTACGCGCATCTTCTCCTGAGCCTACGCTTCGTGGTGCATTTTGTAAAACAAGATCAAATACTTCTTGGCACGTACCTTCTGTCATAGCTTTAGCATCGGTATTACTCGATCCCGTTGGATAGCCGAAACGAGTATCTAATGCTACTGTGGTGCCATCTAATAACACGGTATTGTTACGGCGACCGTCCACTTCCCACTGTGAGCGAACAAAGCTCACTGCAGTACTTAAGCCACCTGCTACGCCGTCTACACTGGCATCTTCAGCATCATCAGTTACGTTTAAAAAACGTGGAATAGCCGTCGCGGCTAATAAACCTAAGATCACGATAACTATGACTAATTCAATAAGGGAGAAGCCCTTTTGATACTGTTGTTTCATTTTACCCCCAGTGTTGTATGCGGCTATTCTAGCAGTTTGTTAAAATTAGAAAACAGATAATTTCACTCTTTAGCCACCTTGCGTCAAAAAAATGACCCGCCCAGAGGTGGTTTGATAGCTAATACTTTCACCTGACTCGCCAATAAATCGGCAAACACCCGTATCAGGATTGAATCGTGTTTCAATTTGTTGCGCATAACCCGGACCCAACAATTCCATCAATAATAGACGACAACCAGCAACACTTGTCTCATTTGGTACAGGCCAGCCCCCCGCAGCCATGCGCACTTGGCCTGTGGACGTGGCATGTTTAGGACTATCTGAATACCAATCGAGGATCAAGATCTCCGGTTTGCTACGCATCAGCCATTGAGAGCGAGCGACCCCCAGTACATTGAGTAAGCGTGTATGTTCAACTTGCATACTGGGCCGACTCAGCTGCTTAATACTGCCAAAGTAATTAAAAGCTAAGTAAAACAATACAATTAACAAAATGATTAAGGCAATAACCTTGCCATAAACGCTAATCAACTCTTCATCGGCTTTTTGTTGATTAAGCACAACCTTGTTCTCGCGTCATCAGCTACCGCCCTTAACGACATTAAGCATGTCCCACATAGGCAGGTAGATCCCCAGTGCTAAGACCAACACGATACAGGCAACAAAGCCGATCAAGATAGGCTCCAGCTTGGCGGTTAAATTCTTAAGATCGTAGTCGACTTCGCCCTCGTAAAAATCGGCGGCATCGTTAAGTAGTTGATCAATTTGCCCCGTTTCTTCGCCTACGGCCACCATCTGCAACACAAGTGGGGTAAATAGTTGACAGTTATTCGACACCCTGAGCATAGACTCACCTGACTCAATACCACGGCGCATTCCAACGATACGGTCGTGCATATAAGCATTATCGACCGCATCAGCGACTAAACTGAGTGCCTGAGTCATAGGTACACCAGCGCTCAACATCATCGAGAAACTACGACAATAGCGAGACAGGGTCGAACGTTCGATAATGCTGCCTACAGCGGGAATATTGAGTTTCCACTTGTCCCACTGCTTTTCACCTTTCTCGGTACTATGCCAATAGCGAATCCCCACGAAACCAGCCAGCAGCACCACAATCATCGCGGGCCAATAGTTAACGAATACATTAGAAGTATTGATTAACAGTTTAGTCGCCCAGGGGAGATCGGCACCAAATCGAGAAAACATCTCGGCAAACTTAGGGATCACCATGATGTTGAGGATCACCATGGCAATAGCGATAGCGATCAATACAAAGATCGGATAACGCATAGCGGCTTTGATACGCCTGCGTGTTTCCTGCTCACGCTCGATATAGCCTGCAAGTTGAATAAACGCATCTTCCAACTTACCCGTGTTCTCACCCACATGAACCATAGAAACAAACAGCGCGTCGAATACATCCGGATGCTGGTTCATCGCTGATGATAGAGGGCGACCTGAAGTTAGCTGTTCTGAAATATCATCCAGCGCCTCTTTCATACGCGCCGAATGCGTCGTTTCAGAAAGGCCGGCGATCGCACGTAAGATCGGGATCCCTGAGCGCGTCAAAGAATACATCTGGCGGGTAAAGATCTGCAGCTCATCTAATGCAACCTTACCTTTAAATAAAGCCTTAAAGCTAAACTCTTTAACCTCTTTTGCTACTGTCAACTCCAGCGGGATCACCCCACGAGACATCAACTGATCTGCGGCAGCACTTTCGGAGCTAGCATCTAGTACCCCTTTAACCTGCTCGCCTTGAGCGCTACGACCGCGATAGCGATATGTTGGCATGATTAAGCCTCACTCAGCTCTAGTTCAATGTCACTGACATCTTCAACTAACTTAGCCACCTCTTCTATGGTGGTCATCCCCTGTGCCAAATACTTTAAAGCGGACTCTGCTAACGGGGTAAAATTGGGGCTCTGATATGCAGCGCGAGTAAAGTCCTGTGGGTTACCAGTGCGCATCGCCTCAATCATAGGCTCATCAAGCTCTAAGATCTCAAATACACCAATACGGCCGCGATAGCCACTACCATTACAACTCTGACAGCCAACTCCAACCCTAAATTTCGCCTGAGAGTAATCGAGCTGGCTCACACTCGAGAGCCAGGCTTTATCTTGCGCGGTTAGTTGATAATCTATTGCACAATTTTGGCAGACTCGACGCACTAGTCGCTGGGCAATAATCACCCTAAGCGCACTGGCAACAAGGTAACTCGCTGCTCCCATATCCAGCAGACGCAAAGCACTGGTCACCGCATCATTGGTATGCAGAGTTGAAAGTACGAAGTGACCCGTTAATGCGCCTCGAAGACCAATCTCAACCGTCTCTTGATCTCGCATCTCACCCACCATGATAATATCTGGATCTTGACGCAAGGTGGTTCTTAACACGTTAGAAAAGTCGAGGCCGATCTTATGGTTCACTTGAACTTGGTTAATTCTAGGTAACTGGTATTCCACCGGATCTTCAACCGTGATGATCTTGCGATCCGCAGTATTGAGTTCACTGAGCACACCGTAAAGTGTGGTCGTTTTACCGCTACCTGTTGGCCCTGTCACCAGTAACATTCCATGAGGGCGTTTGATCTGACGACGCACTCTTGCCAGCATCTCAGGCGGCATGCCCGTTTCATTCAAGGTCAACAAACCCGCCGATTGATCCAGCAGACGCATTACCACTGACTCACCGTGGTAGATAGGCATAGTCGACATACGCACATCGATCTTATGGCCTTTGATCTCAATATGGAATCGACCATCTTGAGGTAGGCGTTTCTCTGAAATGTCCAAGCCAGCCATTAGCTTTAGGCGCAAGACTAACGCAGCGGCGATGCTCACTTCAGGCAAAATGTTTTCATGTAGCTGGCCATCGATACGTTGCCGAATACGCAGTGACTTTTCACCTGGCTCAATATGGATATCCGAGGCGCGCATCTGCACTGCATCTTCGAAAATAGACTGCAGTAACTTAACCACTGTAGTCTCATTATCGCTATCGGCTTCGGTCAAGCTGCCAAGATCGAATAACTCATCTGCGGCATATTCTTCTTCGAGCTTGCCTGCGATCTGCGCGATCTCGTCGGTGCGTCGATAGAGGTTATCGAAGGCATCTAATAACTGCTGTTCGGTGACTACCGCGATAGAGATAGCTTTTGGCGCCAACTGTAGCTCAAGGTGATCCATCGCCTGCAGATCGGCGGGATCGCTCATCGCCACCAGCACACTATCACCGTTATCTTCTACGACTAAAGCGCGATATCGACGCGCCTGCACCTCAGGCAATAGGCCGATAACGTTTGCCGCGATAGCACGCTTACTGATGTCGAGAAAAGGAATGTTAAGCTGATGCGACAAAAACTGCAGTAGCTGCTGCTCTGTGATACATGACAGGTCGATCAGTGTACGCCCCAGCTTCTTTCCCGTATTACGCTGTTCGGATAATGCTTGCTGCAACTGCTCTTCGGTGATGATGTGCTCCTGAACCAGCAGATCACCTAATCGCATTTTTAATTTGGGTTTCACTAGTACGCTCCTAACTGCAGCAATCGATTATCGACGTAAATCTTAGCCTGCGCGGATAAGTTACCTTGAGACAAAGCTTGGCTATATGCCGCTTTCGCTTCGGTATATTTTTGCTGCGCATCTAAGGAATAACCAAGTCCCATCCACCAGCGGCCTTGACTGGGCTCATACTTGGCAAGCTGTCGAAAGCTCTGTTCCGCGACTGGGTAGTCTTTCTGCGCCTGTGCCAAGTCACTCTGTTGATGCCACTTTTTAATGGCTAACACACTGTTATCTGGGATTTTAGCTAGGCTCTTAAGCGCCTGCTCGGCTTGCCCTCCCGCCTGCTGTACTCGCGCTAACAACAGGGAAAATTCATACTCTTGTGGAAACAAAAGCTGTCCCTGCTCTAGCAACTTTGCTGCTTTGGCTAACTTGCTCTGGCCATAATAGAGGGCTGCAGCCTGTCTTCTTGCCTGATGTAAACTTGGGTCATAGGCAAGTGCCGCCTCGTAATAAGTTAGCGCGTCACGGTGAAGCCCCTGCTGCTGCGCATCGGTTGCCAGCAGCATCTGCTTCTGCGCCAACTCCTCAGGTGAAAGCTTTACCTCTTTAACCGCCATATTGCCGCTGCTATGTAACTGCTTAGAACGCTTAGTAGCAGGCGCAATATTAAAATGCTCAGATGGGGATGTTTCAGACTTAACCACTGCAGTGTTAACAGCTTCGGTCTCAGCCGTTCCCGTCTCAGCTTTTACCGTCTCAGCTGTTCCCGTCTCAGCCGTTCCCGTCTCCGCTTTTACCGTCTCAGCTTTTCCCGTCTCAGCTTTTACCGTCTCAGCTTTTACCGTCTCAGCTTTTACCGTCTCAGCTTTTACCGTCTCAGCTTTTACCGTCTCAGCTTTGCCCGTCTCAGCCTTTACCGTCTCAGCCTTTACCGTCTCAGCTTTTACCGTCTCAGCTTTTACCGTCTCCGTTTGCATCAGGTTTAGGCCAAAAAATACCGTTGCGCCACCAACAGCGAGCGAAACGATACTCGTAAGTAATAGAGCACGCTTCGAAGAGGTCTTAGGTTTAAAGGCCAGTTGCGGGGCGGTCATACTTTCTATGCCATGTGGCTGTTGGCGCTCATCTAAATCTTTGAGCATCTTGTTGATTACGCTCATGCAACGCCTCCTTTAAACCAGTAAAACACACCTAAACAACTACTCACGACAACCACTGCGGCAACCAACCATTTAACCATGCCATATTGATGCTTAATGGCGTCACAAGTATCTGCAATCGCAGCATCGACATGACGGGACTCTATTTTTTTCACTCCCTCACCAAAGCCTACAAGCAAAGCCTTGTGGGATAACACGTTAATCAACCTAGGGATTCCTCGTGCGGCCTTAGCGATACGTTTAGCATTCGATTCGTTAAACAACCGCCCGCTTTCACTACCAGCAACGCTTAATCGGTGCTGAATGTAGGCAACAGATTCTTCGATCGTCAATGGACGCAAACAGTAGCTAAAGGTGATCCGCTGTCTTAGCTGCCTAAACTTACTCTGTGCTAACCTTTCATCTAGCTCTGGCTGGGCAAACAAAACCACCTGCAACAGCTTGCGGCTCTCTGTTTCTAAATTAGTAAACAGACGCAGCGCCTCTAAGCTCTCATCAGGCAGCGCCTGCGCCTCATCGAGCACTAAAATAATCGAGTGTCCATGTGTACTTAACGCTAAGAGCTGCTGTTGGATGAGACCAGTTAATTGCTGTTGATCTATTTGGCTCGAATGTTTTAAGCCCAGCTCCATCGCTACCGCCCAGCGCAGCTCATCAGGTGTGAGGTATGGATTAGGTAGATAGGCGCAATGAAAACGCTCTGGCAGCTCATTCATCAGTTTTCGGCAGGTGAGCGTCTTACCCGTGCCCACTTCCCCGGTTACTTTAATAAAGCCTTCGCCAGTTTGTAACGCCGTTTGCAGCACTTGCAAGGCTTCAACATGGGGCGCGAGGCCAAAGAAAAATCCCGTATTCGGCGTAAGAGAAAACGGGGTTTCTGTTAACCCAAAATGCTGCAGATACAAGCTTACTGCTCCTCAGGGTACCAACGGTCAAGCAACTCTTGAGAACGCTTCAATTCGTTTTCCCATGTATTGGCACCCACTACCACAGGCTTAAGCAAGATCACTAGCTCTGTTTTAACCGTTGAGTTGGCTCGGTTGGTAAAGGCTTCACCTAAGAGAGGAATATCGCCTAGCAGAGGAACCTTAGAAACGATCTCGGTATTTTCACTCTTCATCAAGCCACCGATCACCACAACATCTCCGCTAGCCGCCTTAATCACAGTATCAGACTCACGGATCTCACTCTGGGCTAACGGCAACTCTAGTGTGCTATCAGAGATCTTAATGCTCTTCACTTGCTCTTTAATGTCGATCACCGATGGGTGGATATGCAGCAACACATTGCCTTGCTCATCGATTTGCGGTGTGACATCTAGGGCGATACCAGAGAAGAATGGTGTCAGCTCGACTTCAGGGGTCGTCACCGGCGTATTACCCGCCACCGTAGTAGAGGAAACATCTGTCACAAAGTATTCATCGGTTCCCACTTTAATCACTGCTTTCTGGTTATTAGACGCCGTTACACGCGGGCTAGATAACACGTCGACATCCCCTTGGGTATCGAGCAGGTTAATCATGGTGCTAAAGTCTGAACCTTCAAGCTTGATAGAGGTGACCCCACCTAAGACGTTGGTAATTTTATCACCAAGACCCGCAGTTGGGCTGGTACCAAAGCTAATATCGGTACTACCGGCGTGGCCTAGTACACTCTCCCAATGAATGCCCTGCTGATAACCGTCAGATAACGTCACTTCAAGCACCTTCGCCTCTAAGATAACTTGGCGCTGCAGGTGACTCTCTGCTGTTTTAATAAAATTACGGACTTGGCGGATTTCATTAGGATAAGCCCTAATCGTCACTAAACCAGCCTGTGGCGTCACAACGACTTGGCGTCCACCGCCTGTATTACCAATAATCGAGACTAAGGTTTCTTGTAACTCGCCCCAAAAATCAGATTTGGTCTTTGAACGAATAAAGGTACCGTTAGTCTGCTCGTTATTATTACTATCCGAGCTTGAGTTACTGTTCGAAGATTCGTTGAAGTTATTGTTATTGTTACTATTACTGTTGTTATTGCTGTTTGAGTTATTGTCTGAGATACGCCCTGAGTTCACCGAAGTCAGAGACAAGCCCTGGCGCTCCATGTACAGATAGTTTAACGAGAAAGTCTCAGTACGCATGCCAGCAGGGAAAATCCGTAACACACGTCCTTCGCGGCTCACTTCATAACCATAGATATCCTCAACAACTTGTAATGCTTCTTGTAAGGTCACGCTCTTTAGCGACAATGAAATCTTACCAGTTACATCTGGATGAACGGCGACACTTAACGGGGTGCCTTGCGCTAGGCTAGGGAAAAAGATTTTAGCGTCGACATTGTTCGCGGATACATCGAAACGTCGCTCAGTAGGCCTTGCAGGGGCAAAGCCCTCTAACAAATTCCCCGATGAAAGCTCACGCTGCACTTCATCTGGCATCACTGCTGGCGGTGGCGTAGTGGCATTTGCAGCTTTATCAGCAGCGATAGATTCTGCTAACGCCTCCTTAGAAGCTACAGGGATAGGCCTATCAACTGTTTGGCAAGCCACTAGCAATAAAGACAACAAAGGGGTGATATAAGTTATTGAGCGCATTTAATTATTGTCCCTTAAGATCTGTAATAGCTTGAAACATTGTTAGTTTACGGCCGTCGGATAACGACACAGTGTCCTTACCAATATGCACGATTTTGACACCTTTGACCCGCTCGCCTAAGGTGTAAATCTGATTATTTATCACCGCATAAGCTGAACTGTCTTTCTTCACTACGCTATTTAATACAAGGTGGCGACTCGATGAGCCAGACACCACTTTTCCTTTCTCTGAAGTATTTCCAGGTAATGTTGGATCACGTAACGTTGCAGCATTAAGGTTAAAACCTAAAGTACTGCACAAGAAAGCAATCAATAATCCACTAATCTTTTTTGGCAACACTGATAAAGTCCTTATTGATACTCAAGGTGTAGAGCTCTAGCGATACTGAAGCTTTTGGATAAGTATCAACCCGATAGTCCATGCTACGCCAGTAAAGCTTATTAGGCATACTTTCTACAGCCTCGACAAACCTCAGCACTGAAAAGTAATCACCAACAAATTCAAGTTTAATCCCATGACTGTACAGATTTAACTTCTTCTCTTCGCCCACCTCTAATAATGGGGTCGGTGCAATTGAGGTAAAAGAGTGAAGCTTGATGCCTTTAATTTTTGAAAGTAGACCAGCCAATAAGGTCGGCATATGATCTGCGGGCACCATATCCACCATCTGGGATGATAACTGCTCGTCTATTGCCTTGTTTTGCTGCTCTATATTGCTTAGGCGCTGTCGGTATTCGGTATCGGGATCTTTAGTTAAGCTCTCTTCGTACAGCGCAATCTGTTGCTTTGAGATCCGATTCTCGCTCTCGATAGAGCGCTTCTGTTCACTGAGTTTGCTGTACTCATTGATTGCTGACTCCAACGGTAGATAAAAAATGACTCCGGCAAGAATAAGCGTAGCCGCGGCAACCAGCACTCTTTCTCGCTGGCTTAAAACATCAAACTTTTCGGCTATTTGCTTCCACTGCTGCTTCATTTAATCAGCTCCTTGTCAGCGGTGCTGGTATCACTGGTTAGCTTAAATGCCAAGGGTTGCTTCTCTCCTAAACTCATCGTCATAGAAGCAAATGCATGGCCTTTTAAAGTGGTTGTTGTTTTCAAGCGTTCGATCCACAAAGGTACTCCCTCTGGAGTCGAGGTGTATCCTTCAAAGATATAACGGTTTTCGTTAACTTGAATTCGATTTAACCAAATATTAGCGTTGGCCACAGTAGCGAGATCTGTCATTAGTGGCGAATAACCATAGCTAGTCAGCATCTCCTGTTGACTCAGTTTGCCGAACAGTTTCTGTTTAAGCTCTAACTGCTGTGCCTTCAAGGTCACTTCTGCAACCAAGTCCTCACTCGGCCCTCGCTTAGCCAGAGCAGTCTCGAGATCTTTTTTCTCTGAATCAAGACGTTGCTTGGTTATCTCAAGTTTATTTTTCTCAGATTCAAGCTTGGCATTAAAACCAAAGACCAACAAACTCGATAGCAATAATACGACGACTAGGCCCAATAGCAGCTGGCTTAATTTAAGAAAGGATAAGCGTAGCTCTGGCGGAAACAATGTATCGGAATAAAGGTTGACTCTTAATTTCATTACGCCAGACCTCGCGCTAACTCGGCTAAAGCCAACTCGGCAAATACCGCCTCAACCGACGTCGAATGATAGGGGGTGACACTTTGATTAAAGTTAGCGCTAATAAGCGTAGCAAGCTGCTCTCGCTCACCGTCCATGACTAACTCGATGGAGGATACAGGGGCTTCTCGAAGCTGGCTCTCGAAATAGTCCATCGAACGTTGGATCTCTAGACTTAAATTATCGGCAACCCCGTAGGCTAAATCTTCAGCAGAGACTTTATCAATCTGTAAGAAGCCCCGCACTCGGCGCTGCATAAACACTTCACCATCTCTTACAACAGTCAGCAATAACTCTTGTCCCTCGCGATGGCTTAATACCAATCTTGCTTGGTTATCGTTAAACAAGTTACTCATTGCCATCTCTTCAATAGAGACGCCGACTGTGTGCAAACCAGCACTTTTAGCGGCTAATAACAGGGCTGATAACAGGGACTTCTCAGTCACAACTACATTGACTTTATTGGTTGTTTGTTTCGATGATTCAAAGTAATCCAGATGAATATCAGTCACCGCTTGGCTTACGATATCTTTTACCGACCAGAGCAGTGCCGCATTCAGCTCATCATCTTGCACATTCGGCTTATCGACCAGTAATAGTTGATAAAAATCAGCGGCTAGTACAATTTGAATTTTCGCTGGAGCAAACTCTTTAACCACCTGAGAGAATGCTTCATCCCAATTATGGTGGTTAAACGAAAATGTCATGGCTTTAGCGCCAGTCTCTATAGTGGGTGCTTGAAAGACGGATATTTTGTCAGCGCATATATAGATACCCAACTCGAGTGTCGGTGCAGATTTGCGCCAAAACTGAATCTTATCTAACAAGCTTCCTTCCATTCATCTATGCCTTAGAAATTATCAAAAACCAACCCAGGTGCGCTCACAAAATGTGCTCAATAGCACATCAGTTTATATATGAAATACTGTCAAACCTTAGCTAATTAGCGCAAGGCCACATATTATGCCACTAGTGTAGCGAGTTATCCCTGATTTTTATAGATAAAACCCCAATTTAGGAATAAAGCGCAACAAACACTAACAAAGAAGAAACAAACTATACCTCTTCGATCGGCTCGCTGAAGAAGCTCCCCTGACCAGCACTGACTCCCAAAATCTGCAAAGTCTGCCACTCTTCAAAGACTTCTACACCTTCAGCACACACTTGCACCCCTGTACGGTACAAGCCCCCCATCAAGCTACGCACAAATAGCTGATTCTCTGCACGCAGATGGATGTGGTTAACAATTGAACGATGCAGTTTGATCAAGGAGATGGGATAGTGATGGATATATTCAGTGCTCACTACCTGCTGGCCTACACCATCAACACAGATTGCAGCCCCCATTTTCTGAATCATGTCCAATGGCTCTGCTAGTTGTGCTTGATGATTAACTAAAATATCTTCATTGACTTCGAAGATCAGCCGTGGCGCTAGATGGCGGTATTCGAGTAGGGTTGTTTTTAGCCAGCGCACAAATGCGCGGCTAACCAAGGTATCTAAGCTCAAATTAATACTGAACTTAAGACTATTATCTTTATGCTTAGGTAAGAGATCGAACATCACCATCTCTATCACTTGTCGCTCTATCTGAGGCGTTAGACCACACTTTATCGCCATAGGCAAAAATAGCGTGGCTCTGACTAGATTCCCCTGAGTGTCACGAAGCCTACTGGTCACCTCTTGATGATGAGCATGGGAGTCACTATCGACAACGGGCTGAGAAAATAGGAAGATCCTCTTACTCACCAAGACATTTTCCAGAAAGCTACGCCAGCGTACCGAGCCCTTTGACAGCTCACCATCGACCGCACCTTTATCGTACATAAACCAGCTACTGCTTCCTTGAAATTGTGCCGAGCGCAGTGCTAATTCAGCCTCTTCGACCAGTGCATCTTTATCATCGCCAACCTTAAAGTATGCTCCGCCAATATGGATAAAGTCATCTGGAAGGTGAACTCTGGTACTGAGCTGATTCATGCTTAAGCGTAATAACTTAGCCGCCAACTGATCTGCTTCTAGCTGCGAAATCTGTGGTACAACGACGGCAAATTGATTGTTTGAACGCCTCGAAAAAATACTATTGGCCTTATCGGCTAAAATTTGATTAATGGTACCGATCAGTTGCGACAGTAATTCATCCATTTCATATTCATTAAGCTCTTTGCTTAACAAATCTAAATCTTCCATCTCTAGTAAGTACAGCACCCCAGGCGTCATCATGCCCCTCTGATTACTGAGCGCGTCGAGACGGTTTTTCAGAAATAGTCGATTACCAATGCCAGTACTCGCATCTAGAAATGTATTCGAGCGAATAAACTGATCGAAGCGAGCACGCTCTTTGTGGGCATCATCTAACTCTAACAGCAGGTGGGTAAGCGCTCGATTTATCAATCGAGGTTTGCCATCGCCCTTTTCAGCGAGTGCCTTATCGTGTTTTCCCGATAGAATCAGGCTAGAACGCATTGCAAGATCTTCGATACCAATTAGTTGAACCGAAAACCAACGAAACCCAAAGCGCACAAATAAAAAGACGGTGAAGCAGCCAATAATGATCACCAAGAGCTCACCCCAGCTCACATCGGCTTTACTAAATGGCTGAGGCATGGTGAGTGTCATCATTAACTGACCATCGGCAAGTGCACTTGTATAGCTCACGCCGTGCTTATACGGTGTCGATGACTGGTATTCAAAAATTGATTGATTATTTTGGGATAAAGAGAAATTACTGGCTTGATAGGCTCGCAGCAAAGGCGGTAGCCACTGCTCCACCTCATCTCCACCTAGTTGTGACAAATTTTTAGTAAACTGCTGTTCAATCAGGCTTTCTAATTCGCCTACCTTATTCTGTTGGAAGGAATAAGTTAACTGAATAAAGCTAACCATCGCAGTCAAAAAACAGATAAATGCGACACCAGCCAATGACATAAGCCAAAAGCTAGTCAGTTTTTTAGTTAGAATTCGAGTCAGTTTCATCAGTCCGCTTCCTGCAGGATCTTTTTATTGCGCCTAAATCATCATACTCTTAATCGCACCCCAGAAAATAATGAAAAAGCCCGCCTTAGCTTAATAACATTCAGTTATACAGTAATCGAAAAACGCTCGGCAACAAAAAAGGGCCTAAGGGCCCTTTTTTATGCCGTTGCACGAAGAATTAAGACTCCATGTAACCTTCAGGTAGCTCTTTAATTGTCGCTACGCCAGATTCAATCGCCGCAATCGCAACCGCTTTGGCTACATTTGGTAGCAGACGAGCATCGATTGGTTTAGGGATCACATAGTCTGGACCAAACTCAAGTGAGTCTACATTCGGATATGCCGCTAGCACAGAGGCTGGCACAGGCTCTTTTGCTAATGCCGCGATGGCATGCACAGCCGCAATCTTCATCTCATCATTAATCTTAGAAGCACGCACATCTAGCGCACCACGGAAGATGAATGGGAAGCAAAGAACGTTGTTAACTTGGTTAGGGTAGTCGCTACGGCCCGTACCCATGATCAGATCCTTACGAACATCGTGTGCTAACTCAGGCTTGATCTCTGGATCAGGATTAGAACAAGCAAAGATAACAGGCTTGTCGGCCATCAGCGCAACATCTTCCGCTGCAAGAACATCTGGACCCGAAAGGCCTAAGAATACGTCAGCACCTTTAATCACATCCTGTAGCGTACGCTTATCGGTGTTGTTAGCAAATAACGCTTTATATTCATTAATGTCGTCACGACGAGTATGAATAACGCCTTTTCTATCTAGCATGTAGACATTTTCGCGCTGCGCACCACAGTTAACGATCATCGTCATACAGGCGATCGCAGCCGCACCAGCGCCCATACAAACAAATACAGCCTCTTCGATAGACTTGCCTTGGATTTCCAGCGCGTTAATCATGCCCGCCGCTGTAACAATTGCGGTACCATGCTGATCATCGTGGAATACTGGTACATTACAACGCTCGATTAGCGCTTTTTCAATCTCAAAACATTCTGGCGCCTTGATATCTTCAAGGTTAATACCACCAAACGTATCTGCGATTGCTTCAACCGTATTAATAAACTCTTCAGATGTTCTGTGTTTAACTTCGATATCCGTTGCATCGATATTCGCAAAGTGTTTGAACAGTAACGCTTTACCTTCCATAACAGGCTTAGAGGCCAATGGACCTAAGTTACCTAAGCCCAAAATAGCCGTACCATTAGAGATCACTGCAACCGTATTACCTTTACCAGTAAAGCGGTATGCGTTGTCGGGATTAGCCGCAATTTCACGTACAGGTTCTGCAACGCCTGGGCTATAGGCTAGCGCGAGATCCATGCTAGTTGCTGCGGGTTTGGTTAGGCAAACAGCTGTTTTGCCTGGTACTGGGAATTCGTGATAATCGAGGGCTTGTTGACGAAGATCTGCCATTTTTCTAATCCTGAGTGCGACTAATAATATCCTGAGCGAAAGGTCGACAACTAAAGGTTCATTTTACGGCTCGATAATAGTGCTTTTTTAAAGCATCTTATTTGAGCAAAAAACAGTTAGCTGATAGCCGCTAAGATACTTGAATCTCAGGTCATTTCAAATAAGTTCTTCTCATTTTTTAACTTTATCGCTATATATTATTCCTAGGGTGTATTTTCTAAGGTTATCTGGGAGGGATGAGTCGCATTTAGGCGATATTTACCGTAAGAAAAGTACAGCTTGCCTCGAACAATTACTGGGCTTTCAAGCAGATTAAGAGTCAAAATGTTACTAAACTTACCAATATCTTGCTGAGACATCATCACAACTAAGTTATTATCGATATTTAGCTCAAAATTTTGACCTTTTCTTTCATAACCCGTAACAACTCCTCTGACCTCTAACCATTTATTACTATCATCACGAGAAAGTGCATTGGTCAGCTTGGCTTGATAAGCTTTATGGCTCCAGAGTCCAACCCTATGCTCCCGTGCTTTTTGCTCAACCTTACTTAGACATTGCCAAAAGTAATCATTCTGATAGACCCTTGCCTTGGCAAAACCGTTAGCTAACATCAACTCTTGCAGATGCTGTAAATCTTGAGTGTAAACATAGGCCAATGTACGCCCAAAAAAGTCTAAACGCCTCTTATCGAAAGCCAATAGTAGCGTCTGGCCGGGTTTGATTCTCTGTGACAAGTATTGTTTTGCCGAAGTCGCATAGGGCTGAGAAAGAGCAGGAAATTGAAAATCGATCTCTGGGGCATCGATACCGATAAGGCGGATCAATCTACCATCAGTTAATGTGATTGTGTCCCCATCGTTAACGTAATCTAGGGTAACGGTTTCATCAAATTGAGTCGGCACACACTGGCTCGCTTGTGCGGCGAAAACCTGTAAAGCTAACAGCAGGACTGCCAATACTCTTGTTAGACCCATCTCTTGGCTCTCCTTAATACCCACAACGCAGAAACACGCCATGCAGTAAAAGTATCACGGGGCCATGACAGATAGCTATGTGAACAGGTAGAAAAGTCCCCCTTAACTGGTGAGCACAGATGCTGACGGTAAACTCAAGATAGCAAAAAGGCGCCATAAGGCGCCTTTTTTAAATTCATTGCAGAAGTAATTACTTCTTGCCAAGTGCACCAAAGCGCTTGTTGAACTTGTCGATACGTCCGCCAGTATCCATAACTTTCTGGGTACCAGTGTAGAATGGGTGACATGAACCACATACGTCTAGGTGTAAATCTTTACCTACAGTAGAGTTAATCTTGATAACGTTACCACAAGTACAAGTTGCAGTGATTTCTGCATAATCAGGATGAATGCCTGGTTTCATTGGAATTACCTCAGTAAAAGGCCATGTCGCTCTTCCAACCCGAAGTCGGACACCACATGCAGTTAATAAAATTATTTAGGCGGCGAATACTACAGGATCTATATTGTAGATTCAAGCACCACTTTAGCTGTTTAATGAATTATACCCGACCACAGTAAAAAGCCATTATTACTGTGCTCTGCACTAAGGTATTAAATCACTATTTCATCGCATCAAACTCTTTCTCTGCAGCCTTGGCATCAGCATACTTCTCCAGCGTGGTCATCGACGGACACTCCAATTTAGCCTCTGATTTCAGACCATGAATACTCTGCCGATTAAACTCCTTAGGATTCGTCTCAAAAATGGCGAGCATCGCTCCATAGGGGCTAATTCCCCATCGTTTTGATTGTCGATTAGCCACCCGCCAAAGCGTCTCTTTACCATCAAATTCAATCTGGCAATCGTCTAAGCGACTCACTATGACGTCAGCGCCACTAACTCGAATACCGCTATTATTTCCAACTAGGCTTTCCGTTGATTTAAGCTCTGGAGCAGCTAAAGAGCGGCTATCCTTTTCGGCGTGTGACAAATTAGAGTTAAATAAACTTAACACCTTAACTTGGTGCCAGCGATTAACCTGATACTCTTTAACTATTAACACGGCATCTTTATCGACCACATCATCGACACCTTCCACTTGCACCATAAAGCTCGTCAAGGGCTTAGAGATGAGCCGCTCTTCGCCGCTGGCCTGACGAATAGAAAACTGAACTTTTTTTAAGCTAGAGTGAGATGACACGATATTAACTTTTAAACTAGGATGCTGACCAAGCTCAAATTGCCGCTCATTAATACTGACATGGGACACCTGTGCATGGGCCGTGGTTAGCATCATAAAGCCTGCTAGCGCCAATATGATTCTCTTCATTAAAGTGCTTCCTAATCTAAGTTAACCATCTATGTTGGTCATTTCTTTATTAAAATATTGGTCTATAAAACAGAGTATAACCGCCAGCGAACATCTGTCTCCACCTAATAACCATCACTTCGCATCGGGCTAATAAAATCAATTCTCGCTAGCTCTCAGTTAATAGCCTCGGTACACTTAAAGCCAATATCCTTTCGAAACAGTAACCCTATGCCTTTGTTTGTTGAGGTCGCACTTCCCGTTCCAATGCGGCAAAACTTTAGCTACCAAGTGCCTGAGCACATCACCATTACGCCTCAAAAAGGCATGCGTGTACAGGTGCCATTTGGTCGTCAACAACTCATCGGCCTAATTACCGCCACCAGCGATAGCTGCTCACTGACGCCTAAGCAGATCAAACCGATTGTGGCAATCCTTGACACCGAGCCACTACTACCAGAATCACTCTATAAATTAACCGCTTGGGCTGCAAGGTATTACTTCTGCAGCCTAGGTCAGATGCTGTCACAAGCCATTCCTGTGGCACTGCGCAAAGGTGCCGAAGTAAAAGCCTCTACCGTCAGCTATTGGACGTTAACCGATGCTGGCAAAGAGGCTGATATCAATCAACTGAACCGCGCACCGGCACAGCGTAAACTACTGCATACTCTACGTGAACGCGACTTAGAGCTAAACGAAATTACCACGTTGGATCTAAGCAAAGCCGCCGTAAAAGCGTTGGACGACAAAGGTTGGATTGAAAAGAAAAGCCGTATACTTGCCACCGATTTAAGTTGGCGTGAAACACTTGAGATGACAGAAGAGCCCCATAGGCTCAACCCAGAACAGGCCATTGCCGTAGCAACCCTAACCCAGCAGTCCGGTTACCACTGTACCCTGCTTGAAGGGGTCACGGGTTCGGGAAAGACCGAGGTCTATCTTGCCATGCTCGAAACCGTGCTCAGGCAAGGAAAGCAAGCCTTAGTACTCGTTCCCGAAATTGGCCTTACGCCACAAACTATTAACCGATTTAGACGCAGATTCAACGTCAAGGTAGCGGTGATCCATTCAGGACTCACCGATAACCAGAGGCTTGATGCTTGGCGCCAATCCAAATCTGGAGAGGCAGCAATTATTATCGGTACTCGCTCGGCACTGTTTACCCCTATGGCTTACCCCGGGGTGATCATCTTAGACGAAGAGCACGACGCCAGTTTTAAGCAGCAAGAAGGTGTTGGCTATCACGCCCGCGACTTAGCCGTGATGCGCGGTCACCTAGAGCAGATCCCGGTGATTTTAGGCACGGCTACACCATCACTAGAGACACTACAAAACGCCTTAAATGGTCGTTATCAACACCTGCATCTAGCCAAACGTGCGGGCGCAGCCGAAAAAGTACGCCAGGGCATCATCGATATTCGCAATCAACCACTGCGTTCGGGGATATCTCACGCACTATTAAATGAGATGCGAATCCACCTCGATGCAGGTAATCAGGTGATCCTGTTTTTGAACCGCCGCGGCTTTGCCCCAGCACTCATCTGCCACGAATGTGGTCACCTACACGAGTGCGATCGCTGCGACGCCTTCTTCACCGTACATCAGGCCCTCGGTGAAATTCGCTGCCACCACTGCAGTAATCAATATGCCATCCCGAGACAGTGCCATAGCTGCGGCAGCACCATGCTTGCGGGGCAAGGCGTAGGCACTGAACAACTGGCTTCATTTTTAGAAAAAGAGTTTCCCAACCATCCTGTGGTGCGTATAGACAGAGATACCACCCGCAATAAGGGCTCGCTCGAAGAGCACCTCAACGCTATTCATAAAGGCGAGTATAAAATTCTTGTCGGCACCCAGATGCTTGCCAAGGGACACCATTTCCCCGATGTCACCCTCGTAGGGCTGTTAGATGTCGATGGTGCGCTATTTAGCGCCGATTTTAGAGCACCAGAGCGTTTTGGTCAGCTCTATACTCAAGTCTCCGGTCGTGCTGGGCGCGCCACTAAGCCCGGTACAGTATTGCTGCAGACCCATCAAAGCGATAACGCCATGCTGCGCGAACTGATGCACAAAGGTTATGGAGAATTTGCCCGTAATCAGCTATTTGAACGGACTCAAGCCTTACTTCCACCAGCATGGCACATGGTGTTAATTCGTGCCGAGGCCCATCAAGCTATCGATGCCGATAACCTATTGAGCCAGATAGGTGCTTTGTTACCGCAAGATGAAGAGTGTGAGGTAATTGGCCCCATGCCTGCACCGCTCGACAGGAAAGCCGGTAAGTATCGTCGCCAGCTGTTATTCCAGACTAAAAATCGTAATCGACTGCAGCAGGAGTTTGAACGAGCGCTACCGCAAATTGAGCAACTGCCGCTAGCTAAAAAATGTCGTTGGAGCATAGATAGAGACCCCCAGGATCTGCTTTAAATCGACTTTATCCATTTCAATGCAGAAAAAGTTCGCTAGAGGATAGTAATTCACCGCCACTAGCGGCTAAAATAGTCGGTTACTCCTTATTATTTTTCTTTATGTAAGTGTCGATCAAACGCCAATGAAATCACATACTCAATCTTTACTCGCTGAATCTTTAAATGCCCTTAAACAACAAGGGATTGTTCCTGCAGATTTTGAAGCCCGCATTCAGGTCGACCGAACGAAAGATAAGAGCCACGGTGATTTTGCGACTAACTTGGCAATGATGCTGACCAAGGCGGCCGGTAAAAATCCACGTGAAATCGCCCAGCTACTGATCGATAACCTACCGACTTCGGCTCATGTTGAGAAAGTCGAGATCGCAGGTCCTGGTTTTATCAACTTCTTTATTGATGATAACGCCTTGGCAAACCAGTTAATGGCTGCACTTAACAGCGACACTTTAGGTATCGAATTGCCAGCACCGCAAACTGTTGTTGTCGATTACTCTTCGCCAAACCTAGCCAAAGAGATGCACGTAGGTCACCTACGCTCGACGATCATCGGTGACAGCGTTGTGCGCGCCCTTGAATTTCTTGGCCACAATGTTATTCGTCAAAACCATGTGGGTGACTGGGGTACGCAGTTCGGTATGCTACTTGCCTATATGGAAGAGCTTCGCGCCGCCAATGGCGAGCAAGCCAAGATGGAGTTGTCGGATCTTGAGACCTTCTATCGTGCCGCTAAAGTGCGTTTCGATGAGTCTGAAGAGTTCGCTACCCGCGCACGTAAGCTAGTTGTAGAACTTCAATCTGGCGATGAGTATTGCAACAAGCTATGGCGTGAATTTAACGATATTTCATTAAGCCATTGTCACGAGTTGTACGAGCGTTTAGGTGTCAGCTTAACTCGTGCAGATGTTCGCGGCGAGAGTGCTTATAACGATGACCTAGAGCAAGTGGTTGCAGACCTTGACGCTCAAGGTCTACTTGCAGAGAGCAACGGCGCAAAAGTTGTTTTCCAAGAAGAATTTAAAAACAAAGAAGGCGAGCCTCTACCGGTTATTATCCAAAAAGCCGATGGCGGTTACCTGTATGCCACCAGCGACTTAGCTGCGATGCGCTACCGTTCAAGCGTATTAAAAGCAGACCGTGCACTTTACTTCGTTGACTTGCGTCAGGCACTCCACTTCCAGCAAGTGTTTAAGCTAGCCAAGACCGCTAACTTTGTTCGCGAAGAGATGAGCTTCGAGCACATGGGCTTCGGTACCATGAACGGTGAAGACGGCCGTCCATTCAAGACTCGCTCTGGTGGTGTGGTGAAACTTATCGACTTACTAAACGAAGCCGACAGCCGTGCACTCGAACTTGTTCGCAGCAAGAACCCTGATATGGATGAAGCTGAGCTGGCCGAAATTGCCCGTGTTGTGGGTATCGCATCTGTTAAGTACGCCGATCTTTCTAAGAACCGCGCAAGTGATTACATCTTTAGCTTTGAGCAGATGCTGAGCTTTGAAGGTAACACAGCACCATACCTACTCTACGCCTACACTCGTGTAGCGGGGATCTTCAAGCGTGCTCAAGACGTTGATTTAAGCGATGCAACAATCATTCTTGATCACGAGAAGGAGAAAGACCTAGGTACTAAGCTGGCCCAGTTTGGTGAAGTCATGGCACGCATGGTGGGTAAAGGTCAGCCTCATGCACTTTGTGGTTACCTATTTGAGCTTGCAGGTGCTTTCTCTAGCTTCTATGAGGCTTGCCCTGTACTGGCAGCTGAAACAGAAGAGTTGAAAAAGAGCCGCCTGCTATTGTCTCAGCTAACCGCTAAGACCTTGAAGCAAGGCCTGAACCTTCTTGGTGTTGAAACGTTAGAACGGATGTAACCTTTAACCCATGACAAATCGTGATTATGCAAACCGAAAGCCTGCTCGAAAAGGTAAGAACAGCGCTCGCAAAAAGAGCTCAAAAGGGAGCGCGCCTAAGCGTTTCCCTATTCTGCTGTTGCTTATCACGCTTACAGGCTTAGGCGGTTTTGGCTATTTGCTGTGGACTCTAAGTTCCAGTGACGAGCCAGCGCCTGCTCCTGCTGTTGTCGAGCAGCCAAAGAAAAAGCCTGTCAAGAAAGATCCTGATGCACTGCCTCCAGTACCTAAAGAGGAGTGGACCTATCTTGAAGAGCTGGAAAACAAGAAGGTTGAAGTCGATATTCCTGACACCTCTGACAAACCTAAGCGTCCTTACCAGATGCAGTGTGGCTCATTTAGAAAAGAGTCTCAGGCCAATGAGCTAAAAGCGATTATCGCTTTCCAAGGCTTAGAAGCTCAGGTGCGTAAAGTCAAAGGTAGCAGCGGGATCTGGTATAAAGT
Organism: Shewanella sp. MBTL60-007; assembly: GCF_019654915.1. Taxonomy (GTDB): domain Bacteria; phylum Pseudomonadota; class Gammaproteobacteria; order Enterobacterales; family Shewanellaceae; genus Shewanella. Next base: position 20,790 of record NZ_BPET01000001.1, on the reverse strand, counting down.
CGTACTAGGACCTTACGATAAGAAACGTGATGCCGAAAGACAGCGTCATATCTTACAAAATGGCGGCACCAACGGCTGTCAGATCTGGTTCTGGGAAGGTTAAATAAACTCGTCTCAAACAAAACGCTGCCCTGTGCAGCGTTTTTTTATGGCTGGCCACGATACACCCCTTGATATTCAAATCAGCATCCCCATATCTCTATTATCGTCAACCAGAAGGCATAACGCCTCTGGCTAGAGAAGAGGATTTATTGTGACCACAATCGTATCAGTACGCCGAAATAACCAAGTTGTTATCGCTGGTGATGGCCAAGTTTCTCTCGGTAATACCGTTATGAAAGGCAATGCTAGAAAAGTTCGTCGCTTGTACCACAACAAGGTACTTGCGGGCTTTGCTGGCGGTACAGCCGATGCATTCACCCTATTCGAGCGTTTCGAAGCTAAACTCGAAATGCACCAAGGTCACCTTATGCGTGCCGCCGTTGAAATGGCTAAAGACTGGCGCTCAGATAAAGTACTGCGCAAGCTTGAAGCCCTGCTTGCGGTGGCCGATGCCGAATCTTCATTAATCATTACCGGTAATGGTGATGTTGTTCAGCCTGAAAATGACCTTATCGCTATTGGTTCTGGTGGCAACTTTGCCCAGTCAGCCGCGACCGCACTTTTAGAAAACACAGACTTAAGTGCTCTTGAAATCGCCGAAAAGTCGCTGACAATCGCAGGTGATATCTGTGTATTCACCAACCAGTTTAAAACTATTGAAGAATTAAAGTACTAAGCGCCCGCGCTTGGTCGACAATGCTGTAAAGCATGAGGAAAGATTATGTCTGAGATGACACCACGTGAAATTGTTCATGAGCTAGACAGTCACATTATTGGCCAGCAAAAAGCTAAGCGTTCTGTTGCTATTGCACTGCGTAATCGCTGGCGTCGTATGCAGCTTGCCGCTGACTTACGCCAAGAAGTGACGCCAAAGAATATCCTAATGATTGGCCCAACGGGTGTAGGTAAGACCGAGATAGCTCGCCGTCTAGCCCGCCTTGCAAAAGCGCCTTTCATCAAGGTTGAAGCGACTAAGTTCACCGAAGTTGGCTATGTCGGTAAGGAAGTTGAGCAGATCATTCGCGATCTAACTGACTCTGCCATCAAGCTGACCCGTGAAGAGCAGATTAAAAAGTGTAAATTCCGCGCCGAAGAAGCGGCAGAAGAGCGAATTTTAGATGCTTTGCTACCTAAACCTAAAGAAGATTGGGACAACGAGAAAGCCGATGATAGCGCGACTCGCCAAATCTTCCGTAAAAAACTTCGCGAAGGCCAACTAGACGATAAAGAAATCGAAATCGATATTGCGGCACCGCAAGTTGGCATCGAAATCATGTCTCCTCCTGGCATGGAAGAGATGACTAACCAGCTACAGAGCATGTTCCAAAACATGGGACCGGGTGCTAGCAAGCGCCGTAAGATGCCAATCAAGGAAGCTTATAAGCTATTGATCGAGGAAGAAGCCTCTAAGCTAGTTAATCAAGAAGACTTGAAAGAGCAAGCTATCGAATTAGTTGAGCAGCACGGTATCGTGTTCTTAGATGAGATCGATAAGATCTGTAAGCGTGGTGAGTCATCTGGCCCAGACGTTTCTCGTGAAGGTGTACAGCGCGATCTACTGCCTCTAGTTGAAGGTTGTACGGTTAACACCAAACACGGCATGGTTAAAACTGACCATATCCTGTTTATCGCCTCTGGTGCATTTCAGATGTCTAAGCCATCGGATCTCATTCCAGAGCTTCAAGGCCGCCTACCGATCCGCGTCGAGTTAGATGCACTATCTGCAGGTGATTTTAAGCGTATTTTGACTGAGCCACATGCATCACTGACTGAGCAGTATATCGCCTTGATGGCAACCGAAGGCGTGACGGTTGAGTTTACCGAAGACGGTATCGACAGCATTGCCGAAGCCGCTTGGCAGGTAAACGAGCGCACAGAAAACATCGGTGCTCGTCGTCTACACACTGTCATGGAACGCTTGATGGAAGAGCTTTCTTTTGAGGCTTCTGACAAATCAGGCTCAGTGTCTGTGATTGATGCCGAGTATGTTAAGGCGCACTTAGACAACTTGGTACAAGACGAAGATTTAAGCCGCTTTATTCTTTAAGCACTGCTTACTTTCGTTGCCAAATAATGGCTAAATTAGTGATAGCGGTTAAGGACAACTTTGTGCTTAACCGCTATTGTGTTTCTAATACTTGTTAAAATCATATCGGTTAATAGATGACTCAAGATAACAACACGCCCAATGTTTCGGCGTTAAAGCTAAAACGTAAATCTCGCCAACTTGAGATGACCTTCGATAACGGTGAGGTTCACCAGTTGAGCTGTGAAATGCTACGAGTTTATTCGCCCTCAGCAGAAGTGCATGGCCACGGCAACCCGGTACTGGTCACTCACAAGAAAAACGTCAATATCACAGCCATTGAACCTGTCGGTAACTATGCGGTAAAAATCGTCTTCGATGATGGCCACGATACAGGTCTGTTTTCTTGGAAAGTCCTACATGATCTCGCGACTCATCAAGTCGATCTGTGGGAGAAGTATCTTGCCCGCCTACGTGCAGCAAAAGCCAGTCGCGAACCATTAATCGATATGGCCGTGAAGTACCACAAGTAACTCGCTTCAAACGCATTAAGATCGCCGCCATCATGGCGATCTTAACTGTTCCCCTGCTACAGCCTCCCTATTTCCTCGATAAATCTGAGCCAACCGTTCACTGTGTATCACGATTTTTAAAGCCTAGCTTTTGTGAACTCCTCAGAAAAACTGCACGTATATCGCTCAATGCGGACTTATGTCCTCTCTGCATTTCCCGCAGGCAATTACTATCTGACGTAATTAAAAAAGAGGATTACTCATGACTGCACATATCAATGGCAAAGCAGGCGATTTCGCTGAAACTATCATCATGCCTGGCGACCCGCTTCGCGCAAAATACATCGCTGAAAACTTCCTAGAAGATGCGGTAGAAGTCACCAACATTCGTAATATGCTTGGTTATACCGGCTTCTATAAAGGTCAGCGCATCTCGGTGATGGGCCATGGTATGGGTATTCCTTCTATGGTTTTATACGCCCACGAGCTTGTAGCTGATTTTGGTGTAAAGCGCATCATACGTGTCGGCAGCCTAGGTGCCACCCAGCATGACGTAAAAATTAACGATGTGATCTTAGCTCAGGCTGCAGGCACAGACTCTCCAACCAATGCTAAGCGCAGCAGCGGCTACCAGATGGCAACATCAGCCACCTTCGACCTACTGCATAAAGCTTACATGATTGCACAGCAAAAGCAGATCAACGTAAAAGTCGGTAACGTGTTTAGCGGTGATATGTATTACGACCCAGACGAAGATATGATCCCTGCACTTGAGCGCTTTGGCGTGTTAGGCGTGGATATGGAAGTGGCTGGTCTATACGGTCTCGCTCACCACAAGGGCTTCGAATCGCTCGCTATCCTTACTGTATCGGATCATTGCTTAACTGGCGAAGAGACCAGTGCAGAGGCTCGTCAGTTAACCTTTAATCAGATGATTGAGCTGGCATTAGAAACAGCCTGTCAGTAAGACTAAATAAGCCGCTCGAAGTCTCTCTTCCAGCGGCTTACTTTTTATATTAGTGATTAGTTTTAGCTCGTGATACGGCAAAATTAGGAACAGATGATGAAAAACAAAATATCCTTAACCTTGCTCAGCTTCCTCGCCAACTTCGTCATGGCAGGCTTTGCAACCCAGTTCGGTATGCTCATTGAACCTATCAGCGAAAAGTTCTCAGCAAACGTCAATGAAGTGGCCTCTATATTCTCACTGCTCAATGGCGGTGCCCTAGCCGGTACCATTGCCGCCTTCTTCTTAATTGAAAGAATTGGCGTCAAACGCATTACCCTATTGAGCTACATCAGTATTGCACTAAGCGCCGCTGCGCTGCACTTCACCAGCTCCCTAAGCGTCGTCATGATAGCTATGACGGTAATTGGCCTATGTGGTGGTATCGGTCTTTGCATCGCGGGTACCATTGTGGTTTCGGTGTGGAAAGACAAAATTCAAAGCACCTTGTTAGTGGTTCAAGATGCGACCTTTAACGTGGCTGGCGTTGTATTTCCGTTAATCACCACTTATGCCCTCAGTAATGCACTTTCTTGGAGCTACAGCTACCTAGCTGTCGGTATTGTTGCACTCGCAACGGCAGCAATTGCACTGGCTACCAACTTTGAGCTCTGTGAAGCCAAGGGCAACAGTGAACAAGCTGATGAAAAGTCAGAGTGGAATTTTGGCATCATCAGCGGTGGCTTAGGTCTATTTTTAGGCATGCTAGCCCTGTACACTTTCCTGACTTGGGCTCCCATGTTCGTTAAGACTAAGTTCGACATTCCATTTGAAGATGCAGGTAACATCATCACTCAATACTGGTCTGCGGCACTAGTAGGTGCACTCGTTTCTACCGTGATTGTTACCCGAGTTAAAATCCAGCACTTCCTGATGGGGGTGATCTCTCTGGCTTTCGCCATCACCACTCTTATTGTTACCACTGAAAACCTAAACTGGATTGGCTACTTAACCTATGGTTACGGCTTTGCCTGCGCCGCGCTTTATAACGCCTTTATAGCTTACGGTGTATCATTTGTGAAAAGTGCCAGTAGCCGTAATGTGTCTTATATCTTGATCAGTGGTAGTGCTGGCGCGATGTTTAGCCCGGCAATCAGCTCACTGTTTGAAAGCATCATCGGCCTACAAACTGTGATGTATGCTATTCCAGTGCTCTATGGATTAATCATCCTTATGCTATTGTTATCTAATCGCCAAAAACTGGTGCAAACATTACAGACTGCTTAAGTACCCGCTGTAATGATGGAATAGCTCCAAGCCTGAGTAAGGGTTGGAGCTATTCAATAAAGGCTTTTAATCCCTCAATATCACAAATTACCAGCCCCTCTCTTTCCCGCTTAATGAGATTAAGATCTTCGAGTTTTTTTACTGCGCGGCGATAAACCCTATCGGTGGTCGCGAAGCGCTCGGCCTCTAAATAGCACTTAGTGAAGCCTTCTACTGGCTGGTCATTTAAATACTGATGATAAAGATCGTAGGCGATGTTATATGCGATGGGATATAACATTCGACGGGTAAATATATCTACCGTATCTTGGTAGTCGATTGCGATGGCGCTAGCAAAAAACAGCGCAAACTTCGGTGTCTTAACCAATGCTTGCTGCAATTTTTCGCCATTGATAATGGAGAACTCCAACGGCTCTTCAGCAATGATATCGAGCTGGCACAAATAATCGGTAAAGAACTCCATCTCACCAAATAATTGCGAGTCGCAGGTCATTGTACCCAACTGAAAGCTACGACCATTTCTCGCCGTATATCCCATGGAAATACGGCCATGATGCACTAAGATAAGCGCATTCACCTGCTGCCCTTGCCGCATCAACTTATGCTGCGCCGAGACTGTCTTGGTCTCGGTGATACACTCTCGCATGATCTGCTCAATAGCATCATGCTCTTGCTGCCATAATGAGTGAAAGCGTCCTTTTGCGAGTGGTTTTAACTGCATACTGGTATTGAATTAACTAAAATCGACATAGATAAGTTAATTATACGCCTTTAGTCAGCTTAATTCTAAAGCGCGAGTGAGGCTCGGCTTACCATTCGCCCTTTCCCTCTTCTAAGGGCTTTTTTTCTGCCAACTCGTCGGTAAGCACACCTCTTGCCAAAGAGATTGGCATAAGCCCTCTGGCCGACTCCAATCCCCTCGAAGTAACCAGGACACCAATGCATCTCCCACCTCTGGATAATGAATAGCCTCGGGCATAGGCGCTTTTAACCAGCGTCGTAATGCTTGGGGATCTAAACTCATTTTCATGCACTCGGCAGCGCCAAGCAATTCTAGTGCAGCCACATTTGATAGCTGCTCAAACTGTCCAAGTAAGGGTTTAATGAGCAATTTTTTACCCAATGTTAGCGCCTCACTAGACAACTCGAATCCCGCATTACCAATGACTCCACCGCAGCTCGCCATCTCCCTCTTAAACCCCACCCTATCGAATCCATGCCAGCGAATATGTTCAGGTAGTACTGTGGAGGGTTTACATGCGTGATAAACCAAGAAGGTGTAGTTAGCGAAGGGAGCTAAAAACTCAACAATTTCATCTGCCGACTCAAATGGGAGATAAACTAGGATCTGATGGGTTATTTGTTGTTCAACTTTATCGACCTCAACAAAAGGCGGCAAAATTGGAAAGCCAAAGTGATGCCAATGGCAGCCAAGCGCTATATCCACGGGGGCGAAATAACTTAACATGAAGTCACTCAACCAGTTATCACCTACCTTAGGCACTGCATATTTCAACGCGGCTTGGTGACTGATACCGATTGACGGAACCCCTTGGTTTTTAGCAGCCCAAGCCGATACCGGTTCAAAATCATTTAACAGCAGATCGTAGCCGCTTAAATCCAAGCGCTTAACATCCTTGATAAAGCCTAACCAAGCATTGTCTTTTGCAGTTTTTGCCACACTTACGCGACCATTTTCAGTGGCAAAAGTTAACCCAGATTGCACCCGATATTGACCAAAACACTGCATATCAAAAAAATGCTCAGGTGAACGACCAGAAAAGAAAAAATCAACATCTACGCCCTGACGCTGTAGCGCTTTAGCCATCACTCTTGCCCGACTGAGATGGCCATTTCCCGTACCTTGAACCCCATAAAGAATTCGCAAGCTGACCTCCTAAGTAATTTGCTGACCAACAATAACCGCAGTCACTCCAAGTACAGATCCTGCGAAAATATCCATTGGGTAATGCACACCCAACACCACCCGAGAAAGACCGATAGCAAATGCCCAAGTGACGGCAACATAAATAAGCGCTGGGTAGATGAGATAAATACTGGTCGCCATCACAAAGGCAGCGGCTGTATGACCAGAAGGTAGACTGAATTTATCCGCAGGCTCAAAACTCGCCACGCCATCGGCTAACGCATGACAGGGGCGCGGACGGCGAATAATATTCTTTAGTAACAGGTAGAGAGGCAGCTCAACAATAAACCCTGCAAGCATGGAATAAAGCAGTGATTCGCCTTTGTCATCAAATATTAGAAACAGCACTGCAAGATACAAATATAGCGAACCATTACCCGAAGCTGACACAGAAAGAGCCAACTTCTCGAGGCCATGTTCTCGCCCCTTGCGCACAACTAAGCGATACAAGTTCTGATCAAACGAATTTATCGAAGTCATCGCAACCTCCCAGTTACTATGACTGTAAGGCTATGGAAGCTCCATGACACACAAGTGACAACTTATCTAAAGTTTTATGACATCAGAGTGATGATACGTCAGAGATTCTCGAAGTGTAAAATTAGCTCGGCTAGGATTACGAGTAGGTGTATCCAGCCTGAATAATGGAAGATCAGGCTGGAGTTCTGCAGATATTATTCTGAGGCGAGTTGTGGGTTGTTGCGGTTACGATATAGCTTAAGCAAATGATAAACGTTGATGCAGGCAACAAATGCATTCATCCCCGCAACAGGCCAAGCTTCAATAGATGCACCATAAATGACAAACAATGCACAACCGGTAAAGTTTAGACATCTTAGCCAGATAATGTCTTTCATCATAAGTGAAATCGCAACCATCACTGATGCAGAATAACCGATGATTTCAATAGTATTAACAGCTTCCATAAGGCACCTTCTATTAGGCCCTATGCCTTCCCTATGCTAATCGGGGGATCCGTGCCCCTAAAGCGGCTCAAAATTTGAGTTTAAGTTAAATTATCTGATGACATGCTAACAAAAAAGATGACCAACTGTAATAAAAAAACGTCATATAATGACCTGAATCATATTTTGGATGTTTTTTTAACCAGCAAGGAGAAATATTACCACAACCTATGCGAACGCCGTCTTTATAGACAATTGCGTGATTGATAACACTTTTCTTTTTAAGAATCCCTTATATACTGAGTGCAACTACTTGTTTGCTCGGACTTCTGAGCATCTCTATCTATCAGGAGTGTTCTTATGGAATACAACACCTCAGAACTTTGTGACACTTATATCGATGTCGTTGATGTTGTCGAACCCATGTTCAGCAATTATGGTGGTTGTAACTCTTTCGGTGGCTCTATAAGCACCGTCAAATGCTTTGAAGACAATGGCCTTATCATTGATGCACTTCAGGAAGATGGAGAGGGGAAAGTACTACTTGTCGATGGCGGTGGCTCACTGCGCCGTGCACTACTTGACTCTACCATTGCAGAAGCTGCTGTTGCGAATAACTGGGAAGGCATCATCATTTACGGTTCAGTGCGCGATGTCGATGCATTAGAAGATCTAGATATCGGTATCCAAGCATTAGCCTCTATTCCAGTCGGCGCCGATAGTAATGCCGTTGGTGAGCTTGAGATCCCTGTAAACTTTGGTGGTGTAACTTTCTTACCAGGCGATCACGTCTATGCTGATAACACGGGTATCATTTTGTCACCAGAGCCGCTAGACATTGACTAGCAGCCTTTGCCAAAGCAAATGAATCAGAGCCAGTCCTAAGTGACTGGCTTTTTTATATCCTAAACAAGCTGGGCTTGCAGCCAAAATTTAAGCGCTTAAACTAGAGGCTAAATGATAAGCTCAAAATAAGAATAACAAGATGCAGTATTTAAGCCTCTTCAGCACCACTAAACTATCAAGTCTAATCAATACCCGAGAGGGTGAGGTCAAGCTTGGAGAAGTCGTTCAGCTAGCAGACGTTTCGCTGAACCTAAGCGCGAATCTAGCTCACGCAAAAGCCAATGGTGCTCGCTTTGTGATCATAGGGATAGGCGAAGATATAGGTCCTCGCGCTAACTTAGGCCGTGGCGGTGCCGATGACGCTTTTGATAGCGCTATGGCACAGTTTCTCAACTTGCAATCGAACCGGTTCTTAAGCGGCGAGCAATGCCTAGTGCTAGGACAAGTCGATACCCAAGACCTGCAGCTTCCTCCTAATGCGAGCCCGGAGTCATTAAGAAACAGGGTCGAACAATTAGATCTGCGAGTGATAGAACTGCTCACAGCAGTATTTAGTGCAGGGCTTGAGCCTATCGTCATCGGTGGTGGCCACAATAACGCTTACGGTTTACTGATGGCAGCAAAAGCTGGGCTTAAGCGCCCCATTGCCGCGGTCAACCTCGACCCTCATTCCGATTTTAGACCAAAGGAAGGTCGCCATAGTGGTAACGGTTTTAGTTATGCCGCTGCCTCAGGCGCACTAGGCTACTATCATGTTCTGGGTTTACACGAACTTAAAAATAGCGAAGCGACATTAGAGCAACTAAAAGTGTTTGGCGGCCACTGGCATAGCTTGCAGCAAATTTGGGTTCGACGAGAGCTCAGTGTCGAGACTGCAGTAAAAAACATCTCCGATGCTTTAAACAATACCCAACTCCCCGTCGCTATAGAGCTTGATCTCGACGCCATAACCAATATGCCAAGCAGCGCTTCTACAGCGGCTGGAGTCCCCCTACTCGATGCCCTGTTCTATGTCAGCTACATAGCTAAACATTGCCCAACTGCGTACCTGCACTTAGCTGAAGCCGCACCTAGCTGTCATGTTGCCGGCACTGCAGCGGGACACCGTGAAACAGGCCAAAGCATCAGTGAATTGATCTACTCCTACATCAGTGGACGTATTAATGCACTGTAGCTAGTAATAATTATTCAACATTGATAGATATTGTGGTGTAATGCGCTGTCAATTTTTCGATAGGCTGCGCTAACGCGCATTTTCTTATTATTGGTCAGCCGATAGCTAACATGCGTCACAGAGTGATAGATGAAAGATTCAGCAATTCACTTTGATGACTTACAATCGCAACAATTTCATTGTTAACGTATAGGAACAGATAGATGTCAGAGGACACTTCAAACAGCACTCACTTCGGTTATAAAACAGTAGAAGCCGAAAAGAAAGCCGACTTGGTTGCTGGCGTATTCCATTCTGTCGCGGCAAAGTACGACATCATGAATGACGTTATGTCTTTCGGTATCCACCGCATGTGGAAGCGATTCACTATCGAAAGTGCAGGTGCACGTCCAGGCATGAAAGTATTGGATCTCGCTGGCGGCACTGGTGATTTAACGGCTAAGTTTTCTCGCATCGTTGGCGAAACAGGCCAGGTAACCTTAGCCGACATTAATGATTCAATGCTTAAGGTCGGTCGTGAAAAACTACGTGACAAAGGCATTGTTGGTAACGTCAATTACGTTCAAGCTAACGCTGAAGCACTGCCGTTTCCAGACAACCACTTTGATATCATCACCATCGCTTTTGGTCTACGAAATGTGACCGATAAAGATGCTGCAATCGCTTCTATGCTACGAGTACTAAAGCCAGGTGGAAAGTTACTTGTACTTGAATTCTCAAAGCCGCAGCACGAAATCATGCGCAAGGTTTATGACATTTATAGCTTCAAAGTGCTACCAAAGATGGGTTCTCTAATCACTCAAGATGCTGACAGCTACGAGTATCTAGCTGAGTCAATCCGCATGCATCCTGATCAAGAGACTTTGAAGCAGATGATGGAAAATGCCGGCTTTGAGCAGGTCAACTACACCAATATGACTGACGGTATTGTTGCCTTACATAAGGGCTATAAATTCTGATAGGACTCACTATGTCTCGTGACTTGTCATTATTGGCCTGCGCCGCGATAGAGATCAGCTTAAACAAGCTGATCTCTCAAACTCCTGAAGAATACGCTAACTTACGTAGCATTCATGGCAAAGTGCTATGCATCCAGCTATCACAACTTAACTGGCCGCTGTACTTTCTATTTTCAAAAGAGATCCTCGTACTCTCTCGCTACGAAGGCGAAGTCACCACTAAAGTGAATGCCGATGCCACCACCCTCTACCAACTGACAGAGGGCGCAAACCTCACTGAACTTATCAAACAAGATAAACTCAGTCTCGAGGGGGATTTAAACCTGTTACAGACATTCAGCCACTATATGCAACAGGTTGAAGTAGACTTTGCAGAGCCCCTTTCACACTATATTGGTGATGCACCCACGCACTTTATTCATCAAGGCTTTAAACAAGCCAAGCGGGATGTAAAGGGTGTACTGTTCAAGACTCGCTCACATCTAGGTCAACTTGCGACCGAGGAGTATCGACTTGCTCCTCACAAGCTCGAATTTATCCATTTAAGTGATAGAATCGAAGACCTCAGCGCCGATGTGGAGGCGACTGCGATACGGATAGACCAGCTTATCAATAGGGTAAAAACCAAACCATGACAGTAAAAAGTATCAGGCGCGCTTATCACGTAATCCGTATTGCATTGCACTACGGGCTAGATGATTTAATTCCCTCTAAGTTAACGCCTTGGTACTTCAAACTACTAAGGTATTGCTTCTTTTGGCTGCGAAATCAACATAAAGACAAAGTCGGTGGCGAGCGCCTCAAGCTTGCGATGCAAGAGCTTGGTCCGGTTTACATCAAGTTTGGCCAGATGCTATCAACCCGTAGAGATCTGCTGTCAGATGAGTGGGCGGAAGAGTTGGCGATGCTGCAAGATCGGGTGCCTCCCTTTGATTCTGCGATTGCTAGAGCTTCAATTGAAGCCGAGCTTGGCGCTCCCATCGAAACTTACTTCGATGATTTTGATAACACACCGCTGGCTTCGGCCTCAATCTCCCAGGTCCATACTGCTACGCTGAAATCTAATGGCGCCGCTGTTGTACTCAAAGTATTACGCCCTGATGTTGAGCAAAAGGTGCATGCAGACCTTCTGCTTATGTCTCAAGCCGCTGACTTTCTTGAGACTCTACTCGGTGCCAACAATCGTTTACGTCCAGCTGAGGTTGTCGAGGATTACCGCACCACTATCGAAGGCGAACTAAATTTAAAGCTTGAAGCACTAAATGCCATCAAGCTACGCAATAACTTCATAGATTCTAACGCACTCTATATCCCCTATATGTACGAAGAGTTGTGCTTTACGCGCCTCATCGTTATGGAACGTATCGATGGTATTCCCGTATCGGATAAAGTGGCATTAGAAGCCCAAGGCACCAACCTTAAACTACTCGCTGAACGCGGAGTTGAACTGTTCTTCACTCAAGTTTTCCGCGATAACTTCTTCCATGCAGATATGCACCCCGGCAATGTCTTTGTTAGCAGAGAGCATCCTAACGATCCTTTCTATATAGGTTTGGATTGCGGCATTATGGGAACGCTAACCGAAGAAGATAAACGCTACTTAGCCGAAAACTTCCTAGCCTTCTTTAATCGTGACTATCGTCGTATTGCTCAACTCTACATAGAATCGGGCTGGGTTAGCCCTGAAACGGATGTTGGCGCTTTTGAGCAAGCGGTAAAGGTGGTTTGCGAGCCAATGTTTAATAAACCGCTGGATGAGATCTCATTTGGTCACGTCTTGCTAGAACTATTTAGAACTGCCCGCCGTTTCGATATGGTTGTGCAACCGCAATTAGTTTTACTAGAGAAAACACTACTTTACATCGAAGGGCTAGGACGTCAGCTCTATCCTCAACTCGATTTATGGCAGACAGCTAAACCTTTTCTTGAGCAGTGGATGTCTGAACAGGTCGGCCCCAAGGTAATGGCAGCAAAAGTTAAACAAAAACTGCCATATTGGACCGAACAATTGCCTGAGTTACCCGAACTTATCTATGACAATTTAAAAATGGGCCGCGACCTATCTAAAAATCAAAATAAATTGTTAGATCGATATCTCAAACATCAGCAAAAAGCGCATAAAAGTAACTATCTTTTGATTACATCGGCTGTTTTAGTGATCTGTGGCACTATTTTGTTAAACCAAGGCGCTACACTATGGCCCTCTTATGGCAGTATTGGCATAGGCATCACTCTGTGGGTGCTGGGATGGCGATCAAGACCAAAGAATCGCAAATTTTAGCTAGACCTAAATAACTAAAGGTTCATAATAGAACCAGTAATCTAATTAAGAGGATTCATCCATGGGTGGCATTAGTATTTGGCAACTTCTTATCATTGCTTTAATTGTCGTATTATTGTTTGGAACTAAGAAGTTACGTTCACTAGGCGGCGATTTAGGTGGTGCAGTTAAGGGCTTTAAGAACGCCATGTCTTCTGAAGAAGAGAAGAAGGCTATAGAAGAAAACGCGACTGACAAGCCAGCTGCTGACACTGCAAAAGTGACAGACACTGCAAAAGTTGCAGAGACAGCCGAGAAAAAGGCTGAGTCTAAGGGCAAAGAACAGGCGTAATCGACTATGTTCGACGGTATCGGCTTTATGGAGTTGCTGCTGATTGGGATCTTGGGCCTAGTTGTACTTGGCCCTGAAAGACTCCCAACTGCGGTGCGCTCAATTTCTAGCTGGATCCGCGCCATGAAAAAAATGGCTAACTCGGTAAAAGACGAATTAGAGCAGGAGCTTAAGATTGAGCAACTGCACTCTGATTTGAAAAATGCAGAGAGTCAGGGTTTAAAGAACCTCTCTCCAGAGTTACAGGATTCAATCGATCAATTAAAAGAAGCGGCTCAATCCGTTAATCGTCCTTATCAAGTAGAAGACGTTCCTGCGGCTAAGGATACTCCAGCCAAAGAAACCCCGACTGCAGAGACAAGTTCGACAACGAGTGCTAATTCAGACAAACCTAACGGGTAGTCCATGTCACAACAGCAGCCATTAATCAGCCACCTGCTTGAGTTACGCACTAAGTTACTGCGAGCAATTGGTAGTGTTCTTTTGGTGTTTATCTGCTTGGTATATTGGGCCAACGATATTTACCATTATATGGCCACACCCTTGATGCAGGCTTTGCCAGAATCAAGCAGTATGATTGCAACCGATGTTGCAGCGCCATTTTTTGCCCCATTTAAATTGACCTTAGTACTGTCGTTTTTCATAGCAGTGCCTTACGTTCTTTATCAAGTGTGGTCATTTGTCGCGCCAGGTCTATATAAGCATGAGAAGCGCTTGGTTATGCCTCTGCTAGCGAGCAGCACGTTACTGTTCTATCTAGGTATTGCCTTCGCCTATTATATTGTTTTCCCTGTAGTCTTTGGATTCTTTACTAGCGTAGCGCCTGATGGTGTTGAAGTTGCTACTGACATCAGCAGTTATTTGAATTTTATTCTCAAACTGTTCTTTGCATTTGGTTTAGCCTTTGAAATCCCTGTGGCAGTAATTCTGTTATGTTGGGCCGGTGTAACGACACCAGAAGAGCTAAAAGAAAAGCGACCCTATATTGTGGTCGGCGCATTTGTCATCGGTATGCTACTGACACCACCAGACATCATCTCTCAAACAATGTTAGCAATTCCGATGCTTATCCTGTTTGAAGGTGGATTATTTGCGGCGCGTTTTTACAGCAAACCAGATGAAGATGAAGATGAAGATGATATTGAGCAGGAAAAATCTGAGTCTTAGCACACTGACTAAATAAGCGCGTATCTAAAAGGTATTATCTCGTAATAAAAGACGTAGATAATACCTTTTTTGTTTTCAGCCTCCCCCCATTACCCCATCACATTTGTGTTTCAATTATCCGAATAAAATGTAAAATCAGTGTGAGTCTATCTATAGAGTAAAAGGAAGTTATTTTTGATGAAAGCACAGCTATTAATACTCACAACGGCATCTTTAATGCTCTCCAGTAGTGCATATGCATCGATCGAAACGCAGTTAGCCAAGTGCGCCTCTATAGAAGATAAACTTGAGCGCTTAATTTGTTATGACAACCTAGCGCAGTCTCTTCAACCAAATAGCACCGTTACAAAGACGCTCCCTGCGACCGAAACAGTTTCGGTCGCCACATCAAGCACAGCTGTCGTTTCTACGACGGGCAGCTCTCAAGATGAGTTTGGCAAAGTTAAAAAGAGCGAAGATGAGGAGATCAATAAGATCTACTTAAATGTAAGTAAGGTTTCCAAAGATGCCTATGGGGCGCTAAAAATCCAATTTACTAACGGCCAAGTCTGGAAACAAACCGACGGCCGCTCATATAGATTAAAGGCCGATCAAACCGTCTATATCGAGAAAGCAGCGCTTGGCTCATTCATGCTCGGCTTAGATGATCGCAACACAACTATTAGAGTAAAGCGCTTAAAGTAATGCCTAAGTATATGGATATAGCTGTCAACTTGATTGGCAGCTCGCTTGAAAAAGATATTCACCGTGTAGTAGAAGATGCAGCTGCACATTCGGTCACTTCTATGGTGGTGATTGGTAGTCATCTAGAAGAGAGTCAGCAAGCAATCGGTCTCTGTGAGCAATTTCCTGAACAGCTCTATAGTACGGCTGGCGTTCACCCTCATCACGCAAGCGAGTGGAAAGCAGATAGTGCGGCTCGGATCCGCAGTTTAGCCCAATCTTCTTGCGTCCTAGCCATAGGTGAATGTGGTTTGGATTATAATCGAGACTTCTCCCCTCGAGACATGCAACGCAAAGCCTTCGCAGAACAACTTGCTCTAGCTGTTGAGCTAAAGATGCCGGTACTCATGCACGAACGCGATGCTCATGAGGATTTTTTAGCCATTTTAACAGAATACCGCCCACACCTACCGGCAGCCTTATTGCATTGCTTTACAGGGAACAAACAATCACTCGATGCTTACCTAGAGCAAGACATTTATCTAGGGATCACCGGTTGGGTCTGTGATGAACGTAGAGGGCAAGAACTAGCCTCAATAGTTCCTTATATTCCTGATGAGCGCTTGTTAATAGAGACCGACAGCCCTTACCTCTTACCCAGAAGTATGCGTCCAAAGCCCAAATCCAGTAAAAATGAACCTAAATACCTCCCTTATATTGCTCAGTATATTGCCGATCTTAGAAAACAGAGTATTGATGACTTTTCAGCTGTAACCTATAAAAATAGCCGAACGTTTTTTGGTTTAGAGTATTAATGCAGGCCCAATATCTACTGTTGGTTATAGCTCTATTGTTCTTTTCCAGCCTCACAGCAGCTAAAGAACCGCTACTTATTGATGAGCATACCGCGGATAAAGTTGAACTGACATCTCAGTTATACGTTGCTCAGTTCGATGAGCTTTCTAATATAACCCAGGTAGCGGCATCGTCACCTTTTAGATGGCAAAAATACGATCCGAAGGAAATGAGAGGGATCGCAAAAAAAACCTATTGGATAAAATTTTCATTAACTCAAAAAGCGAGAGTTCCAAGAGAAATGATCTTATCACTCGCTAATCCACACCTCGACTATATTGAATTTTATCACTTTAACGGCTCAACATTGCTTAACCAGTTTCAGGCTGGAGATAGCTTCCCGTTCAGCAGAAGACCCATTTTAAGCACCCAATTGCTGTACTCATTTAACAGCAAGCTAGGAGATACGCATCACTTCTACTTGCGAATCAAGACATCCGGAACATCCAGTTTACCGATAACCTTGTGGGCTAGCGATGCCTACTACCAGGATGCTGAGCGGCATTCAATCTTATATGGTTTTCAAATTGGTGTACTCATGGCGATTGGCATCTTTAGCTTATTGATTGCGGTGACATCACACTCATTCAGCTATAGCTATTATGCTGGCTATGTTCTCTCCATAACCCTTTTTGTGGCCAGCCTACATGGGCTAGCATTTAGGTTTCTCTGGCCTGAGTGGCCACGCATGCAAGAGTTTGCTCTGCCTGCACTGCTAAGCCTTTCAATAATGTTTGCCTTTTTATTCTCTGAAAAGGTCATGCACCTTAAATACCACAATCAAGCCATGCTTAGGTTCTGTCGCGTCAGCGCCGCCATGTCTGTACTACTGCTTTTTATTGGTCTACTACTCGACTACTCGACCGCATTAACGCTCAATATTTATGCGGTCATGTTATCTAGCGTAATGTTAATGTACATGTCTCTAGCGCAAGCATTCAAAGGTAATAAATTAGCAAAGCTATTTGCCATTGGTTGGGCTGGTATGATGCTAGGCGCACTTTTATCTGGCGCTATCTATCTAGGCTTTCTTCACTGGGATCTACAAGCTAAAACCCCCTTCATGATAGGGCTGAGCATCGAAGTGATTTTTATGGCAGCGCTACTGGCAATTCGATATAACGATGAACGCCTAGCTAAGTTACAAATACAAAAAGATGCACTACTCCAAGCGAAGAAAGCCCAAGAGATCAAAGAGGAAGCACTTCGCATTGAAGCTAGGGGGAGCGAAAAACTAGCGAAAATGGTGCAAGAGAGAACCCTAGAGCTAGAGATTGCGTTAAGAGAGCTTAATGAGGCGAACCAAAAGCTCACCGAGCAGACAAGGGTAGACAGTCTAACGGGCGTAAAAAATCGTGCATCATTCGATAAACGTATTCTAGCCGAAGGACGAATTAGCCGCCGACAGCAGACGCCCCTTTCAATTTTGATGCTGGATATAGACCGCTTCAAACTAATCAATGATTCCCACGGACACCTAGCTGGTGACCAAGCATTAAGAGTTATCGCCGACAACTTAAAAGAGATTTTAAAGCGACCAACCGATCTAGTGTCACGTTTTGGGGGGGAGGAGTTTGCTATTATATTACCCAACACTGATAAGATAGGTGCGCAACAAGTAGCTGAGACAATAAGAAAAGTTATCAGCGAACTACCTATCAGTTGGGGCGGAAATAAGATCCCTCTAACGGTTAGTATTGGGGTGAGCAGTGAAATCATCACCTCAGAAGAACACACGACTTTATTATTAGAACAAGCAGATAAAGCACTTTATCAAGCAAAGAATGACGGGCGAAATCGAGTAAAGCTATATTGCCCTGATCAAGATTAATATCACCATCGTCTGGAGCTAAATGTGAATATTATTACTAGTGCCTACCCACAACGTAGAATGCGCCGTATGCGTAAACATGAATTTAGTCGTCGTCTAATGGCTGAAAATCAGCTAACAGTCAATGACTTGATCTACCCTATGTTCGTCTTAGAAGGTAACAACCGCACAGAACAGGTCGCTTCTATGCCAGGCGTAGAACGTCTTTCAATTGACCTACTACTAAAAGAAGCTGAAGAGCTAGTAGAGCTTGGCATTCCACTGATCGCATTATTCCCAGTGACTCCAGCTGAGAAAAAAACCTTAATGGCTGAAGAAGCTTACAATGCCGACGCACTGGCTCAACGTGCCGTACGCGCATTGAAGGAAGCATTCCCTCAGCTAGGTGTGATGACAGACGTTGCACTAGATCCATTTACTACCCATGGTCAAGACGGCATCATTGATGAAACCGGCTACATCATGAATGACATCACCACAGAGATCTTAGTCAAGCAAGCATTGTCTCACGCTGAAGCGGGAGCAGATATTGTTGCTCCTTCAGATATGATGGATGGCCGCATTGGCGCTATTCGTAAGGCTCTAGAAGAAGCTGGCCACGTCAATACACAAATCATGGCATATTCGGCTAAATACTCTTCTAACTACTACGGTCCTTTCCGTGACGCAGTAGGCTCAGCAGGCAACCTAAAGGGTGGCAATAAGCACAGCTACCAGATGGACCCAGCTAACAGCGATGAAGCACTACATGAAGTGGCTTTAGATATTCAAGAAGGTGCTGATATGGTTATGGTTAAACCAGGCATGCCATACCTTGATATCGTGCACCGCGTTAAGACTGAGCTTGCAGTGCCAACCTTTGCCTATCAAGTAAGCGGTGAATATGCCATGCATATGGCTGCAATTCAAAACGGTTGGTTAGCAGAAAAGGCTATCGTAATGGAATCATTACTTTGCTTTAAGCGCGCAGGCGCAGATGGCATCCTAACTTACTTCGCGAAACGCGCTGCTCAGTGGTTAAAAGAAGATAAGTAAGCCAATTTAAGCCATACATCTAACAAGCCAGAGCCTCGCTCTGGCTTTTTTATTCCTTACAGCCACCGTCAAATCACTCCATTAGAAAATAACGCTTAGACAAAGCCATAAGCGCTTCTAGCTATATTCTTCCTCGGCAGCGACTCCCATCTTTGCTCCTCATCAAAAAGGAACTAAATCCCTCCTATTCCCCCTTTAAACATAAACTCCTTCTATTATCCCCTCACGGTGGAGAAATTCGGCTTACCTATGAAGATATGAATATAAAAGTTGGGCTTTAAATTGATGGGTAACAGAAAAAGCAACATGCTTTTATCGTATAAGAGTAGGTGGCTTCTTCACTACTCTTTACCAGTAAGACAGGCGCCTAGAAATGGCCAGCTTCGAGCAAGCTCTCCGCGTTCACCCCTTACATCAAACTTCGTTTGATAAGCACAAGGGCTTCACCCTGCGACCGCCACGGATGGCGGAAGTGTCGATATTGTCAGGAACATTTATCGACCTCCACATGGGTACTGAACCTCACTCCGTTCGGGCTTTTTATTTCCCATGTTCTAGTGGTCACCTTTCTCGTTATTTGGCGACTGGAAATGAGCTACTCGGTTCGCGTAGCGAACACATGGGGGCGAAGAAGCCCTGCTCTGGATGCAACGCATTCAAGGGCTTTGAAGCGCGAGTAACTTGTTACGAAGCTGGGGGCAAGGCACATGGCCTTTCCTTGGCATCCATGCCATCAAGGCATTTGTTAGTCCTAAACGTCAGATGTGCCG
The DNA here is from genome assembly GCF_019654915.1 of Shewanella sp. MBTL60-007. GTDB lineage: Bacteria > Pseudomonadota > Gammaproteobacteria > Enterobacterales > Shewanellaceae > Shewanella. The sequence goes on along the minus strand of NZ_BPET01000001.1, from coordinate 1,173 downwards.
AATGCCTGAAACGCATGGATGCAGTTTCTGTCCAAGCTCAGCGGCGGGTTGACGTCGGGGGTAGGTATTGCACGTACGTGCTTAAGTAGAAAAGTCACCTTAACCGGTAACGATACATTGATTAGGTAATCTTAATTACTTTTGTGTCGCCCAAACGCAACTCCTCTCTAATCCCATCTATAGCATTCGAGGATAAGTACTTTCTCACTTAATTTGAAGCCTGGAAATGAGCTACTCGGTTCGCGCAGCGAACACATGGGGGTGAAAGTGAGGCGCTTTGAATACGCAGTATTCAGCCCCTCTGCTTTAAGTGAAGAGTGAACGCGGAGAAGCTTGCCTTCGTAGCTGGAGGCAAGGCACATGGATGTGCCGAATGCCTGAAACGCATGGATGCAGTTTCTGGCCCCGCTCAGCGGCGGGGCGACATCGGGAGTCGTTCTTTTCGCGCGACCTATATGGATATAGGAAGTGCCTTAAATTGTCTGGAACAATTTTGGTCAGCGCATATACGAAAAAAGCCCTAGCGTTGTTTGCTAGGGCTTTTTCGCCAATCTTTAGAGAAAAGTTTGGCGCCTGGAAATGGCCAGCTTCGAGCAAGCTCTCCGCGTTCCCCCTTGCATCAAACTTCGTTTGATAAGCACAAGGGCTTCACCCTACTATTTATTATGCCCTCTGGGTACACATGATTTGAAGCATGCTTCGCATGCACTCTCTACTTCCCCATGTTCGTTCGGTCATCTTTCCAGGCAATAACGAAAAAAGCCCGCTACATCGTAGCGGGCTTTCTCGTTAATTAGCGCCTGGAAATGACCTACTCTCACATGGGGAGACCCCACACTACCATCGGCGATACTGTGTTTCACTTCTGAGTTCGGAATGGATTCAGGTGGGACCACAGCTCTATGGTTTCCAGACAAATTTGGTAAATTTGAAAAGCTGGACTCGCTATGCAAGTCTTAAAAATTGGGTTCACACTACATTAAGTGCCACTCTTTTCAGAGTAAGTTCTAATTTTGTCAGAAACATTAGTCTCTCATACAAAACCCATCAGGGTTGTATGGTTAAGCCTCACGAGTCATTAGTATCAGTTAGCTCAACGCCTCACAACGCTTACACACCTGACCTATCAACGTCCTAGTCTCGAACGGCTCTTTAGAGGAATTAAATTCCTAG